>JAZKYQ010000103.1:0-91484 GCA_045612205.1 Acutalibacteraceae bacterium | reverse complement strand
GAATGTCTTCGGCTGTCATATCAATTTCTAATTTACCGCTTTCAAGGTCTGCGGCAATTTCTTTAAGGGAAGCTACTATTTTGTCGCTTTCGCTTTTATCGATGATACCCTGCTTGCCGAGCATTGTTGCGTGAGCAACGGAGCCTCTGATATCCTGCTGAGCCATACGGCAGTCAAAGGGAATTGATGAGTTAAAATCGTTTGTTTTTTTATCAAGGGACTTTTTAAAGCGTCCTGTCCAGAGTGGCATAGTGGTTCCTCCCAAATTCGGAATTCGGAATGCGGAATTCGGAATTATCCGTCGCACCCGTAAATGTTATAGCTAATTATCCTAAAAAATCATTAATTTGTCAATAGTCATATAAATCATTTTATATTTTGAGTCGGCCTATTCGGCTCTCAGCCCTTGGCCCGGTGGCGAAGCCATCCTTACTACTGACTACTAACTACTGACTACTAAAAAATGGGTGTCTTTCGACACCCGTTTTTTCCTTATTTAATGTCCCAATCCTTTGAGAGCATAGCCTTAACCTTGAGGGGAAGTCCGAAGAGGTTGATGAAGCCTTCTGCATCGTACTGATCGTAAACGTTATCAGCATCGAAGGTTGCCATTTCTTCACTGTAAAGTGAGTAGGGTGACTTCATACCTGCGCCGATGATATTGCCCTTGTAGAGCTTGAGCTTAACTTCACCTGTAACTGTTTCCTGAGTCTTATCAACAAATGCTGCAAGAGCTTCACGGCAGGTTGTGAACCACTGACCGTAGTAAACAAGCTCAGCATACTTAACTGCAAGCTGTGACTTGAGGTGAGCAGTGTCTCTGTCAAGGCAGAGCTGTTCGAGCATTTCGTGAGCCTTGTAAAGGATTGTTCCGCCCGGAGTTTCGTAAAAGCCTCCGCTCTTCATACCAACAAGACGGTTTTCATCCATGTCTGAGATACCGATACCGTTTGCGCCGCCGATTTCGTTGAGAGCCTTAACCATTGCAGGACCGTCAAGCTTAACACCGTCAAGAGTTGTGGGAACACCCTTTTCAAAACCGATTGTGATGTATGTGGGCGCATCGGGAGCGCTCTCGGGAGTTACACCCATTTCAAGAATTTCTTCGTACTTGGGCTCGTTTGCGGGATCCTCGAGATCAAGACCTTCGTGTGAAAGATGCCAGAGGTTCTTGTCCTTTGAGTAGTTTGTTTCTCTTGTAATCTTAAGAGGAATGTTGTGAGCGATAGCGTATTCGATTTCCTCTTCACGGCTCTTGAATTCCCAGGTTCTCCAGGGAGCGATGATTTCCATATCGGGAGCGAAAGCCTTGATGGCAAGTTCGAAACGAACCTGGTCATTACCCTTACCTGTGCAACCGTGGCAGATTGCATCTGCGCCCTCTTTAAGAGCAATTTCAACAATTCTCTTTGCGATGATGGGACGTGCAAAGGATGTGCCGAGAAGGTACATGCCTTCGTATACAGCACCTGCCTTGAGTGTGGGGTAAATATAATCTTCAACGAATTCCTTGTTGAGGTCTTCAATGTAAAGCTTTGATGCACCTGTTGCAATAGCCTTTTCCTCAAGACCGTCAAGCTCTGTGCCCTGTCCTACGTCACCTGAAACTGCAATAACTTCAGCGTTGTTGTAGTTTTCCTTGAGCCAAGGAATGATGATTGATGTATCAAGACCGCCTGAATATGCAAGTACAATTTTTTTGATATCTTTTTTATCCTTTTTAATAGCCATTTTTCTTTGTCCGACGGGGCTTCATCGCCCTTCGCCGACTCCTTTCTTCATAGGGAAATTCTCCCGTGTTTTTTCGTATGCACATCATTATACGCATTTTTATGCAAAAGTCAAGGGTTATTTTGAATATTTTTTCAAAAATATTCATTGATTTTGAATATTTTTCTCTTTATGCATCATCATTATGCATTTATAAACCGAAAAAGAGAAATGATATGACACATTCCTCTTTTTTCGTTTATTATCTTATTCGTTTTTACTTAAAAAGTGTTTCACATCAGAATGCGTAAGTGTATTCAAGACCTTCAAGCCATTCGCCTGTAATGAAGTTTCTGCCTCTTACAAGGATTTCATTTTCATAAACCTCAACAACAATGCCGTCACCGGGCTCATACTCAACAACCTCTGTTGAACGGGGAAGGTTGAATGAAGGAATGCCGATCACGTCATAAAAGCTGCTCTTTTCAAGCTTGTTATGAATATGTCCGTGGAAGTACATAACCTTGTCATAGCCTGCAAGAACATCATAAATAACATTCTTGTTGTCACCTGTAACATAGGTCATAGGATGATGGTTGAGCACAAAAGCAGGAGCATCTGCCGCCTTTGCTTCATCAAGAACACCCTTGAGCCAGGTAAGCTGTTCTTGTGAAACAACAGTTTCATTTACAGTAAGCTCTTCAATTGCAAGGGTAATGAAGTAGCAGCCGTCAATAACCTTATAATAGTAGGGCTTCTCATATCTTTCACCTGTAAGAACGTGATTGTAGCCGAGATAAGCCTCACGCAGAGAATTGTAATCACCCTGACCGTTGCCGATGTCGTGGTTACCCATAACAACAAGCTTGTTTTCGGAAGGATCAACAGCCTTGACTGCTGTGTAGAAGAAAACATTCTCAAGCTCCTGTCCGTTCATAACATTGTCACCGAGAAAAACAGTTGTCTTTATATCCTCGCCTGCCTTGATACCTTCAAGAAGTCCTTTAAAAGCATTGTATGCTTCAGGATTATTTGTTTCGACGTGGCAGTCTGAAACAACTGCAAAGCTTGTGATGAGCTCGTCAGGATTTTCCGCACTGAATGCCTCACCTGCAGAAGACATCGGTGAGAGCATCATAAGAAAGGCAAGAACTGTTCCGAGCAAGCCCTTAAGATAAACGATAATTGATGTAATATCCATTACTGATTCCTTCTTTCTTTATATTTTCTCTTTTCTTGTTCAAACCTTGAAAATCGTGAGACTTTCAAACTTTTCACCCTTTTTGAATGTGCACTGAGGGAATTCGGGATGATTTGGTGTATCGGGATAATACTGGGTTTCAAGGCAGAAGCCGTAATGCTTCTGAAGCTTTATGCCGCCCTTGCCGGTTTCTGTTGCGTCAAGGAAGTTACCTGTATAAAGCTGAACACCGGGAAGGTCACTGTAAACCTCAAGCTTTCTTCCGCACCTTTCATCCTTTGCCTTTGCAACAAGGCGAAGCTTACCTGCTTCTCCGTTTACGCAGAAGTTGTGGTCATAGCCACGGCACATAATAAGCTGTTCATCGTCAGCGCCGATGTCCTGACCGATTTTTTTGCCTTCGGTGAAATCAAAGGCTGTGCCCTTAACACTTCTGAGCTCACCTGTGGGGATGCTGTCAGCGTCTGTGGGAGTGTAGTAATCGCAGTTGAGCATAAGCTCTGTGTCAAGCACATCGCCGTTTTCTGTTGTGCCGAGATTGAAGTATGCGTGGTTTGTCATATTGATGATTGTATCGGTATCTGTAACGGCCTTGTAATGAATTTCAAGCTCGTTCTTCTGAGTCAGAACATATGTAACAGTAACGTCAAGGTTTCCCGGGAAGCCTTCCTTACCGTCGGGACTGTTGTAGGTGAATTCAACTGCATCGTCGTCAATAATGATTGCATTCCAGATTGCACTGTTGAATTCTCCGCCACCGTGAAGACAGGTTTTACCCTTTTCATTCTGTGTGACCTGATATTCCTTGCCGTTCACGCTGAACTTACCGCCGCAAAGTCTGTTTGCATACTGACCGATGATGTTACCTGTATAGGTACCCGAAGCCATATGACCTGCAACTGTGTCAAAGCCCATGATGATGTCGCCCATTTTGCCGTCCTTGTCAGGGCAGCTGAAGCTCTGAAGAGTTGCGCCTCTTGTGATTATTCCCGCTGACACTCCGTTATCATTTTCAATTGTGAAAAGATGCACGGGAGTTCCGTCAGGCATTGTGTCAAAAAGTGTTTTTGTAACGCTCATTGGTTTTCTCCTTTTAAAAAAATTAACCGATAGATATTATCTACCGATTAATTGTAACACATTATTCTGCGTTTGTAAATTAAATTTTCTTTTTTTCGGGAAGCTGAGCAACAATAATTGCCGCAAACATAATAACACATCCCGCCGCTTCTCGAGGAGAGGGTGAAAGGTGAAGCACAACCATTGAGGTAAGCACCGCAAAAACACTTTCAAGGCTCATTATCATTGAAGCAAGGGTAGGCTCGGTTTTCTGCTGACCGAGAATCTGCAGGGTGTAAGCCACACCGCTTGACATTATTCCGGCATAGGCAACAGAAGGAAGGGCGGCAATAATATCCTCAAAAACAAAGCCTTCAAAAATCAACGCAGGGAAAAAGCTTATAATGCTTGCAACAAAAAACTGAATGCAGGAAAGCTTCACTCCGTCCACGTGAGGTGAAACCTTGTCGATTACAAGGATATGCACCGTATAAAGCACGGCACAGATGAGAACAAGCAGATCTGAAAGTGCCACAGAATTGCTTTCCGTTACACAAAGAAGGTAAAGAGCGACCACCGAAGCTGCAATGCAAGGCCAGATAATCGGACGGACCTTCTTTTTCATAAAGAGAGATGAAAGAGGTACAAGCAGAATGTAAAGTGCAGTTATGAAGCCTGCCTTACCCGGATCCGTACCCTTGTCGATGCCTGCCTGCTGAAAAACAGAAGCAAGGCAAAGAGCCGCACCGCAACAGATTCCACCGATTAAAAGAGTCTTATTTTCCTTTTTGCCGTTTTTAGCAAAGGTCCCCTTCTTCTTTTTAAATAAGTCGGAAATAAAAATCACGGGAAGAAGAACCGCTGAGCCGAGAATGCTTCTCAGGCATATAAACGTAAAAGGTCCGACATACTCAGCACCTGTAGTCTGTGCAACGAAGGCGCTGCCCCATATAAAAGCACAAATCAGAAGAAGAACTGAGCCGACAAGCTGATTTTTACTGTTTTGTTTCATGTGAAAGTCCTTTCTTTTATGCCGTGTATATTAAGCCAATGCAGGAATAAGCTTCCCGAGAAAATCAAAGAGGTAACAGACGAAGGGCGCAAACAATAAGGACGGAAGATAATTTGCAACCCTGAACTTTGAAATCCCCGTCAGATTAAGCCCGAGAGCAAGAATCATAAGTGAGCCGACACAGGTGATTTCCGCTATCGCACCTTCACTTAAAAGCGGCTCAAGCACTCCTGCAAGAAGAACAATTCCGCCCTGAAAAACAAACACAAAGACCGCAGCAAAGATAACACCTATGCCAAGGGATGCCGAAAGCATCATTGAAGAAAACAGATCAAGCACGCTCTTTGTGAAAATCATTGTGTGGTCACCCTTGAGACCTGAGTTGAGCGAGCCGACAATTGTCATTGCACCGACGCAGAAAAGAAGACTTGCAGTAACAAAGCCTTCGGCAATTCCAATCTTGTCCCCTTCTTCCTTTTTAAGCTTGCGGGAAAGAAAATCACCTGCACTGTTGAGCCTTTTGTCAATATCCAAAGCAGTGCCCGATATTGCACCGAGCACCATTGAAATAATTGCAACAAGCACATTTTCACCCTTGAGCATACCCTGAACACCGATAAGAATTGTGCAAAGTCCTATTCCTGTCATCACGGCATCGCTGTATTTTTTTGAAATACCCTTTTTGAAAATCAGACCGATACAGCTTCCGATTATAACCGTTGCAACATTTACCAAAACGCCTGTCATTTTTACATCTTCTTTCATTGAAATTAAAAAGCATTATATCACAAAAAATAAAGCAACTCAAGAGAGAATATTTTTTTGCCCCTGTTTTGTGTATTCTTTTTAAAAATCTTCCCAAAATAACTAATGAATATTTTCTCACGTGAAACACTCACAGAAAGGACTGTGCAGAATGAAAAACACAAAAAACATCCCCTTTGGTATAAGGGATAAATTAGGTTATCTTTTCGGAGATTTCGGAAACGATTTCACCTTCCTTTTCTCTTCAAGCTTTCTGATGAAATTTTACACCGATATTATGGGTGTCAGCGCAGGTGTTGTCGGAACGGTAATGATGATTGCAAGAATTGCCGATGCTTTTACCGATGTTGCAATGGGTCGCATCTGTGACAGAAGCCGACACACGGAAAAAGGCAAATTCCGTCCGTGGATACTCAGAATGTGCGGCCCTGTTGCAATCTCCTCCTTTCTTATGTATCAGGGCTCTCTTGCAAATCTGCCTTACGCAGTGAAGGTGGCCTACCTTCTTGTCACCTATATTCTCTGGGGCTCTGTTTTTTACACCTCAATAAACATCCCCTACGGCTCAATGGCTTCAGCAATTTCAGCCGACCCGGGAGACAGACAGTCCCTTTCAACCTTCCGAACCATCGGCGGAATGCTCGCCGGTGCAATCATAACGGCAGGTGTACCTCTCATTGCCTTTAAAAAGGATGCAAAGCTCGGTATCGACGTCATCGACAGTCAACGCTTCACCCTGACTGCAGGAATTTTCTCCCTTCTTGCAATTATCTGCTACCTTCTTTGCTATTTTCTTACAACCGAACGGGTAAAATCCGTAGCAACCAACGAGGCACAGACAAACAACAATGTTTTCACAATGCTGAAAAATGCAGCCAAAAACCGTGCCCTCATTTCCATCATTGCCGCATCGGTGGTTATGCTTCTTGCTCAGCTTACAATGCAGCAGATGTCAAACTATGTTTATCCCGTAACCTATTCAAACGCAAAAATGATCAGCCTTTCAACGGTGCTTATGGTTTTCGGCATGGCAGTTGCGGCAATTTTTGCAAAGCCTCTTGCAGGTCGCTTCGGCAAGGCAGAGGTCAGCGTTGTTGCAAATCTTTTTGCAGGCATAACCAATCTCATTCTTTATTTTGTCCGCCCCAAGGATGTGCTTGTTTATATCGGCTTTCAGGCAATCTCCTGGATAGGTCTCGGAGCTTTTGCAATGGTAAGCTGGGCGCTTATCACCGATGTCATTGATTACAGTGAAATCCGCAACGGCATACGTGAGGACGGCTCGGTTTATGCGCTTTACTCCTTCGCCCGAAAGCTCGGACAGGCTGCTTCTTCAGGCGTTTCGGGAGCACTTCTTTCTCTTATAGGCTACGATGCAGACAATATAACAGATAAGGTCAAAGACGGAATTTTCGATATTTCAACTCTTGTGCCTGCAATCGGACTTATTCTTCTGGGCATTATTCTGTGGCTCTGGTATCCCCTGAAGAAAAAGCAGGTTGACGAAAATGTGCGCATCCTTAAAGAAAAACACGAAAACAACAGCTGAAGCTGTAAAGGAGATTTTTTATGCGACAGATAATAAACATCAACAGAAAATGGTACTTCAGAAAAGCCGTATCCACTCCCGAAAAAGAAATTGACACCTCGTGGTGTGTTGTAAATCTCCCTCACACCTACAACAACATTGACGGTCAGGACGGAGGCAATGACTACTTCAGAGGGAAAGCCTGCTATATGAAAAGGCTTGATAAAAAAGAGGATTTGCCCGAAGCAGAAAAATACTTCCTTGAAATCAAGGGTGCAAATTCCTCCTGTGAGGTTTTTATAGACGGAAAAAGCTTAGCAAAGCACGACGGCGGCTACAGCACCTTCCGCGTTGATATAACAAAGGCGGTCAAAAACAGCTTTATTCTTTCAATTGTCACCGACAACAGTGCTAATAATTCCGTTTACCCCCAGGTGGCAGACTTCACCTTTTACGGCGGACTTTACAGAGATGTCAACATCATCTGCGTGCCCGAAAGTCATTTTGATCTTGAATATTACGGAGCACCGGGAATTGAAGTCACACCCAGGGTTACAAAACAAGAGGCAGAAATCAGCCTTGTTGCACATCTGAAAAACGCTGAGGGTTTAAAGGTTGTTTTCACCCTTTACGATAAGGACGGAAACGAGATTGACTCTCTTCCCGCTGACAAAAATAACAGTGCCGTGATAAAAATAGAAAAACCTCATCTGTGGAACGGTAAAAAGGATCCCTACCTTTACACGGCAAAGGCAGAGCTTCTTAAAAGCGGAGAAGCCATTGACCGTGTATCAACTCGCTTCGGCTGCAGATTTTTTGAAATTAACGCTGAAAAGGGCTTTATCCTCAACGGTGAAGAATATCCCTTGAGGGGTGTTTCACGCCATCAGGACAGATGGGGTGTCGGTAACGCGCTTTTACCCGAGCATCACCGTGAGGATATGGAGCTTATCAACGAGCTTGGCGCAACCTGTGTCCGCCTTGCCCATTATCAGCACGATCAGTACTTTTACGACCTTTGCGATGAAAAGGGACTCATTGTCTGGGCGGAAATTCCTTATATTTCACAGCATATGCCCTCAGCAAAAAACAACACCGTAAGGCAGATGAAGGAGCTTATCTTCCAGAATTACAATCACCCTTCAATCGTCGTGTGGGGACTTTCAAACGAAATTTCCATGAAGGGCGACAAGGATCCAGATATGATAGAAAACCACCGTCTTTTAAACGACCTTTGTCACGAAACGGATAAAACAAGACTTACAACAATGGCAGTTGTATCCCCTTGTCCCACCGACTCACCTTACCTTAAAATTCCCGACACCGTCGCCTACAACCATTATTTCGGCTGGTACGGAGGTGACACCTCAATGAACGGTCCCTGGTTTGATAAGTTTCACCGGCAGCACCCGACCTTACCTGTCGGCTGCAGCGAATACGGCTGTGAAGCTCTTGACTGGCACAGCTCTGAGCCTGTTCAGGGTGACTATACCGAGGAGTATCAGGCATTCTATCACGAGGAGCTTATAAAGCAGCTTTTCACAAGAAAGTATCTCTGGTCAACCTTCGTGTGGGATATGTTTGATTTCGGTGCAGATGCAAGAAACGAGGGCGGTGAAAACGGGCAGAATCACAAGGGCCTTGTGACATTTGACAGAAGGTACAAAAAGGATGCCTTTTACGCTTACAAGGCCTGGCTTTCCGACGAGCCCTTTGTCCACATCTGTCAGAAGAGATACATTGACAGAGCTGAGGATGAGGTGAAAATTACCGTTTACTCAAATCAGCCCGAGGTTGAGCTTTTCGTAAACCGTGTAAGCTACGGCAAAAAGCAGGCAAAGGATCACTTTTTCCGTTTCACCATTCCCAACAAGGGCGTTAGCCTTATTTCCGCTGAGGCAGGCAATTACCGTGACGAAAGTCTCATAAGAAAGGTTGATGACTTCAACGAAAAATACCGCCTTAAAGAAAAAGGAGCCGTGCTTAACTGGTTTGATGTCACCGAAAAAGAAGGCAGACTTTCACTTAATTCAAAAATCAGCGACATCACAAAAACACAACGTGGAAAAGAAATCTTTACCGACCTTATGCGAGCCTCCCTTGCAGCAAAGGATAAAGAAGCTTCTGCCTTTGAGGGTATGCTCGAGGGTGAAGCAATGACAGAAATGCTCGGTGGCTTTACTCTTTTAAGAATGCTCAATATGGCAGGCGGTATGCTCGGCTTTGAGCTTGATAAAAAACAGCTTCTTGCCCTTAACGGCAAGCTTAACGAGGTTGAAGCAAGCTCGTGAAAAACGAATAAACAGCATGCTTCTGAAATAATACTAAAACAGATATATTTAAGCGAGAAAATCAACTTAAATATATCTGTCTTTCTTTTTTTGCTCTTTGCTTAACGGACATCCCCTGTCTGTTATTTTTTAACTATGAGCTTGTTTGTTGTAATTGTTTCGGCACCTAAAAGCACCATTATATCCTTATACACTGTATTGTCAATTGTCCATGCAGCAAGCCCGAGTCCTGCTTTTTTTGCCGCCAACCAGCCCTTTACACCCTTGATAAATCCGAAGTAGTAAAAACTGATTGTATCAACATTGTTTTCAACACACCAGTTAACATCATCTTCGGTGATCAGACCTGAAAGAAGCATAATATCTGACTGAGGATCAAGCTCTCTGTACTTTTTAAGATATTCTCTGTCAAATGAGATGATGGTTGACTTTTCGTCAAGACCGTATTCTTCAAGCATTTTTTTGAAGTCGGGAAGATATTTCACATCACATCCCTTTATCTCAATAACAGGCGCTGTGTCTGTATCCTTAAGGATTTCAAGAACCTCCTCAAGAGTAGGCACTGTAAGATTTTCATAATTTTCGATATTGTTACCGCTGTCAAGTCGGAGCTTTCTTATCTCTTCAAGGGTATAATCGGCAACTGCTCCCTCACCGTCGGTCATAGCATCCACGGTATCGTCATGAATGACAACCCATTTTCCGTCCTTCGTTGTATGAATATCGAATTCGCAACCGTCATATCCATATTCAACAGAAAGCTCAACTGCAGGAAGAGAATTCTGCGGAGCAAGACCGGAAAGTCCTCTGTGAGCTACCATTTTCGGTTGACGTGATGTGTGAGCCGAAATTGAAAGGCTGTCACTTATCTGCGGAATATACATATGCGGCACCATTATGACAACAACACCAAGAGCCAACGCAAGTATTACCGAAACAAAAATAAGAAGTTTTCTGTGCTTTTTCATTTTCTTCACCTTTTCTTTTACAACATTACCCATTCAGTATACTATCAAACAGGTGAAGTTTCAAGTCTTATTTTTTATAAACCAGTCTGTCCTTTACACTGTAAACCTCAAGAAAGCTTCTGAGGGTCTTGCGTGACTCTGAGCCGGGATCGTGGATAAGAAAGCCTTCTTCCTCGAGCTTATTTCCGCCCTCATAGCCGTAAACAATCACCCAATGCTGACCGCCCGTTGACCTTCTCGCTCCGACAATGACAGGCTTGCCCTTTTTCAGAAGCTCATAAATCTCACCGAGATAATCTCCCGAAGCAGTGCTTCTTACGTAATCCGACGGCCAGTACAGTGACCCGGAGGATGAATAAGAAAGCTTTTTCGCCATTTCAGGCGGCGTTATACTTTTTGAAGCTGAATGGGACTCCACCATTGCGATTGCAGTGGTAAGACAACCGATTGAGCCGATTGTCCCTCCCGTTGTGCCGATAGGATAGCTCTTCCATCGTGAATCATACTGCTTGAATGAGGGCACATCAAGCTTAAGGGAAGGATAAGACGCTGAACTGTCAAGCTTTTTGAGATATTTTTTTGCAACATAGCCCGTTTTGTTTCCCTGATAAACAATGCCTGTCCAGGTTGAATTGCTCTTTACTGCAATTATTCTTTCACCTTTTCCTATCGTGTCCTTAACGGCATAATCCGTACCCGGACCTGAGCGAACATTAAGCACACCCGAAGTAATGCTGACCGTTCCTTCAATTGCATTGGGATAATGCTTTACATAACCTTCATTTGCATAGGCAGTCTTTCCCTTGGCGTAGCTTACCTTGTACCATTGCCCTTGCTTTTCCTCAACTGTAAGCCAGCTTCCGTTTTTCGCTGTTGTAATCACCTCTGAGCTGAGTGAGGGCGCTTTTCTGAGATTGAGATTTCCGCCCGATGTGGTGACCTTACCTGCCGTCGCCGCTGACGCGCTAAGTGAAAGCATCACTACTGCAACCGACAAGGTGAACACAAAATAAATTAATCTTTTCATTTTTACCTCCTGTGGATACCGAAAATTTTGTCTTAATCGTATCCCTGCCGATTATACCATGAAAGCCTTCCTTTTGAACGTGGTAAATTCTGTAATGCTGTCGAAATAAATTTACATTCAGATAATTCTTTTTTTACTATAACACTTGAACATTTTAAAAAAATGTGGTAATCTTATAAGGAACATATTCAGAAATAAACTTTCAGCGAAAGGAAGAATAAAATATGCTTGAACAGGTAGAAAACAAAATACAGGAGTTAAAAAAGCTCCGTGCAGAAGAATATTACAAGAAAAAGGAAGCTGACCTTAAGTCCTGGGGCCTTACAACAAAGATTGACGGCAAAAAGGTTACTCCCATCATCGTAACAGATGAAGAATACGAGGAGCTTGTAAAGGCTTCAAACGGTGTTGGCAAAATCGGCAGAAACTCCGTTGCTATCGCTCTTAATGTGCTTTCCATCGGTATTGTGATTGTCGGCATCATCGTAGGCATTCTCATTGCCGACCTTGTTGACAACGCTTCCATCATTGCTTTTACAGCATCCGTTGCAGTTTCAGCAGTTCTTGCTGTTATCTTCAGAGCTCTTGCAGAAGCAATCAGACTTCTTCAGCAGATTATCGACACAAAGCCTATCGAAAAGCCCGACCCTGCAGCCTTCAAAAAGCCCCAGGTTAAAAAAGCAGGCACAACAAGACAGCCCGCACCTCAGGCACAGACTCCTACATTTGTTCCTTATCCTGCTCAGAATCAGACTTACGTTTATCCCTATCCCGTATATACAGCACAGCAGCCTTCCGCTCAGCCTGCCAATGTTGCTTACACTCCCGAAGGAGTTCAGGCATATTATCAGCAGACCCCCTCAGCTGAAGCAACTGTTACAGAATAAAATCACAAAAAATAACCGTCACTTGACTGTGGCGGTTATTTTTTTATCCACGTGAAACAGAATGAATTTTCCGCCTTGTGCTTTTCATATGATTTACGGGGTGATATTTTATGAACTGTTCAATTACTGAGCTTCGCAACAAGGAAGTGATCAACGCAAAAAACGGTTGCCGTCTCGGTTGTGTCAGCGATGTGGAAATTGACACCTGTTCAGGCTGCATCGTTTCAATAATAATCTGGGGCAAGGGCAAATGCTTCGGTCTCTTACCTGGCGAGGGAGATATAAAGATCTGCTGGAAGGATATCGAGGTCATAGGTGACGATACGATAATTGTATGCTGCGACGGCGGATTTTCCTGTTGCAGCAGTCCTCGAAGAAAGAACTTTTTTGACTTTCTTTTCAAATGACCGCTTGACCGCAGGATATATAACAGTTATAATGATATAGTATTATAACTCAGGAGGTAAAATATGAAGAACAAAGAAATTCTCAACAAGCTTACTCTCGAAGAAAAAGTTGGCATCTGTTCAGGCAAGGATTTCTGGACACTCAAGGGACTTCCCCGTCTCGGACTTCCCGAAATCACTCTTACTGACGGCCCTCACGGCTTAAGAAAGAAAAATCCCAACAGCACAAAGTCAAGCCTTTCCGATTCCGTTCCTGCAACCTGCTTCCCTACTGCGGCAACAACAGCCTGCTCATGGGATGAGGAGCTGCTTTACAGAATGGGTGAAGCACTTGGCGAAGAATGCCGTGCAGAAAAGGTAAGTGTAATTCTCGGCCCCGGTGTAAACATCAAGCGCTCCCCTCTTTGCGGAAGAAACTTTGAATATTTCTCAGAGGACCCCTATCTTGCAGGTAAAATGGCGGCAGCTCTTATAAAAGGCATTCAGTCAAAAAATGTAGGCACTTCACTTAAGCACTTTGCAGCAAACAGTCAGGAAAAAAAGCGTATGACAATTGACAGCGTCATCGATGAAAGAGCTTTACGTGAAACATATCTCACCGCTTTTGAAATTGCGGTCAAGGAAGCTCAGCCCTGGACTGTTATGAATGCTTATAACAAGCTCAACGGCACCTACTGTTCCGATAACGGCTATCTTCAGAATACTATTCTTCGTGACGAATGGGGCTTTGAAGGCGTTGTTGTGACCGACTGGGGCGCAGCAAACGACAGAGTGACAGGTATGATAAACGGCAACGACCTTGAAATGCCCTCTTCCGGCGGCTACAATGATGCAAAGGTATGTAAGGCTGTCCGCGAAGGCAGAATGAAGGAAGAAAGCGTTGACATCTGTGCAGACAGAATGCTTTCACTTTTACTCAAGTCAAAGCAGGCTCTTACCGTCACCTCCTATGATAAAAAGGCTCACCACAGGCTTGCTTCCGAGGTTTGTCAGGGAAGCCTTGTTCTTCTCAAAAATGAAGACAACACCCTTCCACTTTCAAAGGATAAGACCGTTGCAGTCATCGGTGAAATGGCAAGATGTCCCCGTTATCAGGGTGCAGGCAGCTCAAACATCAATCCGACTGAGCTTGACGATGCCTTTGATGCACTCCTTAAAAAGGGATATAAGCTTAATTTTGCTCCCGGCTACAACAAGAAGAAGGATGTAATCAACGAGATTATGCTCAAGGATGCCTGCATTGTGGCCGAAAGAGCAGACAGCGTTCTTCTTTTCATCGGTCTTACGGAGGAGTACGAATCAGAGGGCTACGACAGAAGCCATATGAACCTTCCTGATTCTCACGTGAAACTTCTCGAAGAAATTCTCAAGGTTAATGAAAACGTAACCGTTGTTCTTTACGGCGGTTCACCCGTTGTTATTCCTCACCTTGATAAAATCAAGGCTCTTGTTAACGGTTACCTTGGCGGTCAGGCAGGAGGAAGTGCTCTTGCAGAAATCCTCAGCGGTGACGTTAACCCCAGCGGCAAGCTTGCTGAAACCTATCCTCTTTGCCTTGAGGATACTCCCTGTAATAAAATTTATCCCGCAACAGGCGCAACTGCCGAACACAGAGAAAGCATCTTCATCGGCTACAGATATTACGACACTGCAAAAAAGGACGTCCTCTTCCCCTTCGGCTTCGGACTTTCCTACACACAGTTCAAATACAGTGCTCTTAAGCTTTCAAAGAAGAAAATCAAGGACACCGACGAGCTTACTCTTACCTTCAAGGTGAAGAATACAGGTAAGGTTGCCGGCGCAGAAATTGCACAGATTTATGTAAAGGACAAGGAAAGCACTATCTTCTGTCCCGAAAAGGAGCTTCGTGCTTTCAAGAAGCTTTTCCTTGAAGCAGGCGAAGAAAAAACTGTTGAAATTACTCTTTCAAAGCGTGCCTTTGCTTATTACAATGTTAACATCCATGACTGGCATGTTGAAAGCGGTGAATTTGAAATTCTTGTAGGTGCATCCTCAAGAGATATCCGACTCAACGCAACAGTTAATGTTGAAAGCACCGTTGAAGCTGAAATTCCCGATTACCGTGAAACATCACCCTGCTATTACAACGGAACAATGAATGATGCTTCTGAAAGCGAATTCGAGGCAATCCTCGGAAGAAAGCTTCCCCCGTCAGAAATTGACAGAAACGCTCCCCTCACGCTTCTTAATTCCCTTGGTGATGCAAGCACTACCAAATGGGGCAAGGTTGTAAACGACCTTATTGACAAGGCTGTTTCATCAATCGGCGGTGACGATCAGGCGCTCGATATGATGAAGGCTATGGCCCTTGAGATTCCTATGCGAAACTTTGTTACAATGAGCTCCGGCGTTTTCAGCGAGGAAATGGCAAAGGGCTTGCTTATGATTCTCAACGGCGAAAAGCCTGCTTTCGGATTAGGAAAAATTCTTGCAGGACTTTTCGGTGCCATCAGAAAGCTTCCCGAGCTTTTAAAATCCATCTGACAGTATCACATGAAACACAAAAAGATCTGATAAAAAGAAAAGGGTTCTTGGATGAAAAGTCCAAGAACCCTTTAATCATATACACAACAAAACACTCCCCACCTCTTAGGAAGTGGGGAGTAATTTTATTCAGCGGTTGATGTTAACCGTGAAGCTTACTTGAAGACACCGAAAATCTTTGCGAAGAAGTCCTTAATCTTCTTGATAAGTCTCTGGAACCAGTTGAGTGTCTCTTCAGCATCTTCTACTGTCTGATCGTGATCCTCATCTGAACCAACGGTATCATCCCATACACCTGTGAGATCCTGCATTACCTTAGCAATGCTTGCGTATGAGCTTGTGCCGCTACCGGTTGCACCGAAGAGCTCCTTGAAGATCTTCTGTACTTCTGTGATACCGCCTCTGAGAGCAGCGTCGAATACAAGTGCAACACCAAGTGCGGAGAAGAGACCGCCTACGATGATGTCAGGTGCGTTGTAGATCTGAGCCTTAAGGAAGAGCTGGTTGATAGCATATCTTACAGTTTCCTTAGCACCGGACTGGAGATTGAAGCTTGCTGCAATCCATTCAACAAGAGCATTCTGGTTATTGGGATCCTCGAAGAGCTCGAAGAGCCATGTGAATACAAGAGTAAGAACGTCGCCCTTATCTGCTACGATGAAGGTCTGAGTTGTCTTATTAGCTCTGTCTTCATAACCTACAGGATAGTTCTTGATGTAATCCTTAAGTTCTGTCTTGTTCTTGATTCTTCTGTCGTTTGTGAAGGAGTTAGCAGCCTGTGAACGTGATGTCTGCTGTTCAATTACTTCAGCTGCGCCTTCCTGTGCAAGCTTCATCCAATCAATCGGCGGGAGCTTGAGACCAAGCTTTTCACCAAGGAGATTGATGGGAATTTCGATGCTGCCGAGAAGAGTATCAAGGTTGAGCATTTCCATAAGATCAAGGCCGAGAAGACCAAGGATTGAATAGATGGGAGCCACGAGATTTCTTACAACGAGACCAACACCTTCGTTTGCAATGAAGTATGCAACGTTGGGAAGGATTGTAAGAAGTCCGTCAACGGGCTTGCTGAGAAGTCTGTCAGCAAAGAAGCCGATTCTCTCAAGGATGTAACCCATAAGCTGAGAGTTGTTAGCCTTATAAGCGTTGTTGTAATCGCTTACATTCTTAACTTCGTTAGCCTTGAGACCGAATGCTTCAAGGAGAGGAATGATTGCGTAATCGTAACCGTTGCCGCCCTTGATGCTTACTACGCATTCAGGAATGCCTTCTGCAGTGAGCTTGTATGTGCCGTCATCATTCTTAGCGGGAAGGAAACCGAGAGCCTTACCTTCACCAACAAGAAGGAGTTCAAGTACACAGTTAAGCGGGTTGAGAATTGCTGCAAATGCGTTTGCAAAGCTTGTTACTGAACCGTTTACGCCCCAATCGATGCCGGATGCGTCAACGTCTGCCCAGGTCTTAGCTGCTGCAAGTCTTGCTGCGAATGTCTTGTTAGCATTCTTGTAGCTTGCATAAGCCTTTGCATAGCCCTGTACTGAAAGGTCGAGGTTAAGAGGCTTAACATTACCTGCTGTATCGTATACAACGAGGATTGCGTCTTCGCCTGTTGTGAGACCTGAGATTGTATTAAGGATACCTGCAATGCTGTCGCTTGCAAGGAGACCTGTGATCTTACCGATGAGATCGGATGCGAGCTTATTGGTAAGAAGTGTACCAATGAGACCCTTGAGTGATCCGAAGCCTGCCTTCTGAAGGATATCATTTACAAGCTGGTCAATGTTCTGAGCGATGATGTCAGCATTCTGCTGAGTCATGTAGAGGTAAGTGTTGTAGTTATAGGGCTTAGCCTCTACCTTCATGTTCTGAACAGGAATGTAGTTTGCGCCTTCGAAGCTGAAGATGCTGCCGATAAGATCGATGAGCTTTGTGGGATCTTCGATGATACCGTCAACGATGCCCTGGAAGTCGCCAAGGTTAATGTTGAGAGCCTTGGAGAGTGAAGCCCAGTTTTCTTCTGTAAGGATTGTCTTAACAAGTGTTACGAATGTATCGCCGTGGTCACCTGCGATGTTCTTATAAGCATCGCCGTTGTAGATATCCCACTTTGTATCCATTACGGACTCGTTGAAGTCAACCTTGCCGTTCTTATCAGCATCAGCACCTGCAGATGCTGCAAGCTTCATCCAGTCAAGGTCAACCTTAAGACCAAGAGCTGTGCCGCCAATTGCAATACCTTCTACGATGCCTTCAAGAAGTGCAGCAATGTCATTGCCTTCGAGCTTGAAGGTGATACCTGCTTCAACACCGGGATGTGCCTTACCAAGGTATGTGGTGAGGCCGCCACCGTTAATGAGAGCACCTACGTCGATGGGAATTGCAATCGGGAAGATAGGATCTACTGCTTCGATTACATGGTTTACGGGAGCGATAAGGTTTTCAACGATTGTTGCAACGCTGCCTGTACCGAGTGCATAGCAGAGGTTGGGAAGAATATCGAGAAGGCTTTCAATGGGAGCCTTGAGGATTTCGTCCACTCTGTCGAAGATTGCAGTAAGTACATAATAGAGTGCACTGCCGTTGTTTGCCTTTACATTTGCTTCGTATTTTTCCTGAGTGAGAGGTTCAATACCAAGAAGCTCAAGGAGAGGAACGATTGCATAGTTGTAACCGCTACCACCGCTGATTGCGATGTCTTCAAGAACTGCGAGAGTCTTACCCTTGAAGGTGTTGTTGGGATCGTTTTCATCGAACTTAGCTTCGATCATACCGCCCATTGTAAGAAGAGTAAGTACGCAGTCGAGAGGAGCAAGGAAGTCACATACAAGGTTGATGAGGTCAGTTGTTGACTTGATGCCCCATGCATATGCTGATGCAACTACTTCTGTTTCGCCTGTTTCAGCGTTAACCTTTTCTTCACTGTGTGCTGCCCATACTTCTGCCCATGTTGTTGCCTCGCCGATATATTCGTCAAGCTTGGAGCCGAAGTTGTCAGCTGTGAATGCCTTAGGAGCGATGCTGAATGCCTTATTGCCGTCAGCGTCTGTTGTATTCTTGAGGCTTGCAAGATCGCTTACAAGACCTTCAATCATTGTGAGTGTATCTGCGGGAAGACCTGCAAGAAGCTTAACAATTGCGCTTACAAGCATGTTTGCAATGTCATCCTTAACGAAGAGCGGGTAAACAAGATCTGCGAGGTTGCTTACGCCTTCCTGCTTAACAAGGAGTTCAAGAAGCACGGGGATAAGACCGTCAAGGTTGGAGATAACCTGGTTGAACTGCTTGTGAGCTGCTTCTGAATCATAAGTGAAGTTATCGATTGTTTCCTTCTTGATTTCAGGCTGGTTGTAGCCCTTATACTCAACAAGATATCTGTTAAGGAGCATGAGGAGAAGATCAATTACTTCTTCATCGCTGTCAGCAAGTGACATAAGGATGCCGTATACCATGTTGTCCTTACCGTCTGCGTTCTTCTCTTCAATACCGATTGCTTCGCAAAGGATTGTAAGGAAGTCACTTGTAAGAACTGTTGAAAGAACGTACATAATTGCGCCGCCGACATCAGTTGTCCACTTGTCAAGCTTTGCACCTTCTGCAAGAGCGATGGGCTTGCCATTTTCATCTCTTACTGAAGCCTTTGCAAGGTCAAGGAAGAATGTATCGGGAAGTGCATTTACAACGCCTACTTCCTTACCTGTATCAGGATCTACGAGAGTAAGGCTGGGAAGGAGTCCGTTGATGAGGTCAACAAGGATTGCACCGTTGTCGCCTGCGATGTTGATGATGTTAGTAATGTTGAGCTTCTTACCGTTGGGAAGAGTTACATTTACAAGACCGCCGATAAGTGCATCGAGCTGATCTCTTGTGATAACACCACCGAGTGCATCAACAATACCGAGTACAGGAGCTACAAGGTTCTGGATTACTACTGCAACATCGTCATTAGCAATGAAGTAACCAAGGTTTGCAACAACTGTGATGATTGTTGTAAGAGGAGCCTTCTTAACTGCACCTACAAGATCAACAAGGATGCTGTCAAGAACTGCGCCGATAGCTTCGTTAGCTGTTGAAACAGTAGCTGCTGAGAGACCTGAAGCCTTATTTGTACCGTTCTTGAGCTCTTCAAGGCCGAGACCCTGGTAGAGAAGAGGTACGATAGCTGACTCGTAAGCGTTACCGCCCTTGAGTGTAAGCTGAGCCTTTTCGCCGTTAGCTTCAACTGTTACAACGAGATCTTCGTTTGTAAGAAGGAATGCAAGTACCTTTTCAAGAGGCTTGAGAAGGTCAAGGATTGCGCCTACGAAGGCTTCCTTCTTATCTGCTGCTTCGTCGATACCTGTAAATACGGGAGCGTACTTACCGTCTGCAAACTTAGCATTTGCAACATCTGCCCATGTAAGAGCGATTTCATTACCTTCATCATCAGTCTTATTTTCAACAGCTTCAATGTAAGCGATAAGCTCGCTGTTCTTTGTTGCTGCAGCAAATGCTTCGGGAGCAAGGTTAATGCCGAGGAAGTCGCTGAGGATGTCTGTAATGTCAGAGCCGATACCCTTGAGTATGCCGAGAAGAGCGCCTGTGATTGTGCTCATCATATCTTCTGTGAACAAGAAGTCATTCAACAGATAGCTTACTACATTGTCAAGAGTTGCATTCTTATCTGTGCCGTTATAGAGCTTGTAGAGGAAGTTGTTTTCGTCAGTAATATCCTTCGCAAGAAGTTCAATTACAACAGGAACTGCATTTACAACAACCTTATCAAGGCTTTCAACTGCTGTTGCAGCATCGCCTGCCTTAGCAAACTCGAGAATGCCGAGATACTTGAATACATAGGGAAGAGTATCAACATCGTATTCACCTGTGAGGATGAGTACAACTGCTGCAACGATACCCTTGATTGAATCAGCACTGCCGATAAGCTCTTCGATTACACCCTTGAGAGTGGGATCGAGATTCTTAAGGAGACCTGTTACAAGGTTATAGATGCTCTTACAGTTATTATCTGTGAGAACTGTGTCAAGGAGCGTTACGATTGCGTTTGCTGCATCGCCTGTGAGATTTACAAGGTTGGGAACCTTTGAGTTTTCAACTGTACCAAGATCGTAAACCTGCTTTGTACCTGTTGTAAGTACTCTGCCGGAAGCATCCTTCTTAGCCATCTTAGCTGCGATAGCAGTCCAGTTGAGGTCAAGGCTGAGACCAAGCTTTTCACCGTTGATTTCAATGCCTGCAAGAAGGTCATTGATAAGCTTAGCAAGGTCAGCACCGGATACGTTTACAGTGATGCCGGCGTCAACGCCTTCGTGTTCCTTACCGAGGTAGAGGCCAAGGATTTCATCTGCTGCAACGTCAATTCTGATTGCAAGCGGGAAGAGATCGTCAACTTCTTCGATAAGGGTGTTAACAGGAGCGAGGAGGTTATTAGCAATTGTGTTAATACCGTCGCTGCCGATGATGTAGAAGAGATTTGCAAGTCTTGAAAGTACTTCGTTAAGAGGTGTTGCGAGGATTTCGTTAACCTCACCGATGAGTACTTCAAGGATGTACTTAAGTGATGAGCCTGTATCCTTCACATAAGCATCATATTCAGCCTGAGTCTTAAGGTTATCTGCGCCGAATGCCTCGAGGAGAGGAATGATAGCGTAGTTGTAGCCGTAGCCGCCCATGATTCTGATATCGTTACGTTCGTCTGTAACAGTATCTTCAAGAGCTACGATGGGCTTACCGCTGAGAAGGATCTGGAATACGATGTCAAGAGGAGCAAGGAGATCACATACAAGAGGAATGAGATCGTCAAGTTTTTCAATCTTCCAATCGAAGTCGCTCATCATCTTGCTGTTCTGAGTCTTGCCGTCTTCACCAAGAACCTTAGTAAGGTCATATGTAACCTTATTTTCACCTTCGCCAACTTCAATCTTAGTTTCTCCTTCTGCAAGGTAAACTGTGATTGTCTGTTCTTCTGTTGCTGCTACGTAGCCTTCTTCACCTTCGGTGCCTGATGCTTCCTTAGCAGGAATTGTGTAGGTGTATTCATACTTGGTGTATGCTTCAGCAACGTCTGCCCATGTAAGAGCAAGTACTTTGCCGTTCTCATCTGTCTTGGGTGTAGCTGCAGCAAGGAAGTTATGAAGTTCAGAACCGAATGCTACATCATCCCAAAGAGCAGGATTGAGAGTTTTAAGGTTAATGTTTGTAAGCTCGTTCACGTATGCAAGAATTGCATCAATGTCAAGTGTTGCGAGTACGGGAACAAGTGCATTCATGATGAGGTTTGCAAGGTCAGCATCTGCGATGAGACCGTTTACAAGACCGCCAAGTGACTTACCGCCGGCAAGCATTGCAACTACTGTGTTAATGATAGGATCAAGTGCTGCAACTGCGTTAGTTGTATTTTCCTGATCAAGGAGAGCATTACCGTCCTTATCCTTACCGAAGTTTGCATAAGGAGCTGCTGCGTCGACACCTGTGGGAAGAGTTGACTGTACAACCTTTGAGTATACAACCTTGTAGTCATTGAGAAGCATTACAAGTACGTCGATAAGTTCATTTTCCTTATCAGCCATTGAGAGAACGGTTTCACCGATGCCCTGGCTGAGGTCAAGACCTACCTTCTTGAGGATTGTCTCGAAGAAGTCGTGGTCAAGAACTGTTGTAAGAACATACATGAGTGCATCTGCAGGGTTGATTGTCCAGTTGTTAACAACTGCACCAACAGTTGTGACTGCTATTTCTTCATCATCGTCTGTTTCTTTATATGTACTGTCTTCAACAACATACTTGGAGAAGTCAACGAAGAAGTTATCGGGAAGGAGGTTGATTACCTGAAGAACCTTCCAGTAAACCTTTTCTGCTACAGGATTATTGTTTTCGTCAAGAACTACGTCGCCGTTTGCATCCTTTTCGTAAACAACATTGCCGTCAGCATCTGTCTTATCAACTGACCACCAGTTGAATTCGGGATGCTCGTCTACATAAGCCTTGTCGTATACAACGATCTGGCTTTCGTACTTGGGCTTATCTTCTGTACCAACATTTACAGCTACCTTTTCGTATGCTCTGATACCGCCGATGAGGCCGTTGATAAGAGCTACAAGACCTGAACCGTCATCGCCTGCAATGTTGATAATGTTAGTGATGTTGAGCATTACGCCTTCGTAAAGCTCGATATTTGCCAGACCTTCGATGATACCGTCAAGCTGATCTCTTGAAACAAGTGATTCAGCAAGCTCGAGGATACCGAATACGGGAGCAATGAGGTTCTGGATGAGTTCATCGAGGTTACCGTTTGCAAGGAAGTAGCTGAGGTTACCTACGATTGTAAGAATTGAGGTAAGAGGTGCTTCGCAGATTGCGTCAACAACACCCTTAACGTGCTCACCGTCAGCTTCATAACCGAGAAGTGCATCTACGATGTAGCCGATAGCTGTTGTGCTGTCTGCTGCAGTTGCGGGAATATCTACGCCGAGCTGCTTTGCACCGAGAGCATTGAGGAGAGGAACGATTGCGTTAGCATAACCGTCTGCGCCCCAGAGTTCAACACCTTCGATTTCGAACTTGAGGTTCTTACCTGCGAAGAGGAAGTCAAGAATCGGGTTGAGAGGTGATACGAGAGCGAGAAGTGTGCTTACAAATGCGTCCTTACCTTCGATGTTCCAGCTTTCTGCATATACCCACTTGCCATCAACGAGGTCAGCATTAGCATCACGAACCTGTGCCCATGTTACTGCCTTCTTAGCTTCTTCTGTTGCGTCAGCTGCGAATGCCTTTGCAACGTAGTCGATAAGAGCTGCGTTCTTAGTCTTAGCTGCAAATTCATAAGGCATGAGGTTGATGGGAAGGATTGTCTTAATGATACCTGCAAGATCTGCAGTGATGAGATCTGCAAGAACATTGTTAAGAAGACCCATTACTGTGTCGAAGTTATCCTTTGTGAATGCGAATTCACCGAGGAGCCATGCAACGAGGTCAGCAAGAGTGTCGTCTTCTTCAAGTTCTGTTGCCATAGTGTTGAAGAATGTGTAATCATCCTTAGCTGTACCTTCAGCAGGTGCACCGAGCATCTTGATTACGCCAACAGCTTCACGAGCGATCATCTTATCGAACTTGCTGATAGCTGCTTCAACGCTGCTCATATTTGTTTCAAGCTCGTCGTTTTCATAGTTGAAGTCGAGCTTACCAAGGAACTTGTAAGCAAATGTTAAGGGATAATCAGTCATTTCGCCTTCGCCGGTAAGGAGAAGAACTACAACGCCGATTGCTTCTTCGATTGCATCGGGATCTGAAAGGATGTCGTCAAGGATATCCTTAAGCTCGCCTTCTGCAAGGAGACCGAGAACAAGATCTCTTACAGCTGCTGTGTTATCATCAGTAAGAATTACCTGAAGGAGAGTTACGAATGTATCAACAACATTACCTTCAATGTTGTAGTAGATACCGTCAGCATATTCTGTCTTGCCTTCAACATTGTCATAACCTGAGTATGTCATTGCTGATGCGTTCTTCTTGATTGCTGCGCCTGTTTCGTTCTGCTTGTCAGAATTTTCTGTCTTAGCCATCTTAGCTGCGATTTCAAGCCAGTTGAGATCAAGGCTGAGGCCAAGCTTTGTACCGTTAATTTCGATGCCTTCAAGAAGGTCATTGAGAAGCTCAGCAAGAGCTGTTGCTTCAACGTTTACATGGATACCTGACTTGACGCCGGGATGTGCCTTACCGAGGTAGAGACCGAGGATATCGTCTGTACCGATCTTGCTTACATCAATATTGATTGCAAGCGGGAAGACAGGATCTACTTCTGCAATAAGAGTATTTACAGGAGCAAGGAGGTTGTCAACAAGACCGTTGACACTGTTGTTACCGATGAAGTAGAAGAGGTTTGCAAGTCTTGACATAAGCTGTGATACAGGAGTTGCAAGAATTTCTTCAACTTCAGCGAAGAGTACGTCGAGAACGTATGCAAGGTGTGAGCCCTGTGCTTCTGAGTATGCTTCGTAGTCAGCCTGGCTCTTGAGACCGGTTGCACCGATAGCTTCAAGGAGAGGAATGATTGCGAAGTTGTAGCCGTCAGCACCGCGGACAGTAATCTGTGCGGGATAGGGTTCTACATCTGCCTTATTATCAGGAGCGATAACGATATCTGCACCTGCAAGGAGAAGCTCGAATACTACGTCGAGAGGCTTGAGAAGGTCAACTGCGAAGCTCTTGAGACCTGCGAAGTTGTCGATCTTCCAATCGAATTCGCTGAGCATCTTGGAGTTCTGTACATTCTTTGAGAACTTAACAGCTACATCAGCAGTTGTTTCGTCACCGTCTACATCGTATGCGGTGTAATCAGCCTTATCAAGAATGATTGTCTTTGTTTCAGTCTTAGCTTCTTCGCCTTCGCCTGTAGTTACTTCGTAAGTGTATTCATACTTGTTAACTGCTTCAAGAGTATAGGTCTTAGCGTCCTTACCTTCGCCAACAGTTACTGTGTAATCTGTCTTACCTGCTTCAGGCTTGTAAACTGTTACATATTCAGCAGCCTGATAGCCTTCTTCACCCTCTGTACCTACAGCTTCCTTAACAAGGTATCTGTATTCGTACTGAGTATAGAATGCTTCAACTTCTGCCCATGAGATCTTACCGTCAGCATCTGTGTCGGTAGCTGCATTGATGAACTTAGCAACTGCTGAATCAGCATCTGTTGTCCATGCGGAAGGATCAAGCTTGATGTCAAGGTTACTGAATTCCTTCACGTAGCCGAGGATTTCATCAATGTTGAGACCGCCGAGAAGAGGAACAAGGAGATTCATGAGAAGGTTGCCGAGGTCTGCGCCTGCAACAAGGTTTTCAACAAGACCCTTGAGTGAATCTGCATCCTTAACGAGGAGACCGATAAGTGCAGGAACAAGTCCGTCGATTGCCTGGATTGCCTGAGCAAGATTTTCATCGTCAAGAGGAGCCTTGGGATCAACGTTGATCTTTGTGATGTTGATCTGAGCATACTTGTTGTATACAAGCTTATATTCGTTGAGAAGCATTGAGATAATGTTGATAACCTTATCTTCGTCACCTGCAAGGCCATAGATTACATCGCCGAGCATTGTGCCTGCTTCAACCTTAAGAAGGCTGCCAAGGAATGCAAGGAAGTCGTCTGAGCAAACTGTTGAAAGGAGATACATAAGTACGTCTGCCTTATCAACTGACCAGTCATCAACTTCTGTTACTCTGATCTTATCCTTTGTCTTATCATCAGCTGAAAGGTTCTTATAATCAATTGCATATGTGCTCATGATTTCGAAGAACTTAGCGGGAAGAGGCTCAGCAATTCTGATTGCACCGTCTTCGCCAACGAGCTCAACCTTGGGAAGGAGACCGTTGATCATTGAAACGAGCTTGCTGCCGTCTTCGCCTGCGATACCTGTGATATCGTTAAGATCCATCTTGATGAGGCTCTTAAGAAGTGCGTTGATATCAGCCATTGTGATACCTTCGCTTGTAATTGTACCATCAGTGTTCTGAGTCTTCTTCTCGAAGATTGAGAGGAGACCTGTTACGGGGCTGATGAGGTTTTCGATAACGATTGCGATACCGTTATTTGCGATGAAGTATGATGCAGAGCCGAGTACCTCGAGGATTGTTGAGATGGGAGCCTTTTCGATGTCTTCAACGAGACCGAAGATGCCGTCTACAACTTCCTTGAGCATTTCGTTTGCGTCTGCAAACTTACTTGCATCTGCTTCGATGTCAATGTTCAATGCCTTTGCAAGAGGAACAAGAGCGTTTTCGTAGCCGTTGTTACCCTTAAGGCTGAATGTATCAATAAGGATATTGATGTTTTCGCCCTTGAAGAGGAATGCAAGGAGAGGTTCGATAACTGCAGTGATTTCATAGAGAATGTTAAGGAATGAATCCTTACCGGTTACGTTCCATTCTTCTGTGAGGATAACCTTAGTTACGTGCTTGTCGTCCTTTGTTACCTTTTCAAGCTTGAAGGTCTTGCCGGCATATTCGCCTGTTGTAGGTGTATGATCTGTGCCGTCAAGGTCAGCGGATTCAAAGTGAGTTGTTACATACTTAGCTTCAACAGCGGGTACATAATCTTCGTCGCCTTCCTCACCTACTGCATCCTTACCTTCTTCAACCATGTATCTGTATTCGTACCAGCTGTGAGCTGCTGCAAGGTCAGACCATGTTTCTGCGTTGCCGATGAATTCAGCAATCTTGCAGCCGTTTTCTGCGGAAACAGCTGCAATACCTGCAGGTGAAAGGTCAATGTCGATAACTTCCTTAACAATGTCAACGATTGTTGTGAATGTCTTAGCATCGATGCCGCCAAGGAGACCTACGATTGCGCCAAGGAGATAGTTCATCATCTTGTCGTTGAATACAAGGTCATTGAGGAGATAGTCAACTACTGTCTGGATGTCAGCATGTGCTGCGTCTGCACCGAGACCGTTGTAGATATCAGCGATGAATGCTACATCAAGGTCTTCACCAAGGAGCTTGAGAAGCTTGGGAATGAGGTTGTTAACCATCTTGTCGAACTTAGCGATTGCATTGTTAACTGCTGAGTGACCGCCGTCAAGGAGACCGCCCTTGATGCCTGAGTAATCGTATTCAGCTTCACCGAGGAAGTAGAATACCATTGATTTGATAAACTCAGTGATGTCGTAGTTAGAAGCAAGGAGCTTGATAACTGCGCCGATGAGTACGTCAGGACTTGCGATAGCCTTATCGATAAGTGATGCGATAGCAGGATCAAGAGTTGTGAGATCGAGCTTGAGCATCTGGAGAAGTGCGTCAATATTTTCGGAAGTGATGATCATTGAAAGGAGAGTGATGATTGTTGCTGCGGGATCGCCTTCAATGTTCTTTCCGGGAGTACCAACACAGATATCCCACTTGGAGTCTACCTTTGAGTTGGTGTAGATAATATCGCCCATTTCGTCAACCTTAGCTGACTTAGCTGCGATGTCAGCAAACTTGATTTCGATATCAAAGCCTGCTACGAACTTAGCAAGAACCTTTGCAATGAGTTCTTCAAGAGTATCGCAGTCAAGGTCAAGAGTGAGACCTACTTCTGCGCCCTTGAGAGCTACATCGTCACCAAGAAGGATTTCAGCAATTGAGCCGCCATCCATAAGAGCCATAAGGTTAACCTTGATAGCTACGGGAAGTACGCCTTCGATAGCTTCGATTACTTCACTAAGAGGAGCAATGAGGTTAGAAACGAAGGTTGTTGCGCCGTCCTTGGAGATTGTGTATGCAAGGTTTGCAAAGAGACCGAG
Organism: Acutalibacteraceae bacterium; assembly: GCA_045612205.1. Taxonomy (GTDB): domain Bacteria; phylum Bacillota; class Clostridia; order Oscillospirales; family Acutalibacteraceae; genus UBA6857. Next base: position 63,855 of record JAZKYQ010000103.1, on the reverse strand, counting down.
TACGAAGCCAAGAGGTGTATCAAGGTTGTCGTTTACAGTGTGAAGAACTGTCTTCAGAATGTAACCGAGTGTGCCGTCTGTTTCAATTGTTGCTTCGTATTCTGCCTGAGTCTTGATTTCTGCAGCGGGAACGCTGAGAGTTTCAAGAAGCGGGATGATAGCATAGTTGTAACCGCTACCGCCCATGATATTGATTTCCTTGAATGCGCCGAGTGACTCGCCGTATGTTGTGCCGTCGAATTCATATACGCCGCCTGCAAGGAGAAGTGAAAGTACACCGTCAAGAGGCTTGAGAAGATCTGTTACGATGTCAACAAGTCTGTCAGCCTTAGCGTTGAGTGAGGTTTCGCTTGCAAGACCCCATACGAAGTCGGATTCAATCTTAGTGTTGTGAGTAACTTCAACTTCACCTGTCTTAGCTACTTCATATTCAACTTCGTTAACTGTTGTCTTTTCGAGCTTATCGTCAGTTGAGAAGAACTTAACAACTTCAGCTTCCTTACCTTCTTCGGTTGCGGGAACTGTGTAGCTGTATTCATAAGCTGTTGTCTCAACCTTTTCAAGCTTGAAGGTCTTACCTGCATAGTCGCCGCTTGTGGGAGTATGATCCTTACCGTCAAGGTCAGCATCAGCAAACCAAACGGTTACATACTTAGCGTCAACTGCTGCTACGTAGCCTTCTTCGCCTTCTGTGCCCTGAGCTTCCTTAGCTTCTTCTACCATGTAACGGTATTCGTACTTGGTGTAGAATTCAGCAACGTCAGCCCATGTAAGAGCGAGTTCGGTTGTTGTGCCGTCTTCATTTTCAACAGTCTTCTTGGGAACTGCATTGATGAAGTCAGCAAGTGCATTGCCTTCTGCTGCATAAGCTTCGGGAGCAATGTTGATATCAAGACCAACGATGTCCTTAACATAGCCAAGGATATCAGTGATCATTGTCCATGTCTTGTCATCCATACCGCCGAGGAGACCAACGAGCATTACGATGATGCCGTTTACAACCTTATCGGTATAGAGGTTATCAGCAACGAGTGATTCAAGTGAACCAACACCGAGCAGATCAAGAACTTCGGGAAGAAGTGCCTGGAGGTTAGCGAGAGCCATCTGAACCTCTGTCTTTTCAACACCGTACTTAGCGTAATCGGTGAGAGCTGACTTGAGAGCTACAGCGGGATCTTCGATTGCTTCGTAAGTAATTACATACTTGTTGAGAAGCTTGATAAGAATTTCTGTTACGTTCTTTGTTGCGTTCGGGCCCATTACGTTGTCGATGATTGACTTGAGGATGCCTTCCATTGAGGAGGTATCAACAAGACCGCCAACGAGACCGTCTGCAAGTGCGAACTGAAGAAGACCTGTAAGTGTGTACTTAACATCACCAACGATTGTTGTGATCTTGCCGTTAGCAACGGGCTTGGTTGTTGTCATACCAAGATCGTCAACCCAGATGTCGCCATCCTTCTTAGCAACGATAGTACCGTTCTTGTCAACATATGCATCAAGCTCTGTATCGTAAAGAACTGAGGATGCAGTTGTTCTTACTGTATCGATAACCTTGTAGTCACCGAGGTAGCCTGCAAGCTTGAGGATCATATCCTTGTTGATAAGGTTATCCTTCTTAACGAGGCCGTTAATCATTGAGCAAAGACCCTTAATGGTGATCATACCGTCTACCATTACAGGCTTGCCTTCTGCGTCAACAACAGGCTTGCCATCTTCGTCAAGCTTCTGAACCTTACCGGGAACCTCTGAATCATCAAGCTTAAGCATCTTGAGATCAAGGGGAAGACCGAGGGTATCTGAAAGCTTGATGCCTTCCTTACCGATTACGGGTTCAGCAACAGCGATGAGGCCGTTTACAAGCTGAAGAACTGACTGAACTGCGTTGTATACTCCGTCACTGCCGATGAAGTAAAGGAGTGAGGGAAGGTATGTTGCAAGATATGTTACAGGGCTTGCTGCAAGGTTGTCAACGAATGCAAGCACAACGTCAACAATGTAAGTAAGCATCTGCTGTGCATCTCTGATCTTGCAGAAGCGCTCAGCGGTCATAATACCATCAGGATTTGTATTCTTGTCGTATGCACCGAAGGCTTCAAGACCGCCGATTGCATCGAGTACGGGAACAAGGAGTTCTTCGTAGCCGTTTACGCCCATAAGCTCAACGTAACCCTTACCGATTTCATTACCGGTTCTTGAATCATCGATTACTTCATGAGTTGTTCCGTCAGCCTCGTATTCAATCATATTAACGGGCTCGTAAGCTGCCTTATCGTGACCGATAAGAGTGAGAGTCTTGCCCTGGAGAACAAGCTGAAGTACGGGGAAGAGAGGTTCAATGATAACTGCAAGAGCATTGATAAATGCCTGCTTCTTATCCTTTGCGCTGTTTACGCCCCAGTTGATATCTGCTACAGTTTCGCCATCAACAACCTTGTTGTATTCAGCCTTGATTGCGCCTGTTGCCTTAAGAGTTACTTCTTTCTTAACTTCCTGAGCATTTTCGCCTTCACCTACGGTTGCTGTATGCTCGTAGGTCTTAGCGTCAGCGTCAGCAAGGTATACAGTGTACTTAGCGTCATTACCTTCTGCATCTGTACCGTAAACATATTCGTAAGCATAAAGAACTGTTGTTGCATTCTTAGCCACATCTGCCCATGTTGTAGCTGAGCCGATAACATCCTTGAGAGCTGTTACAGCTACTCTGATGTCAGTGTTCTTGCTGCCGTAAGTATCAGTAACCTTCTTGAGGTAGTTCTGAGGATCAAGCTTGATACCTGTGAGACCGAAGTACTCAATGATAGTACCAACAATTTCAGTACCGCCGATAAGGTTAACGATGAGAGCTACGAGAGTATTTACAAGCTCATCAGACCATACAAGATCATCGAGGAGATATTCAACTACTTCGTAGAGGTCAGCAACATCAGCATCGTCTGCGATTGTTGAGAAGTTGTCAAAGATATCGTTAAGGATTGTGGGTTCTGCGCCTTCCTTGGGAGCAAGGAGGTCGGAGAGGATGGGAGCAATTGCGGGAAGTGCTTCCTTAATGATATTGTCGAGCTGTCCGGGAACCTCTTTTGCCTTAGCCTTCTTATCAGCTGATGAAGCTGCATCTTCGCCGTTGAGAGCGTTGAGGTGGCTATGATCAGGAACAATGTATTCACCGTAAAGTTCGCTGTAAGTAATTGTGTAATTTTCAAAGAGCGCTGTGATGATATCAGCGATTACGAGACCGTTGAAGTTACCATCAATGAGGTTCTTGAGGATACCGCTAAGGATATTGCCTTCATCCTCAAGGTCAATCTTTGCAAGGTTTGCAATTTCAGTAAGAAGTGATTCTGAAAGTACGTTGTCGAGGAGATATACTGCTGAGTCAGCAATGTCAACCTTGAACCAGTCAACAACATAACGTGTCTTTGTGGTGTCAACAGGACCCATTGTCTCTGCATTGTACTTGTCAGCTGCGATTGTTGCATAAATGTCGTCAGCCTTATCTTCTGTACCCTTATCGTCAACAAGGTAAGTGTAGTAGAACTTAGCGTTAGCTGTCTGCTTGTTGATAATTACTGCGTGGCTTGCATAATCTGCGAAGAAGGTTTCGGGAAGAAGCTGGAATGCAGCCTTTTCTTCTTCTGTTGCATCCTTACCAAGAAGGAGAGGACCAACAAGGCCGTTGATAATCTTAACAAGATTGTCGCCGTTTTCGCCGCAGATCTTAAGAATATCTGTAAGTGCGTATGCGTTATAGGTGTTGAATACGGGGATAGTCTCGCCTGTTTCGGCGTCAGTTGTAGTTGTTACAACATATGCACCTTCAACGGGTTCACCGTCGCCTGCTGTGATGTAGTATTCAACATCATTGTACTTAATCTTTTCGCCCTTATCTGTTGCCTGAAGCTTAACCTTTACGTCTTCGCCTGCTTCGTTTGTGCCGTCAACTTCAACGTAAACAGGTGACTTGTAGTCAGTTGTTACTTCGAAGTCGATATTTTCAGGCATAAACTTGCCGAATACGCCGCTGAGAGTCTTACCGAGGAGATCGTCAAGAAGGTCACCTACGATAGGATCTGCAAGGTTGAGAAGAGCAAGTACGGGTGAAAGAAGGTTGTTGAGAACAACTTCGGGACCGTTACAGCTGATGAAGTATGAAAGTGAAGGAAGGAGAGTAAAGATATACTCAAGAGGACCACTAGTGAGGGCTTCCACGATTGTGAAGATACCGTCAGTAATAGCTGTGAGAGTAACTGCTGAACCCTTGCCTGCCATGTAATCAGCTGTTGACACAATTGTACCGAACTGGTCAACACCGAGAGCTCTGAAGAGAGGTCTGATTACGTTGTCGTAACCGTTGTTACCCTTGATTTCGAGAACACCGCTGTTAGCTGTGTTTTCATCGGGAAGGATGTAAAGTGATTCACCGCGAAGAAGGAAGTTGAGGATGCCTTCAAGAGGAGTAACAATACCGCCGAGAATTTCAACAAATGCATTCTTTGCTGCATTGTAACCGCCGCGTGAAGCTGCAAGGTCAATACCCCACTTGAATGCTGCATCGCCTGTGGGAGCGTTAACCTTAGTTGCGCGAACTTCTGTTTCTACTTCTTCTTCGTCAACTATTGACTTAACTGTCTTGATTGCGGGAACGCCGTTAGCTTCGTCAACCCAGAGAGCGTTGCCGTTTTCGTCTGTTGCTTGCTCATAACCGAACCATGTCTTGCCTTCCTTACCTTCAACAGCTGTGCCATGGAGGTCAGCATCATAGCTGTACATGTAGTTTGTGGTGTATGAGTAGAATGTCTTTGTGCCGTTTGCTGTGAGCTCGTAAGTATTTTCGCCGTCCTTAAGGATAAGCTTATTATCTTCGTCAGCAACAAGAGCTTCAGCTACATAGTAAGTCTGATCCTTGCCATCCTTATCGGTGTAGGTGTATTCATACTTAACTTCTTCAACAACATCGTTGTATGAGTATACGTATACTGTGTAATACTTAGCAATATCTGTCCAGGTTACGTTTTCAACGCCCTTGATAACTTCTACGCCCTCGTCATCAAGAACTACGTCACCGTTCTTATCAAGAAGGTATGCTGAGCCTGCTGCGTTAATTGCAGCACCGAGGTAAGCAGCGATAGCATCTGATGAAGTTGCTTCCATGAAGCCGTAAGGAGTTACGTCGATACCAACGATATCCTTAACAAGAGGAAGAACTGTTGAGAGTGTGCCTTCAAGGCTTTCGCCACCGAGCAGACCGATGAGGAGACCCATAAGCTCATTCATTGTCTGGTCGTTGAATGCATAAGCTTCGAGAAGCTCGTGAACGAGATCCTTAAGGCTCTGGCCGTGGTAGCCACCGATCTTATTGAGAAGCATCTTGATGAATTCAACCTCTTCAAGCATCGGGATAAGCTCGGGAACTACTGTAAGGATTGAGCCGTCAAGCTTCTTGATAGCTCTTCTGAGCTTACGCTGACTGAGCTTTGTTCCTTCAATGTAGGTTTCGTAAGCGTATTCAACCTTTTCAAAGGACAGGTAGTCCATAATCATAGTTTCAACGTCATATTCGTTGAAGTACTTAAGAAGAACTACAAAGATTACATATCTGTTTTCGCCTGTTACAGCGTCAAGAATTGTCTGAACTGTGCTGTCAAGCTTCACACCGAAGGATGTGAGAAGGCTTGTGAGCATTTCGCCGCCGAGAACTGTTTCAGAGATAATCTGAACGAGAGTATCAGCACGGTTAGCCTTAACGCCCCATACCTTGCCGTTTTCAGCACCGAATTCACGGATTGTTGCAACCTTTTCGATCTTAGAGGTCTTTTCAAGAATCCACTTGAAGATACCCATAATTTCGCCGTTTCTATTATCCTTATCGAGACCGAGAACGATAGGAGCCTTATTCTTTTCGGGAACAGCCTTAAGGGTAAATTCCTTATCCTTACCGTTACCGTTTGTAGGAATGTGAGTTGCGCCGTCAAGGTTATCCTTGTCGAAGTAAACTGTTACAAGCTCATCTTCTGTTGCGCCTTCAACCATTTCCTTAGTAATGGTGTATTCGTATGCATAAATCCATGCATTTGCATTGTCAAGAATACCCTGGAGAAGTGTTTCAAGACCGTTTGCAGTGAGAAGTCTTGTGATAAGACCGTTGTCACCGTAGAAACCGGTAACTTCATCGAGACCGTTGGGAGTCATAAGGTTGTCGTTGATAAGGTCAGTGATGAGACCAACGATATCAAGAGCAACGAGTGTATCATCTCTGCCTTCGATTGCAATTTCCTTAGCTGTGATATCGTTTGCCATATCAACAAGAGTAAGGAGAGGTGCAACGAGCTGTTCAACTGCCTGTGCAAGGCCGTCGGAGTAGATGAAGAATACGAGCTCGGGAACAAGGTCAACGATTGTCTGAATGGGAGTATTAACTACCATTGAGATGATACCGTCGATGTACTCAACAATCTTAGCTGTGAATGCTTCGTTATCAAGTGCTGCAAACTGAGCCTTGTTGAGGAACTTTTCGCTACCGATGTATTCGTCAACACCGAGAACCTCGAAGAGAGGAATAATGAATCTGTCATAACCGTCGCCGCCTGTTACGTGTACACCGTCAAGAAGTACAAGGTCAGCTTCAGTAAGAAGGAATCTGAGGATGGGAGCGAAGGGAGCAAGAATCTGTGATACGAGTGTGAGAATATCGTCATAATCTGCGATACCGAAGGAATCAGTACCTGTAAGCTTAAGCTCATACTGGTAGTTATAAACGATCTTGCCGTCTTCAGTAGTAGCAACAACATATGTGTCAGCGATAGCTTCTTCACCGTCTGCTGCAGTACCTGCTGAGGTGTACCATTCGTTACCCCAAGCGTCAGTTACCGTTGTGCCGTTTTCATATACGGGGATCCATGCACCGTTTTCATCAAGTGCGTATTCGGGAACGGGCTTGCCGTCTGCATCTGTTGCATAGAGGTTGAGAGTACCTTCCTCATATGCAGGAGCAACATAATCTGCTGCAGGATTTTCGGGAGCAACATACTTCTTGATAGTCTTGAGACCTTCGTATGCTTCTGCCCATGTATCATAATCTGCGAAGTAAGTGTTGAATGCATCGTTTACTTCCTTGAAGTCCTTAAGCTCAACATCTACACCGTCAATGATTGTGGGAAGAAGACCTACGATCATTGAAACTGTTGCATTGCCACCAAGGAGATTTACAAGAAGCTCAACGAGCTGAGTTGCAAAACCGGCCTTTACTGATGTAGCGCCTGTTTCGTCGTCAGTAACAACCTTATCCATCATAAGATCTGCAAGAAGGTTGTGTACCATTTCTTCAAGGTTTGCACCTACGAACTTGATGTCACCGAGTGCATCTGCAGGAAGCATTGCAATTACAGCGGGAACAATCTTACCGATGAGAGCATCGAATTCAGCGGGAAGAGCTTCCATCTGCTTCTTATCGAGACCTGCTGCTTCGTAATCGATGGGATCAGCTGTGCTCAGAGCATCCTTGCCGTTTTCACCGTATTCCTTCTTTGTTGTACGTGCGTCTTCATACTCTACATCGTACCATGAGAGAAGGTCAATAAGAAGTCTTTCAAGAGCTTCGGGATCTTCAAATACGCCATAGAGAAGAACTGTAAGAAGGTAATTGCTGTCGTCTTCCTTAAGTGATGTCATAGCATCCTTGCTGAAGTCAAACTTAAGCAGACCGCCGATAAGATCGCGGATACCGTCAGTAAATACGATATCATTGAGAACCTTGATAAGTACGGATTCACGGTCAACTGTGTACTCTGTTGCAGCATTGTAACCGCTGATTCTGCCGTCACGTCTGTCTGCATCAATTTCAACCTGAGGAACCTGTGTACCTGTAAACCATGCGATTGATGCAAGGTCAAGGAAGATGAATTCGGGATTGATAATTGATGAAAGAGCTGTGCCGTTGATTGAAACGCCTTCAAGAAGCTCAACAATGATTTCCTTGAATGAGTAGCTTGAGCTTTCGCCGCCTGAAAGGTCAAGTGCAGGATTTACAAGCTCTTCAATTGCAGCTTCGCCTGCTGACTTGCTGTCGCCGTCAGCTTCTTCAACTACATCAAGAAGGTATGCTGCCGCTGCACCACCTGTTGTAGCCTGATCTTCAGGAGCGGTGCTGTCTGATGTTTCGCCTGCCTTGTCGTTGAGATCCTTGATGAGACCTCTGAGAAGATCCTTAACCATACCGAGAAGGTCAATCTTGTAGATCTTTTCAATCATGGATGTGATTGTTGTCACAGGAACAAGGAGGTTTGAAAGAAGTTTGTCAATACCGTCACTTTCGATGAAGTGAGTAAGGTAAGGAATAAGTGTAAGAATAGTGTTTACAGGTCTTGCGCAAAGTGAATCGATGAGTGCAAAGAGAGCATCAGTAATTGTTGTGAGCATAATCTTTGCGTTGTCATCATCTGTGCCGAATTCGCCGTCAGCACCGTAAACTTCTGCCTTATATTCTGCATAATTGTCAACGTACTTTGCATCTGTAAGATATGCATCACCTGCTGCATTCTTGTATGCAGGGATAGCAAGAGCCTTAATAAGAGGAAGAACAAAGCCTTCGTAGCCTGCTGCGCCCTTGAGAGTAACCTTATCAAAGATTGTGAATTCACCTTCACAGAAGAGCATTGCGAAAATGGGAGCAAGAGGCTTAATGCAATTCCAGAGCACGTCTACAAAGTCGTCACGAGTCTGAAGGCCCCATGTTGCGGAAATCTTAACAGCAGTCTTCTGCTTGTCAGTATCTTCCATAACAGCCTCAACGAGATGCTTGACTTCTTCGTTTTCTTCTGTTTCAGTGTTGTCAGCAACTTCAATCCATTCAGTCTTGCCTGCTTCTTCGAGCCATGTTACAACATCTTCAAGCTCGTCGTCAGCATTCTTGGCTGAATAGGTATACTTATATTCTGTTACCTTCTTCTTGGTAACTTCGCCGGTTTCGGTATCAGTGATGTCTTTTTCAACTTCACGGCTTACCTGCTTCTGAACCATATCAGCAATAACTGCAATAGCTTCAGTTGTTGCATCATTGTCGTGGTCAAGCTCTGTAAGACCCTTTTCATCTGCATAGTATGTTGCAGTTACTTCGTCCTTGTCGTTCTTGACTACATACTGATACTTGGAGTTAGCCTTAACAACGTCAGCCCATGTCTTAGCGTCGCCGATTGTGTCAGCAAGCTGAGGAACATTTGTCTTGAATGCTGCGGGTGTAAGGTCATAGCCTGCACCTGCAAGGATATCAAGAACGATGTTGATAATCTGAGCTGAGCCTTCTCCGCCGAGGAGACCGATGAGCATATCCATAATGCCGTTGAGACCCTTATCATCATAGAGATATGTCTCAAATACTGCATCTACGATTGCCTGAAGAGTGATTGTGTCATCGTTTGTAAGACCGAAGAGTGTGTTGAAGATACCCTCGCCTTCCTTGGTAAGGGGTTCCTTGAGAAGTGAAAGGTTGAGAATTGTGCCGACAAGTGCATCGAGGTTGTCGATAGTTGCAGCTGTCTTAACACGTGAGATTTCTGTAACCTTTGCTTCACCTGCAGCAAGCTTATTGTTGTGATCAAGAACTTCTTCATGTGTCTCAAAGCCTGCATCTTCGTAGAATTCGAAGTGGTTTTCAGACTGAAGAGCCTTAAGCTCAATTGCTGCGATTTGCTTTACATCGTAGTCTGTGAAGAGAGCTACAATGAGGTCAACAAGAGAGTTGTGGTTGTTGAATACGTTTGTGATGATTTCATCAAGAAGCTCAGCGTCGGTTGTATTCACGTCTGTGATGTCATAGCCGAGAAGTGAACCGATAACTTCCTTAAGGGTATTGTTCTCGAAGATGAAGTCAAGAAGGAACATAAGCACTTCTGCTCTGCTTACGTGAACAGTACCTGTGGATGAAATATAAACATAATCTGCGTAGTTATTCTTGATGTATTCGTTTGCCTTGTCCTTATGCTCGCTTACGGGATCACCGAGAGCAGCGATTGACTTAAGGAAGTTCTTAAGAGTATCTGCACGAAGCTTTCTTGCTTCCTTACGAAGAGCAGAAATCTGCTCCTTGTTAGCTTCAGCGTTTGCAGCTGCAAGCTCGTCTGCCTGCTTCATCTTAGCCTTTGCAGCATGTTCAGCATTCTTGTCAAGGAAGAGTGCAATACCGTACTTGCCGCCGTAAATATCATCATCACCTACGATGCTTGAAAGGTCAAATTCAAGGTTTGTGATAAGTGAAAGGATGGAGTATGTAAGGTTAAGATCTTCGGGTACGTTTGTAACAAGATCACCTGTATTCGGATCGATGTACATGAAGCCGCCGAGTGATTCCTGGAAGTTCTCCCATTCACCTGTTGCAAGGAAGTCGATAAGACCTGCGCCAAGAGCGTTGATATCAAGGTCGATGATTTCCTTAAGTCTGTTTGTAAGAGTAGTAACAGGAACAAGGATACCGCTTACGATATTGGCAAGACCGTCTGCGTACAGGAAGTATGCAAGAGTCGGGAATGCGTTTGCAAGTGTTTCTACGGGATAGTTGCAAAGAATTTCAACAAAGTAGAATACGTAGTTTACGATATTCTTTACAGCCACACCGAGACCTGCAGGATCAAGCTTGCCGTTTTCATCATAAGCAAGTTCTTCATACTCTGCCTTAGTCATAAGGTGAGTAATTACCTTACCCTGAGCATCCTTTGTTGAAAGCTTTGCAAGCTTTTCTGAACCGAGAAGTGTAATAATTGAGTCAAGACCGAATGCACGGAGCAAGGGAAGAATGTAGTTTTCATAACCCCAACCGCCTTCGATGTTGAGTGTGCTGTCAAAGAGCTCGAGTGCGCCGCCTGCGAAGAGGGCACCGATTACCATTGAGAAGGGTTCAAGAACACTCCAGAGAATGTTTACAAACTCAATCTTTCTCAAGGTGAACTTATCTCTGCCGCCTTCTTCACCAACGAGTTCGTCAATGCCCCACTTCCAAGCACGGTCACTGAGTGTTTCAGAGTATACGGGGCTAAGGGTGTAGTAAATCTTCTCACCCTGGTCGTTTGTTTCGCCGCTGTCAAGAACCTTGAGCTGCTGATAATCAGCATAGTATGTCTGCTCAACGCCTTCTACGTCTGTGTATGTGTATGCGTATTTGCCATCCTTAGTTACCTGAGGATATGCAGTTGTAAGAACTGTTCTTTCGTATACAGGGTTGCCGTCTTCGTCAACCTTGTCACCGTAAACAGCTGTAAGGGTATAGCTTTCCTCACCTACTACGTAAGCGGTTTCGCCCTTCTTATCAAGCCATACGGTCTTGATTTCATCCTTTGATCCTTCAACATCGGGATCTGCAGGAATTGTATATTCGTACTTATAAATGTCCTTCTGACCGATAACTTCACCGGTTTCTTCATCGGTTACATCTGCCTTGTCAGAAATCTGGTCGCCCTGCTGAACCTTGTACTTGGGTGTGCCGTCATCATTGAAGAGAAGCTCACCGTTTTCATCGAATTCATATGCAAGAACGCTGTGGTTGATGTATGCATTTGCCCATGTAAGCTCAGTGGGAACACCGTTTACATAGTACATATCAAGGCCTGCTGCGGGATCATTTTCGGGCACGGGAATAAGTTTGCCGTCAGCATCCTTGTCAAAGCCGTATGTGAAGTAATCGTAAAGAGCGGAAGGAGCTCCGGTAGCATCGTAAAGGAATGCGTCGAAGGTAATATCGAAGCCTGCTGCCTTAAGAGCTTCACCGATTACACTTGTTGTAGCTGAATCGCCTGATGAACCAAGGAGATTAAGAGCAAGGTTTGCAATTGATGTAAGAGCATCATCCTTGAAGATAAAGTCGTTAAGAAGTCCCTTAACAAGACCCCAGAGACCATCTTTACCGTCGAGTGATTCAACTGTACCGCCCTTAAGTACACCGTTAGCCATGAGAGTTTCAAGAACCTCAGGAACAGCTGTACGGACAACATGGTCAAGGTTATCGATAGTTTCATTTACTTCAGCCTCTGTGAAGAGAACCTTACCGTTTTCATCAACAGGCTTTGTAGCCCAATCATAACCGTCGTGCTTGATGCCGTACTTGTCATCACCCATTGCTTCAATCTGATCTTCAACCTTAAGAAGCTCTTCGTCTACACGGTTGATGATTTCGTAGAAGTAGAATTCACCTGCATCAGCTTCATAGTCTGTGAGAATGTCGATAATGATACTTGTAAGGTAGTCAACATATGCGCCACCCTTAAGCTTATTCTCGGTATCAGGCTTGCAGAGGTTGTTTTCGATCATTGTGATAACGTCGATAACTCTCTGGTTGCCTTCAAGGTCATCAGGATTCTTGTTGAATACGCCTTCAAGCATATCGCCGACTGCACCAACAACATCCTTTGTAAGAAGTGTTCTGATAAGTGTGATGAAGAACTTACCTGCTGAGCCTTCAAACTTTGTGAACGTAGTTACCTGATTGCCCTTTTCGTCAACATTGTAACGGTATGTAGCTGCGTTACGGTTAACTGTTGATGAGTCAGCTGCAAGCTTACCGAAGTCAAAGATAGCGATACTTGTAGCCTGACCTTCCTCACCGCCGCCGACAAGGCTGCCGATAAGGTTGTTAATGAGTGCTTCAATATCAAGAATACTGTCAAGAAGTGCTTCGATATCAAGAACAAGAATTCTTGAAAGAACGGGATCAACGATGTCAAGGATCTTAAGAACGGGAGCAATGAGGTTCTTAACTGCGATTGAGAAGTTACATGTCTGCTTACCGTCTGCACCCTTGAAGAGGTAGAGGTTGTAAGCAATGTTGGGAAGCTTCTTGAAGAGTGTCTGAAGAGGAGCGTCAAGAAGACCGAGTGTACCTGTTGAGCCTGCTGCAGTTGTACCAACAAGAAGAGTCTTGATAGCCTTCATAAGAGGCTCAAGAGGTGATTTTACAGTCTTAGCAAATCTTCTGCCCTGACTCTTTGCAAGTGCATCAACATCAGATACGCTCTGTCCGTATACAAACTTGTCAAAGTCAGCCTGACTCATACAAGCTTCATCAAGTCCGAGAGCTTCGAGAATAGCTACGATACCTCTTGAGTAGCCGTCCTCACCCTGAAGCTTGAGCTCGTCAAAGAGAACGATGCTCTGGCCTGAAAGAAGGAATGCGAGAACAGGGTTAATGGGAGTAAGAAGATCACAAATGAGCTCAAGGAAATTGTCGATCTTAGTGTCAAGATTTGTGGTTTCTGCAAGCCATGCAGTACCCTTGGGTGCACGGATGTCACCCCAGGTCATCTTCTTCTGGAGATAGTCTTTAATCTTAGCATTAGTACCAAGATCTGTAAGTGAACCGCCATTTGCTGTAAGGTGAGCCTTCGCCTGGCTTGTGAGCCATGCTGCAAGGTTTGCGTTTTCTGAGCTCTGAGTGCTGTCAATCCATGCTGAATAGAAGCCTGCAGGACTGAGGTCAAGCTCAAATTCGCCAAGAGCATTAACAATCTTATTGATAATGCTTTCGGGGTCGCCGAGAAGACCACCGAGAAGACCTTCGTTAACTACGAAGCCTGTAATTTCATCTGTGTATTCACCGGTCTCGTTGCCGTCTTTATCAAGAACAGGAGCATACTTAACCTGGCGTACGATTTCAACGTCGCCCTTTTCATCATATGCAAGAGGTGCAGTAGGTGTACCTGCTGTGATGTAGAACTCAAGCTCCTTGGTTGTACCGTCACCGTAGGTATAATTGAGCTTCATCTTATCACCATCGGTGTGAGCCTGGATAGCATTACCTGCTTCATCCTTAGCCTTGGTGGGAAGACCGTTGCCAAAGAGAAGATTCATGATGATGTCAAGAAGATCGTTACCGATAACTGTGTCAACAACGATTGATTCGAGGTTTACTGATTTTGAATTGTTTTTCTCAATAGCTTCCTTTGCTTTTTCGATTGCCGCACCGAAACCAAGGTCACGGACTACGTCAACACCCATAAGGGTATTTTCAAGAGCAATAAGAAGTGTGGGAACAAGGCTGTTGATGAGCTTGTCAGCGTTTTCTACTGCAAGGTCAGCCTTGGCAATAAGTTCAGCGTCAGTATAGTTACCATTTTCAAGCTCTTCAGCTGTAATGTTTTCATTGCCTTCTGCAAGGTACTCTTTGAGGATTGTACCAACCTTGAACTGTGAGTTACCGGCACTGTCAAGATAAGCCGTGAACTCTGTACCTTCAGCGTTCCACTTACCCCATTCATCTGTTTTCTGTGCAGGGTCCTGATAACGGTCAACTCCGATTACATAGTCATTGAGCAAGCAGATGATGATAGCCATAAGGTTATCAGCCTGACCGTCAACGATAGGAAGGATTGTGTCAAGAATGCTTGATGTTGTACCGTCTGCATTAACTGTGGGCTTGATAAGGCCGTTGAGAAGCGGCATAAGCACATCAAGTGTACCGTCGTTGAGGAGCCAACGAAGGAGAGTAAGCATTGATACACCGGCTTCGGAGTAGATGTGATAGTTTGTAACGTCACCGTATACGCCGGGGATTGAGATTGATTCTGAGTTGGGATGGTCGCCACCCTTGAGTGAACCGGTTGCCATGAAACGGTTTACAGGAATCTTAAGAGGAATTTCAGCTGTTGAGCCGTTGTGCATGAAGATCCAATCAAGGTATGGGTTGTTAAGGCTCTCATCTACAGCTGTTGTTTCAGGATCATCTGCCTGAAGCATAAGACTATAGAGAGTACCTGTAAGAAGACCGGGACTTCTGATATAGTAAGTGGTACCGTTACTTGCCTTCCATCTGGCTTTTTCGGTTTCGCTTGTAACTGTTGTGGTAATCTTATTACCTTCTTCGTCTTCTTCAACAGTCTTGGTTATCTTCATCAGATATTTGTAGTCCTTGGTTTCACCCTTATCGTTCGTATATGTTTCATTCGGGTTCGTAGTTCTTACACCGCCAAGAAGAGCTGCAAGAATACCTGCAATACCGCCCTTCATAACGTCGGCAGTAAGGCCGATGTCACCAAGAAGAGGAAGGATAATATCTGAAAGGTTAAGCTTTGTAAGAGCAAGTGTAAATGCAATACCGATAGGCTTAAGAGTACCTGAAATATCGATATTGATGTTACCGATCTTGGGCATAACCTGGTTATACTCAAGCATTGTAAGAAGGTTGGGAAGAAGCTCTGCAATAGTCTGAACAGGAGAAACGAAAAGCTTGTTTTCCATCCAGTAAATGATAGGCTGGAGGATATAGGTCCAGAGGGTTACACCGTAATCCTTGATTGCTGCGGCACCTGTAATGTTACCCCAACCTGTAGCATATGAACCTGATGCACTTCTGATAGAAGACTTATTGTAATAACCACCGGGGTTAGTGGATGCGTTATAGAATCCCTCGATACCTAAAAGTCTGTAAAGAGGAATAAAGAGTCTGTCGTAAAGTGCGTCACCAAGCTCTTTGGCGTGAAGAGTAATATCAAGGTTAGCAACGTCTGTTTCAGCCATAAGGTCTGATGCTTCTGAACCCTTGGGGTCAACAGCCTTCTTGGTAACAAGCTCTGCAAGAGGAATATGGAGACCGCAGGTAGCAACTGCCATTGTACGGTAGAAGTCGCTCCATGAGCCGACGTGCCATGCTTTCTTACTGTTGAAATAATGGTTTTCGTTACTACAATACTGACCGTAAGAAACGCAGTTACAGAAGGGAAGCTGTCTTTCTTCTGCGGAGTATTTGTCACCAAACTTACCTTCAGCCCAGAATCTTGCATCAAGGGCCTGACCGTTTGATACACCTTCGGTAATTACATTGCCGGGCTTATATTCGCTTCTGTCAACGGTAGAGATGTTACCGGCATATGTAAAGCCTTTCCAATATGAACGTGATTCCTTATCTGTACCGGCCTTAGTATCAACAGGAGCCTTGTCAACAACAGCAAGAATCTGTGAATAGTCATATGCTGCGTTGCCACCCTGACCGAAAGCCTGACCGGTAAAGTACTTGTACCAGTCAACAGTCCAGTCAGAAACCTTCTGATACTCTTTGTTTTCTGAAGTACCTGAAATATACGGATTATCCCAGTTCTGAACCAAGTCATGAGGCATAACGGGAATAGCCATATGAAGAAGCTCGGGAAGGTACTGCCAACCGTCCTTCTTTGTAACCTTAAGGTCGAAGGGATCGCCACCGAAGTTATAAACTGCTCCACCAACAGTTTCACTAAGAAGCTTGAAGAGCATTGTCTGTACTGAACCGCCCCAGAGAAGACCCACAACAAGGTTGATAAGGAACTCACGGATATTCTGACAGTCTTCGCCCTCCTGACGGGTTGTAGTTGTACCGTCGGGGTTCTTAAAGGTATATGTCTGACTCCATGTTCCAAGGAAGCCCTTAACCTCGCCGGTTTCGGGGTCCTTAGTAGCGGTAATATCATTAAGGAGGATACCAAGGTCGTTAGAAACAATGATTCTGTCAAGATCCTTAACAGCCTCTGTCATAAGGCTTTCAATTGTTGCTGTTGAAAGATCGCGGCCCTGCTTAAGCTCAACATCGTTTACAAATTCCTGAATCTTTGTAACGTCAATTGAACCAAGGCTGGATTCCCAACCGTACTGCTTACCTGTTACGTTCATCTGCTTAAGGATATAAGCCAGAACAAACTTGTCTTCTACAAGATCATCGTATGAGTTGTAAGCGGAATTTCTAAGGTTGTTAAGGCCTGTACGGAAGTCAACAGCTCTCTTATAGAAGCCGTTGCTTGAATCATAAATCTTATTGTAAAGATTTGAAAGTGCAGAAAGAGTAATTTCACCGTCACTTGTCTTTGCAATATACTGAGGCGCTTTATTAAGGAAGGTAGCAACTACAGTGTATGTACCGCTTGTGTTCTTTGTAGCATCTGCACGTGCAATAATACCTTCAAAGTTGTAGTAAGTAACCTTACCGCCTTCTTTGAAGTATGCTTCAACTATTGAAAGCTGGTCATAGTATGACTGAGCAGCTGCAGCCTTCATTGCATGAATGTATTCTTCATACTTATCAAGTCCGTCGGGATAGATAGTAGCAAAAACATCAGGCATTGATGCTTCGAGAGATTTTGCGTTTGTATAGTTATCTACAAACTTGTTAGCAATCTCTTCAATTGAAGCAAAGCTACGGCCTGCAAGGACAGTCTTAGCCATAACTGAATCCATTGAAGCCTTTTCTTCGATATATGTTGCACCGTAAACATCAAATGAAATTACGTTGTACTTATCTGTAACTTTCTTGTGAAGCTCTTCTGTGATAGCATTGCCTGCAGCTGTCTTGATGTCAGCGATATCTGCATATGTAGCACCGCTAAGAACATAAACGTCAATAAGGTTAAGAACTTCATAAGCTTCTCTTACCCATGCAAGGTTTGCCTTATATTCATTTGTGTCTTCGTAAACCTGATCTTCTGTGAGTTCAAGCTCAGCTTTTAACTTAAGAGACTCTGATTCTGCTGCAAGTTCAACAAGCTTATCAGCAAGAGTGAATTTACCGTCGATGCCGAATGAAGCACCTTCAATTTCCACAACAACGTAAGCCTGTGCGATCTTTACGCCAAGCTGCTTGAGATATGATTCAACCTTACCGTTTTCTGTGCCGATATAGTTGGCTTCGGTTTCGTTGATGATCTGATAAATAAGAACTGACAGAGACTCGTTGTCGAGAGCCTGAATCTTAGCTGTAATTGCATTTCTGTGTGCAACAAGCTCTGAAGCTGTCATTGCAGAAATATCTGTTGCCATAAGAGCATCGAACTCAGTAATATATCTTCCGGCAATAGGAGTAGCTTCTGCACGTGCAGCACCAGCATCATACCAAATCTTTGTCTGCTGATAGTTCTTGCCTACTTCAGGCGCAACAAAGCGATTCCAGATCTGCTCTTCGGTATAACCGAAACCGGTAATTGCCATTGTTGTATTGAAAAGAGACCACAGCTTTGTAAGAGCACCAAGCTGTTCAGTTGAAAGAGTATCGAGACCGAACCAGGTCTTGAATGTGCCTGCATCAATAAAGTTAGGATCGCCTGATGTAGGAACGTTCACACCGATACACCATTCAAGAACACCCTTCATTGTGCCAACATCGTATCCGCTTTCGATAAGATCAGTTGTCTTGAAGCTGATGTCGTCAGCAGTTGAAAGAGTGTAACCTGTAGCAAGCTCACCCTTGGGAGTGAACTTAAGCACAGCTGTTGAGTATGTTTTATCAACGATGGAGGCTACATCCTTAAATGCAAGCAGGTCAAAACCGATACCGATATTAAGAGTAACGGTTTCCTGAGTTGCAAATGTACCTGTTGCCTGTGAACCAAACTTGTAGTAATCAAGAATAGTATTGTAATCTGCTACAAGATGGCCGTTTGAGCTTGCATAGCCTGAAGCATCCTTCTTGATGTCTGTAACAAGATCCACATAGGTCTTATTACGGGCAACTGTGCCCTTTGCATAAGACGCAATGGCTCTTGAGACTGCAAGCCAACCTCCGTTCAAAGTGTCACGTTCGACTTCCCACACGGAGCCATTCTTGACAGGCACGCCGGAGGTGTCCCTCTTGGACTCATCCGCCACAGTAGCCTTGTCTATGGCATCCATAAGGCTGTCATAGTGCATTGCAATTGCGCTGTAAATGTCAGCAGTTGTATCAGTCGCAGCAAATACGCTGAAAGATACTGACATTGTGGACATGATCATAATCACGGCCAACAGCAAACTTAACGCTTTTTTACCAACTTTCATATAATTTTCCTCCTTAAATGAAAGAATGTATATATTGCATAATAGGACTCTCTAACGGCTTTTAAACGCGTCAGATAACGCATTTAAAGCGAATTTCCCTGAAAAAGGGTGCAATTCGCCCATAGAGACACCTATAACTATCGTAAGTATATCATTTAAAGTCAAGTTTTTCAATATATTTTTTAATTTTTTTTGAATTCTACATTTTGCATATATGTATCTTTTTTTATTTGTTTAGTTTTACAAATATGAAATTTAGACAAAAATACAGGGTTACAATTGTTAAAAAAACCAAAAAACAACATATAGTGCAAGCACTAAAAAACAAACACAATATATCCTTTTGTAACAATCTTAGCAATTATTTGTGCTCAAAAAGCAAAAACAAGGCGCCTTCCGAAGAAGACGCCTTATCTGATTATTTAATTAACCATACATAGGATCGGGGTTTGTGCAGCACTTGAATTCGCCTGTGAAGAGCTTGATCATCTTGTGGAAGAATCTGAAGATTGCACCCCAGATGTTATCACGGTGACAAGCACAGCTGCAGTTAACTACGTCTGTGTAGCTGTAGTAACCAACAAGGTTACCGTTGCCTGCACTTTCAAGAGCTACTTCCTTCTTTTCGCCGTTGATTACAACCCAGCATACATATACGCTGTCCTGATCAACCTTGAAGTTTGCAACACCGTTGCTGTTTGTTGTTGCAAAGATGGGTTCACCACCGCCGAGAGGCTGAATTTCAACCTGAATGCCTGACTTGGGAGCACCGTTGAGTGATACATTTACTGCAATTGAGATAGTGTTATCCTTGTAAATGAGTTCTTCTCTCTTGGTTTCTTCACAATTCTTACACTTGTAATCGATATAACCGTTAGCTGTTGCAGAAGCTTCAACTCTCTTAACCTCTTCAAATTCATGAGGAAGGGGCTTACCGGTTACATCCTTATAATGACCGCATTCACAGATGTATCTTGTACCCTTACCGTTTTTACAGGTTGCTTCACTGAGTGTAGTTTCTTTGTATGAGTGAGGAGCCTTATCGAAGAGTGCAATAATCTGCATATCGCCCGTAACATCCTTAATGGTTATGTTAAGCTTGCCTTCCTCGAAGCCCTTCCAACCACTGAATACATAGTGATCGGTCTCAGTGTAAGCCTTTGTGGGCTCTGTTGTAAATTCAGTTACAATATCTGAACCTGCGACAACATCAGAGTATGTCTTGATTATCTTGCCGCCGTCATATCTGAAGATTACATTGTACTTTCTTTCGATCTTTTCAAAGACTGCAACAAATTCGTAATCCTGCTTAATTTTAAATGTATCGAACTTAACAACATCTGTTGTGCCCTTAACAGCCCAACCTGCAAAGGTGTATTCATATTTTTCATCTGCTTCCTTTGCGGGATCAGCAGGAAGCTTAATTGAATCGATTACAGTATCCCAGGGAATGTAGCTGATTGTCTTGATAGCGTTAGCATCAGTTTCATTCACGAAGAACTTAGCTGTGAGGGTACGTGTATCTTCCTGTGTGATACCACAGTTTTCACGTTGACATGTAATTACATTCTTACCTGTTTCTACATTGAATACAGGATCACCCCAGAGATGCTCAAGAGCTAAGCCTTCTTCCGCTTCGTAGGAATGTCCGCACTCACAGGTGTATGTATAGACAGCCTTTACGCCACAAGCTGCAGGTGTCTTTTCTGTCTTTACATAAGCATGTTTTACAGAAGCAAATACAGGAGTTGTATAGATGTTGCTTTCAACCTTCTTAAGCTGCTCTGCCTTATTCCATCCGTCAAACTCATAGTGATATTTTGAGTCATAAGCCTTAACAGGAATGATGGGACAAGCTCTTGCTCCTGAACCGGCGTCAACTTCAAAGGTTTCAAGGGTGTTACTGCTTGTGATTGCGTATGTAACAACATACTTCTTTAAAACTTCTTCGTATGTTGCTGTAAGGTTAATGTTTGCTCCGTTGATTGTTACGGTATCGGTATAAACTGTGTCGCCACCGTTAACCTTCCAACCTGCAAACTTATAATTGTACTGCCAGGTTGCTGCCTTTGCAGGACCGTCAATAAGAGTTACAGTTTCACCGTTATGGATATAACCTGTCTTCTTGTATTCTGTGGTTTCAACACCGCCATCAGCATTTACTGTTTCGATGTAATATGTGATTGTATAGTTGATATACTTTTCAGCATAAACAGCGTAGTATGTTGCATCACCTGTTACTTCGATGGGGAACTTAACTTCGGTGTATGTGCCGTCAGCGTTCTTGGTTGCCCAATGTGAGAAGCTGAACTTCTTTGTAGCGTTATCCTGCTTGACTGCCTTTTCAACTTCATCTGCTGAAATTGTTTCACCAACGTTTGCAGAAATAGTCTGTGTGCCCTTCTGCATCTCAGGAATATAACCGAGCTGGTTTTCTTCGCCAACTGCAGGAATTACGAAATAACCACCGTTGAAGTCGAATGTTACTGTTGCAGGAACGGGAGGTTCGTAATCCTCAACAACTCTGCTTTCCTTGTGAGTGCTGTCGTTAGCGCAGACATAATCCTGGTAGTACTTTCCGTCATCACCCTGGTAAACAGAACCGCTTACCTTGTATGCGTGACCGAGAGCAGGAATTTCTTCTGCTTCAGGAGCCTTCATAGGATCGAACTTACCTTCTGCATCAGGCTTACCGATATATCCTTCACAGCGTGAACATGTGAGCATCTTTGAACCGACGGCTTCACAGGTTGCAGCTACGAGAATTACATATTCGCCTGCCACGTGACCGAGAGCATCTATGTACTCAACTGTTTCGGTAACACCACAGTAACGGCAGGTCTTAACCTTCTTACCGATTTCAGTACATGTGGGCTTACAATCTTCAGGAACTGTTGCACGGTAGAACTTATGACCGT
Source organism: Acutalibacteraceae bacterium (assembly GCA_045612205.1). Classification (GTDB taxonomy): domain Bacteria; phylum Bacillota; class Clostridia; order Oscillospirales; family Acutalibacteraceae; genus UBA6857. Next base: position 42,187 of record JAZKYQ010000103.1, on the reverse strand, counting down.
TCTCAGTGTCAACAGGAATTGTTGCTGTTTCTCTGCCGAGAACACCGCAAACTGTACAATCTCTGTGCTTTGAGCCTTCAACAGTACATGTTGCTGCCTTGTCGATTACCCATGCGTCTTCGCTTGTGTCTTCGCCGTTTTCATCCTTGACCTTAGCATAGGTGTGTTCACCTGTTGCCTTAAGGTGCTTGATGTCTTCAGCTGTAAGCTTAACCCACTTGCCTTCTGTTTCACCCTCTGCAGGTGCAACAAACTTCATTGCCTGACCGATCTTATCGGCATCATCTGTGGGATTAAGAACAAGCTTTTCGCCGCAGTTGTTGTCACAGACATAAGTTCTGTAACCGTCAACAAGACATGTTGCTGCCTTATCTGTATAGTTTGCTTTGTAGCTGTGACCGATAGCAGGAAGAACTTCTTCATGTGCCTTTGCACCGCAGACTGTACAAATGTCATACTTTGAGCCGTCGTGTTCACAGTCAGCAGCAATAGTGTAATTTCTGTAAGTATGACCACCCTTGATTTCAAAGGTCTTCATTGTCTTGTTGCCGTTCTTATCGATAGCTGTTACTGTGTGAACACCCTTTGTTTCACACTTATATGTGCCGTCAGCTGCAAGAGTAATTTCTGCATCATCGATATAAGCCTTAACGCCATCTGTATCATCTGTTACCTTGATTGTTGCATCAGCACAGAACTTTGTGCCGAAGCCGTCACCTTCTACAGTGATTTCAGGAGCGGTTGTACCGTAATGGAGCTTACCTGAGCAGAATACTCTCTTGTTACTCTGACCACCGACTTCACGGTCAGAAACTCTGATATAGATTATATATTCCTTACCGTTAACAAGGTTAAGGTTTGAAGCAATACCTGTTGCGTTTGCAACGTAGGTAGCAAGGATAGCCTTTACTTCGTTGTCAATTTCAGCCTTCTTTGCTTCTGCAAGAGCTTCATATTCGCTTGTTGTAATACCCTTACTGTTGAGAACACCCTCAAACACTTCCTGCTTTTTAGCTTCATAATCATATACTGTTGTCCAGCCTTCAGTAATTGTTGATGTATCTTCAACTTTTTCTTCTTCCGGTGTTGATTCGTAAATGTAATATTCAATCTTACCAACGCCTCTTGAAATAAGATTGATACCTGTATTCCAAGGCATTGAACGTGTACCTGTATCAGCTGCGTTTACAATAAGATTTGTATTAGGTCCGATATATTTTACATCGTTAAAATCAACTGTATCAGTAGATTTCCACATATCTGTGCCTACATAAATCTGACCTGTGGGTACGCCTTCATCAGGAACAACAGCGAGAACAACATTTTTGTCAATAATGTCACATGCATCATCTTCACACTTCATATCGGCAAGACCTGTTTCTGTACAGGTAGGAGCCTTAATAAGCTCATAAATCACCTTTGAGTGTTCAACTGCTGTATAGCTGGGCTTAACTGATACGTCAGCAGTTACGGTTATAACGTCTGCACCGCCGTTAACGTTAACCCACTTTTCAAGTGAATAGTGGTGAGTCTCGCCGGCCTTCTTATATGCATCTGCCTCAAATGCAGCTGAGTAATCTGCAAGAGCCGCACCGTAAGGAACCTTTGTATCACCGATCTTGGTGCCGTCTTCCTTATAGAAGGTTACAGTAAGATTATTGGCTTCCTCTTCAAATACGGGATAGAAGTAGAGCTCGTCAATTCCCATCTTCATACCGCGGGCAAAGATTACCTGCTTACCGTCAACGAGAATATCGTTTCCGTTTGCATCACACTGTACCCAATGCTTGAATACCCACTTATGTCCCTCAGTTGCATCACCATAAGAAACAGGATCTTCAAATCTGGCGGGCTGAATCTTAGCACCGTGGATATAGCTACTCTCTGAAAGTAATGTCTTATTATCCTTGAGCCATGTAACCTTATAGTAGTTATATGATCTTCTGTAGGTTGCAGTGTATGTAGCATCACCGTAGCAAACCTCTGAAACATCAGGAGTCCATGCTCTGAAGTCATAGGTATAGGTTTCGTCTGCTGCCTTTGTGGGATTTTCAGGAATTTCGATTTCTGTAGCGAAATGATATGTCTTTTCTGAAACTACAGTACCGTCATCATTAAGGAACTTGACAGTATAGTCCTTATAAACAGTTTCAAACTGAGCGTAGAGATATGTGTCGCCTGTGAACTTATCAGTACCGGGAACAACAGCGTTTCCGCTGCCGTCTGCCCAGCCTAAGAATTTGTAGGTACCAACGGGATCTTCTTTCTTTGAAGGAAGCACATTTTCACCGTCAACGATATTCTTATACTCGGGAATTATATATCCTGCAAAGAGAGTATTTTCTTTACCGTCAAGGCTATAGATAAGTTCACCGTCATAATTGTAGAAGTAAAGGTCTGCATAATCCTTCTTTGTGTAGGTTGCATAGTAATCAGCGTCACCGCTTGCAGTTGTGTTAACTTCGGGTGACCAACCTGCAAAGGTATAACGTGAGTCCTCGGTATCAATCGTCTTAGGAACCTCAGGAACAGTTACTTCTGTGTTGTGCTCATAGATATTGTTGCCTCCGTTAAGAAGAATATCTTTTTCACCGTCTGCATCTTTACCGTAGAAATTGATAGTATACTTTGCAGCCTCTCTGCTACCGTATACAGCAACAACTGTCTTATCGCCATCAATTTTGATTTCACCGATATCGGTATATGTTGTATCTGTACTATCGCCTTCAACCTTCCAGCCGGTAAGGTAATATCTGTAACCCTCTGTTGTGTAGTTATTCTTGATTTCGGGAAGACGAACTGCTTCATCCCACTTATATCCTTCAATAACTGTTGACTCAGAAGTTTTTCCGTCACCTGTGTACTTATATGTAACCTTGTATTCACGGGGAATCATTCTGAAAACGGGAACATAGGATGCGTCACCTCTTACGGTGAATTCAGCTGCATCCTTCGAAGTATATGAAATTGCTGCGCCGTTTTCGTCCTTATCATTTTCATCAACAGCAAAGAATTTCACACCTGCAAGCTCATTTGCCCAACCGATGAATTCATAGTTGTACTTATCGTTCTGAGCCTTAGTGGGTTCAGTTGAAGGAAGAATAACGCTGTCTCTGAATTTATAATCGGACTTGTTTGAAGCATCATTAATTACGTTGCCGTTACCGTCATAGAACTTAACAGCATACTTTGTAGCATCAGCCTTTGTATAAACAGCCTGGAACTTAACGTCACCATAAAGAGTAGCTGTATGATCCTTATCAACAATCGTATCATTATAGCCTTCAATGATCTTCCAGTGTGAGAAGGTATATGTGCTTGAGCCGTCCTTATAAACGGGTGCATTGTTACTGTCAAACTGAATAGCTGTGCCTGTATAAGCACTCTTAACAGCTGCATTAAGGTTAGTGAGTCCATTATACATATTTTCTGCTACAAGGTTATTATTATAACGCCCCTCAACAGTACCGATAACCTGGTTATCTGCTGTAACAAAGGTTGCGGTGATGGGCTTAGCCTTCCATGCAGCGTAATAATAGCTCTTGTCACCCTGGGCTGTTACGGTTGTAGTATCATCAACAAACTTTGTTCCTGTAAATGATGCATTAAGACCTGTTGCATCGGCATTCTTATCAGCATAGAAGCCTACAAGGTCAAAACCGTCCTTTGTACCGTAAGCAGGGGCCTTACCGATAACGGAGTTATAGTATAACTTGTTGTTCTTTGTAACCTTTACCTGATCGAGAGCTTCACCGTCAGTCGCACCGATCTTACCGCCGTTGGCATCAAATACCATTGTATAGTTAGGAAGTGAAAGGTTGATAGTTGATGAGACTGATGAACTCTTATATTTTGCATAAGCATAAATCTTACCTGAACCTGTATCAGGGAAGAGTTTTGCTACGTCATCATAAATATTTACAGTTGCACTGTTTGTTGAACTGCTTACAGATGCATAAGTTGAACCAAGATCAACTTCATTACCTGCATCATTTGTATATTTAAGAGAATATGAGAATCCGCTTGTGGGAAGAGAAGCAGCCCATGCAACACCGTATTGGTCCTTACCGCCTGTAACCTTAACGGTTGAAGTAGCAGCAGCGCCGTCAGGAAGCTTGTTTACTGTTGCGTCAGTTGCTGAGGTGCTTGTAATTTCGTTAAAGTAAGGAGCTGTACCTGTGATTGACATAGTACAGTTAAGATAGTCAGTACCTGTAAGGTCATTAACAAAGTTATAACCTGATGAGTAAGCAATCTGATGTGTACAGGTTTCTTCAGTACCACCAATGTAAACAGTAATATCTCTGTGGTTTTCAGTACGGCCGCCGCCGAGATTGAATTGCCATGAGAATGATGTGGGCCAGCCGTTGATAGGGCCTGAGTAAACAGTTACCTGTCCGTCCCACGCCATCTGACCATAGGTCTGGGTAAATGTACCCGTTGAGCCTGTACCATTGGTATCCTTATAGTTAATAGTAATTGTACTACCATCTTCGTTACCTGTGTCAGTAACATTGGTAGTAATCTTCATATAATAGGGAGTTGCTACACCTGCACTTGCCTTTTCAGGTGCAACCCACACCCAACAGGACATAAGCATAAGAACTGCCATTACGAGGGATAAACTTTTCTTAAATTGATTTTTCATTAAGATTTCCTCCTTAACAAAAATATGTCGTTATATAAACGGCTTTAAGACCGCATATGCGATCTTTTCAAATATTAACCGTCTGAACGAAACTTTTCGTGCTCTTTTATGCCTTTTTACTCCTTTTTGCCGATCCCTGACCCGACCGTTTTTCGCATTTTGGGCGCAAAAGGGTATATAGAGTCACTTTTAGTTAGTATCAGTATATCATTATAAAATCAATAAAGTCAATATCAATTTTCAAAAACCTTTACAATTATTAAAAAATTGTGTCTTGTGACGAAAATGTTAATTTTCCTTTGTTGATTTTGTCTTAATAAAAACAGAACAGATTAAATTTAATCTGTCCTGTAATCAATATATGTGTTTAACTTTTAAAAATTGATGCAAACTTCTTATTGAACGCTTCAGTAAACTTCCTTACGACAAAATTGTCCGTTATCAAAAGATAGAAAATGAAAACATACCAGTTAAAAAATTCTGCTTGTGCCGATTGAACGCCTCCAACATTCTTCTTCACGCAGACAATAACAATATCAATAACGATGCCTATGAATGCAAACAGAAAAATATTTTTTTCATTCTTCGGGTTACTGTTTTTGGCATCTTTATTTTTAAAACTGAAACAAAGACAGCATAAAGCAAACACAAGTAAAATCAATGAATTTTTTATAAAATAAAATATTGTGCTTAGACTTATTATAAATCTGTCCATTGTAACAATACAGAAAATCATATAGCATATTCTGAAAAAAGTCAAAGCTATATAAATTGTTTTGCTTGTTTCCTCAAAGGAAGAGTTCCTTTTTTCCGCCTTGCTGTACATGCATAAAACCATAAGAAACAGAACATGCAATGACAAAAAAAGATATCTGTAATCATAAATACTTATTGCGGCAGTAATTACCAGAGGAATCAAGATTTTCAACTTTTCATTTTTTTCTAAATAAAAAAACATAACCGTTACCAGGAACGCACCGGCAGAAAGAGCAGTTTTTGTGCTGACATACATCTGCAAGCCGGGCAACAACCAGGACAGAAATACCGGAACATACCACAAATAATTGCTTTTTAAGGCTTTTTCCACAATTATTCCTCCCCTTTGTTATATTACAAGAAAAACCAAAACAATAGCTATACTCAGAAAATAGAGACCTTTCGGTTTTTCTGAAATAACACTAAGCATTTTCTTCCCGTTTTCCTTATTCAGATAAATATTATAAATATAAATAGTCACAAGTGACAAAATCGCATTTCCCAACCAGCGTATAGTATCGGTTGAAAACAGTAGTCCGATCATACAAATAACTGTAAATAAAATAGCAGGACAAAAAAGAATGAGCTGTTCAAATTTTTTCTTGCTTTTCATACTTTTCCATGTGCCATTGAAAATAAAACAAATTAACACCAGAAAAACTGACACTTTTAATAAACCGTTACGGTGATCAGCCAGATAGAAGTTTATTTTAATCTGCTGAGCTATCGTTTGCAATAAAACATTTATTGCGGACTGATTTGTATCAATATTATTAACAAGACCAACAGTTTCTTCGTTATAGTAAGATTCAAAAATATCCTCAACATTTTCTCTGAAAAAAGCAAAGTTATAATATTCGGTATTCAGAACTCCTCTTTCTTTTAAAATACTGTTAAATGTAGGATAAGAAAGTTTTACATTTTCAAGTTCAAACAATGCCATGTAACCGAACAAAGCAACTGATGTTATCAGTGAAACAGAAAAAATAACACTAAGAAAAGCTTTTTCTTTCTTTTCTTCGGTATATATTATCTTTAAAAGCAATATAAGCAAACAAACCGGAACATAGCATACCAATGACACATAATGCGTCATGAGTGCATACACAATGGGAAGTGGCATAAAAATATATAACTTTTTATTCGACAAACAAAAAATAAAAATTATTGTAGCAATAATCCAATGAAAATCCAGAAGCCTGGAAAGTCCTGCTTCATAAAAGAAAAAAACAACCGCAGCCATCGTAAAAACAGAAACAAAAAAAGCTTCCTGTTTGTAACTGTTATCTGCTTTTTTTATAAATTTGTCAAGTAAAAATGAAACTGCCGCAAATGCAAGAACAGTTAGGATATTTACATATATTGAAATTGCGGTTTCATTGTATTCACCAACAAGAAATTTATATATTGCTCCCGGAAGAAGCTTTGTGCAAAAACCTAAAGAGAAATCCACACAATATAGCGAGTATGTAACGCTTTGTGCTTTTACTATGCCAAAAGTTTCAAACTTGAGCAAGGAATAAACCAATGCAAACGCAAAAAAGAACATTCCGAACCGATGCTCATACAGCTTTTCTTTAACCTTTGTCACGTTATCACCTCATTCGTACAATAATCCTCAAAAGGGCGGAAAAATTCCGCCCTCTTATTTATTTCTTATTAACCATCTCTGTGTAAATATCACAGATTTCGTTTACCTCACCCTCAGCCACAAGCTGACCCTTGGTGAGAATGATTGCCTTGTTACAGATTTTCTTTACACGCTCTGTGCTGTGTGAAACAAAAAGCACCGTAACACCGTCGGCCATCATATCAAGAATTCTCTGCTCGCTCTTGTCCTTGAAGGCCGCATCACCAACGGAAAGAACCTCGTCAAGAATGAGCACGTCAGGCTTGACCGCAGTTGCAATTGAAAAACCGAGACGGCTCTTCATACCTGAGGAGTAGCTCTTGAGGGGGGCGTCAATGAATTCACCAAGCTCGGAGAATTCCACAATTTCATCATACTTTTCGTCGATGAACTTTCTTGAAAAGCCCATTGTTGCGCCGTAAAGATAGATATTTTCCGCACCGGAATAATTCATGTCAAAGCCTGCACCAAGCTCAAGCATGGGAGCAATGACGCCTGCAACCCTGACAGAGCCCATTGTGGGCTTGAGTACGCCTGCGATTGTTTTAAGAAGTGTACTCTTACCGGCACCGTTGAAGCCGAGAACACCGACACGGTCACCCTTTTCAACCTTGAAGGAAACATCCTTGAGCGCCCAGAACTTTGTGTAAGTAAGCTTTCTTGTAAGGAAACGGATCACGTATTCCTTTGCATTGTCCACTCTTTCACGGTTAAGGTGAAAGAGCATACTTACATGATCAACTTCTATTGCATATTGTTTCATGTGTAACTCCTCCCCTTTTTAAATGTGAAGAATGAATCTGTCCTGGGTCTTATAGAAAGCAATAAATCCGATAACAAGCATCACTATGGTGAAGCCTATTGTGTACCAGAGCATATTGAAATCAAAATAAGCCATAAACTCTGTTGAATGGATTACTGCCGCACGGAACATATCTATGATTCCGTACATGGGATTAAGCCTGAGAAGGCTTTCCTGCCAGGAGCCCGGCTCAAAGCCGAGTCTGTCAACAGTGTACACAATGGGTGTAAGATAGAAAAGAAGCAGAGTGAAAACATCATAGAGGTTTTCAACGTCCTTAAAGAAAACATCCAATGTGCAAAGTATCATTCCTATGCCCAGAGACATAAAGAAAAGAATGATAACGGGAATGATGAAGAATATTATCTGCCAGGAAATGGCGATAGGATTCTTGTTGATTATGTTGAAAAAGAGAATAACAACCACAAGCACCACAAGAGAAATAAGGAAGGTTACAAAGGTTGAAAGTACCTGTGAAAGAGGATAAATGTACTTAGGAACGTAAACCTTTTTGATGATTGAAGCGTTTGTGCGGATTGCACGCATTCCTCTTTTTGTGCTTTGTGTGAAGAAATCGTGGAGAAGTCGGCCTGAAAGAAGATAAACGGGATAGTTTACCACCTCTGCAGAGCCTCTGCCGAAGAGATTGCTGAAAACGATTGAAAGAACAATCATTGTCATAAGAGGCTGAAGGAAGGTCCAGAACATGCCGAGCACTGAATTACGGTACTGAAGCTTCACGTTTTTCCTTACAAGCTCTCCGAGCAGATAACGATACTTCAGAAAGTTATCTCTGTGTCTGAAAACAGATACCTTTGAGGACAATTTGCTTCCTCCTTTTTATTTGATGATGTCTGTACCCATATAAGGAACAAGTGCCTCGGGAATTGTTACTGTTCCGTCAGCGTTCTGATAGTTTTCAAGGATAGCAGCTGTTGTTCTGCCTACTGCAACACCTGAACCGTTGAGGGTGTGTACAAGCTGAGCCTTGTCCTTGGGACCGTTCTTGTAACGGATTGATGCACGGCGTGCCTGGAAGTCCTCGAAGTTTGAGCAGGAGCTGATTTCAACATATCTGCCGTAGGAGGGCATCCATACTTCGATATCATAGGTCTTTGCTGATGAGAAGCCGATGTCACCGGTTGTAAGAGCAACAACTCTGTAGGGAAGGCCGAGGAGCTGAAGAACTCTTTCAGCATCGTTTGTAAGCTTTTCAAGCTCTGCATAGCTTTCCTCAGGCTTAGCAAACTTAACAAGCTCAACCTTATTGAACTGATGCTGACGGATGAGACCTCTTGTGTCTCTGCCGGCTGAACCTGCTTCAGCTCTGAAGCAAGCTGAGTAAGCACAGAAGCTCATAGGAAGCTGAGCACCGTCAAGAATGTCATCTCTGAACATATTTGTAACGGGAACCTCTGCTGTGGGAATGAGGAAATAGTCGTTTGTGAGCTTGAAAGCATCCTCTTCAAACTTGGGAAGCTGTCCTGTACCTGTCATTGATGCACGGTTAACCATGAAGGGAGGGAATACCTCTGTGTAGCCGTTGTCTGAATGTGTGTTAAGGAAAAAGCTGATGATAGCTCTTTCAAGTCTTGCACCGAGACCCTTATAGAAATGGAAGCGTGTACCTGTTACCTTTGCAGCGGTTTCGGGATCAAGAATACCGAGATCTGCACCGATTTCCCAGTGTGCTTTTGCTTCAAAATCGAACTGTCTGGGTTCACCGCAGCGACGGATTTCAACGTTTTCGCTGTCATCCTTACCAACGGGAGTTGTTTCTGAGGGAACGTTGGGGAACTCATACATCATTGTCTTCTGCTTTGCAGCAAGCTCGTTCTTTTCAGCGTCAAGAGCCTTAACCTCTTCCTTGATCTCGTTCATACGAGCCATAATTTCGCTGATGTCGCCGCCCTCCTTCTTGATCTGAGGGATCTTCTTGCTTGCAGCGTTCTGCTCAGCCTTAAGTGCGTCTGCCTTCTGGGTAAGAGCTCTTACCTGAGCGTCAATTTCAAGGATTTCATCAACAACAGCGTCCATATCCTTGTTTCTTGTTTTCATTGCTGCCTTAACTTTTTCGGGATTTTCTCTGATAAGCTTAATATCTAACATTGTGTATTACTCCTTTTCGGGTTTAGTTATTGCCTGCAAGTGCTTCCATAATTGTCTGAAGGTCGTACTTGCTGAAAAATTCGATTTCTATTGTGCCTTTGTTAGCGGACTTGAGATGAATTTCTGCCTTTCTGCCAAGCTCCTCACGAATTGCAATTTCGCATTCATCATAGAAGGGATCTCTCTTTTCCTTCTTTTTGTCCTTGTCCTTTTCCTTATGCTTCTTGTCGGAAAGGATGTTCTTTACCATCTTTTCAACATCTCTTACCGAAAGACCCTTGCGGATGATTTCTTCTGCGAGAATGTTGATTCTTGCTTCCTCATTAAGAGGAAGAAGAGCTCTTGCGTGACCTGCTGAAAGCTTGCCTTCCTTGACAAAATCAAGAGTTTTTATAGGAAGAGCAAGAAGTCTCATTGTGTTTGCCACTGCAGGACGGGATTTGCCCACTCTTTCCGCAGCCTCCTGCTGAGTAAGAGAGTAGTTATCCATAAGCACTCGGAAGCCTTCGGCCTCTTCAATGGGATTGAGATCTTCACGCTGTAAATTTTCTATTAAAGCAATTTCCATCGTCTCATTTTCAGCCATTTCCCTTATAACAACAGGAACCTCTGTAAGGCCTGCCATTCTTGAAGCTCTCCAGCGTCTTTCACCTGCGATAAGCTGATAACCGCCGTCTGAAATAGGTCTTACGACAAGAGGCTGAATAACACCGTGAATTTTAATGCTGTCACAAAGCTCCTGTAAAGCCTCATCATCAAAGTACTTTCTGGGCTGTTCTCTGTTAGGCTCAATCTCAGTAATGGGAAGTCTTAAGGGCTGATCGCCATCTGTTGTTGAATTGTCAAGAAAAAGAGCATCAAGGCCTTTTCCTAAACCGCTTTGTTTCTTTGCCATAATCTGCCTCCTTTATTTTACTTTTTTATTATTCTTTTTTAGAAATTCTCTTGTAAATTCATCATATGCCGTGCTGCCTTTTGAAGCTCTGTCATAGTAATAAACAGGCTTGCCGAAGGAAGGAGCCTCTGAAAGCCTTACATTACGGGGAATAACTGTACCGTAAACCTTCTGAGGGAAGAAGCGTTTAACTTCACCTACAACCTGCTGAGTGAGGTTAAGTCTGCCGTCATACATTGTAAGAAGCACACCCTCAAGCTCAATCAGGGGATTATAAAGTCTCTTTACCTGGCGGATAGTGTTCATAAGCTGTGATAAGCCTTCAAGCGCATAATATTCACACTGAATGGGAACAATCACGCTGTCACTTGCACAAAGCACATTGACTGTAAGAAGTCCGAGTGAAGGGGGACAGTCAATTATAATAAAATCATACTCCCCTTTTATCGGTGCAAGGGCATTTTTGATCCTCACCTGTCTGTCATTCATATCAACAAGCTCAAGCTCTGCACCTGCAAGATTCATATTAGAAGGTAAAAGATCAAGGTTATCAAAAGGCGTTTTCTTAAGTATTTCTCCTGCCTTTGTATCCCCTACCGTCATATCATAGGTAGATTTAACTATTTCTCTTTTATTTATTCCGAGTCCGCTTGTTGCATTTCCCTGAGGATCCATATCAACAAGCAGAACCTTATAACCGTGATGTCCGATTGTTGCGGCAAGATTGACTGCTGATGTTGTTTTGCCAACGCCGCCTTTCTGGTTAACGATTGCTACGGTCTTTCCCATTTTTTCACCCTTTCCTGCTCATTTTATCTATACAGTGATATATTATAACACAAGTAAATGACATTTTAAAGAGTTTTTTTGATTTTTTATAAAATGTTTCATGTGAAACATTCTGAAATGCCGCTGAAAAGCAGAGACCGCATCATTAAGATGCGGTCTCTGCCTTTGTGGGGTGTGAAAGAGAAAGATATGATTATATGGAATCACCACAGTGGGTGTTGCCATCCTTAACTGAAACAGGCTTATAAACCTGCTTTTTCGGTATTTTAATATGATAAACAAAGCTTTCTTCCTGTTCCTCTTTTTTTATATCAGCCTTGATACCTGCTTTTTTCATTGTGTCAACAGCGTGGTTGATTGTATTGAGAAAAATTCGCACATCACTGAACATTGTTTTTGTTGTTCTTTTACTCAGCTTATCAGTTAAAATCTCTTCTATGTAGTCCTCTGTCTGGGTAACATTCAGCTTTTTCTCAATGATTTTTTCTAAAACAGGAAGCATTTTTTCTTCGGGCAATCTCAATAAAGCTCTTGCGTGTCTTTCGGAAAGTCCGTTTTCACAAAGCAGCTCCCTTATCTTAATCGGCAAAGCTAACAGCCTCAGCTTGTTTGAAACGGTAGAAGGCGCTTTGCCTAATTGCTTTGCAACCTCATCCTGGGAAAGTCCGAAATCATACATCAGCTTTTCAATTGCGACAGCTTCCTCAAAATAACCGAGATTCTGTCTTTGAAGGTTTTCAATCAGGGCGTATACAGCAGACTTGAAGCTGTTTACTTCAATTACAATGCACGGAACTGACAGCATTCCGGCAAGTCGTGAGGCTCTCAGCCGTCTTTCACCGGATACAACCTCATAACCCTTTTCGGTCTCTCTGACGGTTATAGGCTGAAGTATTCCGTTCATTCTGATGCTGATTGCAAGATTTACAAGCTCCTCCTGATTGAAGCTTCTTCTCGGCTGATTGGGATTGGGATAAATAATCTCATTTGGTATCAGCAGAACCTGACCTGCCGGGCGTGGTTTTTCTGTTATCATTCTGTAGCCTCCGAAAAAAAATAACCTTTCCTTGCTGTAAAGAATAACACAACAAGGAAAGGTTGTCCACAAAAACCGTTTTACATAATTCGATGATAATTGGGTTTTATTTATATTATTTTATAGGATTCTTTGCCATTTTTGCCGAAGGTCTTGGATATTTGCCGGGAGTTGACGAAAGCTTTTCGATTAAAATGATTGTTCTCTCCCCTGCTTCTTCAAGCTCGAAGGTTCTTTTCTCTTTGATTTTACCGCCGAGAACAGAAATTGCCTTCTTACCTTCTTCGATTTCTTCGTCAGCCTTTGCACTCTTCATTGAAATAAAGGTACCGCCAACCTTTACAAAGGGCAGACAAAATTCAGAAAGATCTCTGAGATTTGATACTGCTCTTGCAGTTGCAAAGTCATACTGCTCTCTGAAATCCTTACTCTGACCTGCTTCTTCTGCTCTTTTATGTACTACATTTGCTTCAAGTCCGATATTTTCAAGTATATCTCTTATAACATTCAGCTTTTTGTTAGTGCTGTCCATAAGTGTGATATCAAGGTCAGGTCTTGCAATAAGCATTGCCACACCGGGAAATCCTGCGCCTGTGCCCACATCAATAACCTTTGCACCTTCGGGAATGTTCATTGCAGAGAAAACAGTAAGTGAGTCAACAAAATGCTTGATTACAATTTCATCAGGCTCAGTGATCGCAGTAAGATTGATTTTCTCGTTCCATTCGACAAGAAGTCTTGCGTAAATATCAAATCTTTCAAGAGCTTTTTCGTCAAGAATTACTCCGTATTTCTCTGCTTTTTCCTTAAGCAATGTCTTTGAAATAAATTCAGCCATTTCATTCACTCCTTAATTAAGTCCGTTTTTTGCAAGATAAATAAGTAAAACTGATATATCTGCGGGGCTTACACCGCTGATTCGTGATGCCTGACCAAGATTTTCAGGCTTGATTTTATTAAGCTTTTCCTGAGCTTCACTGCGAAGACCGACTACTTGCTTATAATCGTCAATCATTTTAAGGCTCTTTACCTCGAGTCTTCTCATCTCATCAACCTGTGCAAGCTGTCTTTTTATATATCCCTCATACTTTATACCGATTTCAACCTGTTCAAAAACCTCATAAGGCAGGTCAGGTCTGTCGGGATCAAAGTCCTTGAGAGCTTCATAATCAAGCTGAGGACGCTTGAGAAGCTCTGATAAACGGCAGCCTGTTACAAGGGGTGAGGTTTCACGTGAAACAAGAAGCTCATCGATTTCCTTGCTCATCGGAACGGAAACAAGTGAAATTCTTTCCTTTTCTTCTTCAATAAGTCTGAGCTTGTTCTGCAATCTCTGCCATTTTTCTTCACTTACAAGTCCGATATCGTAACCGTATTTTGTAAGACGGATATCTGCATTATCCTGACGAAGGATAAGTCTGTACTCTGAACGGGAGGTCATCATTCGGTAAGGATCGGAACAACCCTTTGTAACAAGATCATCAATAAGCGTACCTATATAAGAGGATGCTCTGTCGAGAACAAGATAATCCTTGCCGAGGCACTTCTGTGCCGCATTGATACCTGCAATAAGTCCCTGAGCGGCAGCTTCCTCGTAACCGCTTGAGCCGTTGAACTGTCCTGCACCGAAAAGACCGGGAAAATCCTTAAATTCAAGACTTGCATTAAGTGTAAGAGGATCAACACAGTCATATTCAATCGCATAAGCTGTTCTCATAACCTGAACATTTTCAAGGCCGGGAATTGTGCGAAGGAATTTAAGCTGAACATCCTCGGGTAAGGAAGATGACATACCCTGAAGATACATCTCTTCTGTGTTTTCACCGCAAGGCTCAATGAACAGCTGATGTCTCTTTTTTTCGGAGAAGCGGACGATCTTGTCCTCAATTGATGGACAGTATCTCGGACCTACGCCGTCAATTTTTCCGCTGTAAAGAGGGGAGCGATGAATGTTATCAAGAATCACCTGCTTTGTTTCCTCGTTTGTGTATGTAATATAGCAGGGAAGCTTATTTTCCGGCTTATATTCTCCGTCAAAGGAGAAGGGCACAACTCTTTCATCACCGTCCTGGCGTTCAAGGTTTGTGAAGTCAACGCTTCTTCTGTTAACTCGTGAAGGAGTACCCGTTTTAAAGCGTCTTGTGGAAAGGCCGAGAGTTTTAAGTGCTTCACCGAGTCTTGTTGCAGCAAACATACCGTCAGGACCGCCGTCATAAACAACGTCACCTACATATATCTTTGAAGCAAGGAAGGTACCTGTTGCAAGAATTACACATTTTGCTTTATAAATTGCTTCAAGCTGAGTGGTCACCTGCCACTTTTCATCATCAGCTCTGATAAGATCCGTGATTTCAGCCTGAACAATTTCAAGACCCTCCTGTCTTTCCATTACATGCTTCATATATTCGCTGTAATGTCTGCGGTCAATCTGTGCACGAAGTGAATGCACTGCAGGACCTTTACCAAGGTTGAGTATTCTGCTTTGAAGAGTATTAGCGTCAGCTGCCTTACCCATCTCACCGCCAAGGGCATCAATCTCACGGACAAGGTGTCTCTTTGATGTTCCGCCTATAGAGGGATTACAGGGCATATTTCCGACCCAGTCCATATTGATTGTGAAAACACCGACGCTTACACCGAGACGTGCCGCTGCAAGACCGGCTTCAATTCCGGCATGACCTGCACCGATTACAATTACATCATATTCTTTTGCAAAATACTTCATAAAATCACTGACCTTTTTTTCTTCTTAACTCAAGAAAGTTTTCCACACAGTATGTGGAAAACTTCTGGAAAAATTAGCTGTTTTTTATTAAATAATTTTCTTTTGAACGAAGCTTTCATCATTGAAAAAATTTCTATTCAACAGAAACGAATTTGTGACATATTTTATTGATTTGTCACACTATTAATTCTATATAAGAATTATAATTACATTATAAGAGGCTCAACACCTCAGAAGGCTCATTTATGATAAATGTAGCGTTATGCTGTCTGAATTCCTCTTCATTTCCGTAACCCCACAAGGCACCACAGGAATCAACACCTGCTCCGGCAGCTCCGTCGATGTCAAAGCATCTGTCACCGACCATAAGCACCTGACCTTTATCTTCGGCACCGAGCTGACTCATTGCTTCAAGAACAAGTCCTGTTTTTGAGCTGTGGTTACTGTCATCGATTTTAACTCCGACAATTGCGTCAAAGAATTCTGTAACACCGAGATAATCTGCAACGGAGTAAATGAGATGCTCGGGCTTGCTTGATGCAATACCAAGCTTCACTCCCCTTTTCTTAAGCTCACAGAGAAGCTCCTTCATACCGTCATAAAGCACGCATTCATAAATGCCTTTTATCTTGTATCTCTCACGATACTTTTTTATATACATACCAACCTCATCTTCACTTACATTGTAAAAATGGGTATAGCTGTAATGAATCGGGGGACCGATGAATTTTTTCAGCTCCTCTGCTTCGGGAATCTCGTGACCCATCTGTTCAAAGGAATACTGCAGACTTTTCAGAATGCCCTCCCCTGTGTCAACAACGGTTCCGTCAAAATCAAAAAGAACATAACCGTATCTGCTCATATCAGTCAGCCTTTCTTTCAGCGGCCTTTTTCATAAATGATTCAATCTTGATTGTAAAGCGCTCGTGAGTGCCCTTGCCGATAATTCCTGCATCGTCATAAGCTTCAACATCAAAGCTTACCTTTCTGCCGTCAAAGGCAGTTACTGTTGCAACAGCCTTCACATTGCCGCCTATACAGGTAGGAGCAAGATGTGAAATGTTAATCGCTGTGCCTACGGTTGAAATACCTTCGGGAACATACTTATCGCAAAGCTCACTTGCAGCCTGCTCCATAAGAGCAATCATATAAGGAGTTGCAAGAACCTCAAGTGAACCGCTTCTTGCAGCTGCAGCTGTGATTTCTTTTGTAACAACAACACTTACCTCGTGCTTTGTACCGATTGCAATTTCCATATCAACACTTCCTTTTATTATTCGTCCAGCTCGTCAACATAATCAAAAACACTGACCTTGTTCTCATCAATAATGATGTTTGTGTTTCCGTAAACTGCCTGCTGAACTCTCTGGGCAGCAACGGGGAAATCCATAATAACAACAGATGCTCCGTCAACCCAGCCTGTACGGAAAATATCCTTTTCACTCAGGAAGGAGTGTGAAACAATTTCGTAATTGATCCATCCGTTTGTAAGAGCCTGAGTGGCGTAAGAGATAATCTGCATCTTTGTAAGATCTGTTTTAACATACTGGAACAGAAGGTCAAGCACACTGTTAAGCTGAGAAATAGATGCACCCTTCACGCTATTGATCAGGGAGGTTATAACCATTCTCTGTCTTCTTGTACGGCTGACATCAGAGTCAGAGTCACTTTGTCTGATTCTAGCAAATACAAGAGCCTCCCAGCCGTCAAGATTAACGGAAGGACCTGCTTCAATAGTATGGACGGTTGTACTGTTGATGTACTCTGCCTCATACTGCTGAACCTCAACATTTACGCCGCCAAGAGCATTGATAATATCCGTAAAGGAAGAAAAGTCAACTGCAACATAATAGTCAATGTTGATTTTGAAGTTTCTTTCAATCGTATCAATGATACCGCTCGGACCGCCGTAATAATATGATGCGTTGAGCTTATTATAGGTGTCATATCCGCCTGCATTTGTATAGCACCAGGAATCACGGAAGAAGGATATCATATTTATCTTGTTGGTCTTTTTGTTAAGTGAAACAAGAATCATACTGTCCGATCTGCCGCCGTTTTCAAGAGCATCCTCTGAGTCAAGACCGAGAAGAAGAATATTTATAATGTTTTTGCTTGTATAAAGATCTCCTGCATTGTTTGACCACTGATAGAGGTAATCCTCAAGAGAATTTGCCTGTGTGACAACATGCATATCTCTTAACTCCTCCTCGTTATAAATAACGGGAAGAGTTGTCTGAGATTGCTCAACAGAGCTGTTATTTTTATCTGACGGATCGTTTGTCTGAATTTTATCGAGCTTACTGCTGAGAAAGCCGAATACTGCTGTGACTAATACAAGAAATACTGTAAGAACAAAATAAAAATTCTTTGCTCTGTGCTTTTTATCTTTCCATAAAAAATCTGAAAAAGAAAGTTTTTTCTTATTCATTTTTTCACTTCCCTTGAATTTTTAAATTATCCGATTTATTCCTGTGATTCTTCTTCTGATGAAGCTTCTTCGACTTCTGCATCAGCTTCCTCATCATCTTTTTTATCTGCTTCTCTTACAGCAATTGCAGATACGACCCTCTCTCCGTCTGCAAGACGCATTACTCTTACGCCCTTTGATGTACGTGAAACAATATTGATCTGTGAAGCGGGAATTCTTATAAGAATACCGTCAGAGGAAATCATAATAATATCATCCTCGGGAGATACGAGAGCAACAGATGCAACCATACCGTACTTTTCTGTATGATAGTTAAGCACACCCTTACCTGCTCTTGACTGAAGTCTGTATTCGTCGTGCTCACTGAGTCTGCCGAGACCTGTTTCGGCAACGGTAAGAACCTTCTTTTCATCAGATTCGTTTTCACCGATAACGCACATACCTATAACTTCGTCATTTTCTTTAAGCTCGATAGCCTTAACACCACGGGCTGTTCTGCCGATGGGACGGCAATCATTTTCGTTAAAGCGGATGCTCATACCCATTCTTGTTGCAACGATAATATCATCATTACCGTCAGTAAGCCATACCCATGAAAGCTCGTCACCTTCATCAAGGTTGATGGCAATAATACCGCTCTTACGAAGATTTCTGTACTGTTCAAGCTCAGTTCTCTTAATGATACCCTTTCTTGTAACCATGCAAAGATATTTTATCTCTTCGCCGCCAAAGTCGGGAACGCGGATCATTGAGCTTATCTTTTCGTCACCTTCAAGGGGAAGAAGGTTAACAACATTCATACCCTTACTCTGTCTGCTGCCCTCGGGAATTTCATAACCCTTAAGACGGTATACCTTGCCCTTTGTGGTAAAGAACATAATATAATCGTGACTTGAGCAGGTAAACATTGTTTCAGCAACGTCTTCTTCTCTTCTTGTCATACCCTTGATGCCCTTACCGCCTCTTCTCTGAAGTGAGTAGGTTTCAACGGGCTGACGCTTGATGTAACCCATAGTTGTAAGAGTATAAACACACTCTTCCTCGGGAATAAGGTCTTCGATATCAACCTCGCCTGTGATTGCGGCAATTTCTGTTCTTCTTTCGTCTCTGAACTTTTCGCAAAGAGCATGAGCTTCTGTCTTTACAATTTCAAGAACTCTGCCTTCATTTGAAAGAATATCCATAAATTCAGCAATCTTTTCTCTGAGAACCTTGAGCTCTTCCTCAATCTTTTCTCTTTCAAGGCCTGTTAACTGACCGAGACGCATCTTGACAATGGCATCTGCCTGAATTTCTGTAAGACCGAAGCGCTCAATAAGCTTTAACTTACCTGAAGCCTGATCCTTTGAAGCACGGAGAATTGCAATAACCTCGTCAATAAAGTCAAGAGCAATCTTGAGACCTTCAAGAATGTGAGCTCTTTCCTGAGCCTTCTTAAGATCATATCTTGTTCTTCTTACAATAACTTCCTTCTGGAAATTGATATAGTGATCAAGAATCTGCTTTAAGTTAAGGATTCTGGGAACACCGTCAACAAGTGCAAGAAGAATAATACCGTAAGAAATCTGAAGCTGTGTGAAGGAGAAGAGCTGATTAAGAACAACCTGAGGATTTGCATCTCTCTTAAGGTCAACAACAAGTCTCATACCCTCACGGCTTGAGTAGTCGTTGATGTCGGCAATGCCTTCAACCTTCTTATCCTTTACAAGGTCAGCCATTGCTTCAATAAGACGGCGCTTGTTTACCTGATAAGGAAGCTCGGTGATAACAATCTGGAATCTGCCGTTCTTACCCTCGGTAATTTCTGTTCGTGCTCTTACAACAATCTTTCCTCTGCCGGTTGCATAGGCAGCTCTGATACCGCTTCTTCCCATAACAATACCTGCTGTGGGAAAGTCGGGACCCTTGATAAACTGCATAAGCTCATCAAGCTCTGCTTCGGGATTATCGATGTAATAGCACATACCGTCAATAACCTCACCGAGGTTATGAGGAGGAATGTTTGTTGCCATACCAACGGCAATACCTGTTGAACCGTTTACAAGAAGGTTAGGGAATCTTGAAGGAAGAACAGTCGGCTCCTTAAGACGGTCGTCATAGTTGGGAGCAAAGTCAACTGTGTCCTTGTCAATATCAGTGAGCATCTCCATGGAGATTTTGCTCATTTTGCTTTCAGTGTAACGGTAAGCAGCAGGGGGGTCACCGTCAACAGAACCGAAGTTACCGTGACCGTCAACAAGAAGATATCTTGTTGAGAACTTCTGTGCAAGTCTTACCATTGCATCGTAAACAGATGCGTCACCGTGAGGATGGTAAGAACCGAGCACTGAACCTACGGTATCGGCGCACTTACGGAATGCCTTTTCAGGATAAAGTCCGTTTTCGTGCATTGTGTAAAGAATACGGCGGTGAACGGGCTTAAGACCGTCCCTTACGTCGGGAAGAGCACGGGCGGTAATAACTGACATTGAATAGTCAAGGAAGGATTTTCTCATTTCCCTGTTAAGATCAACGTCAATTATCATTTGATTTTCATAGTTTAAATTTTCCATTTTATCACCATCTTGTTTTTGATGTTAATTTCTTTATATCGTCATATACACATTTGAAAAATAATTATCAATGAGATTTCTTATCATACCATAAGTTTCTTCATTGAGAACTCTTTTCGGGATTATCATCATTTTTTCATTCATATAAGAAAAGTAAAAGTTTGTTTTACTTTCCGTAACTGCAGTAAAGCCTGACATTTTAAGATGCTTTTCAATTGTGCTTGTGCTGCTTTCATCGGCACCGATTCTTATTTCAATATGATCAGAATAAAAATCGTACACATTTTCTTTTTTCAGCTGCCTTGAATTAAGAAGGAAAAAGGACATTTTCTTTGAATAAAGCAAAGGCATAAAAACTGAAGCAAGAATTATAAAAACAACAGGGAAAACCATTGTTACGTTTTCACCGGAGGAAGTAAAAACAAAGAGACTTATAATAAAAATTATTGAGAAAAGCGATTTTTTAAGCTGATTTAAAAGAAGCCCTTTTCTGAAGTCCTTATAATAAAAGTCATAATCAATTTTATCCGGCTTAAAAGAAAGAGAAAAATACTTCATAATCAGTTCTCCCCTCTCTTTTCGTATTTTCCGGGAAGCTTGCTTCTTAAAAGTGAAACAAAAACATCATAATCACCTTTTTCAAAGTTTGTTTTTGAAACCGAAACAGGGAAATTATTTTTGTCATAAATAACAGTGACAAGAAAATCCTTTTCAAAGCAAAGATCTATTTCCTCATAAGGTATTACTTCCTTTGAAAATTCAGTTGTGATTTCAAGCACTTCATCTTTAAGAACAAGCTGAACTCTTCTCTCCTTTATGTTTTCTCCGTATTCCTTTACAGTTCTCATTGCTGAAAGGTAAAAATAGCTTACTGAAAAGCCGAGCACAAGAACAAGAGTATATAAAAGAGATATTATATCAATTTGTTTTTCAAAAGCAAAAAGGAAAACAAGAGACAATATCATAATCAATAAAATAATCGGTAAGGATATTTTCAAAAACTTATCTGCCTTAAGAAAACCGAATTTTCTTTGCCATATAACATATGACTGCTGCAGAGCAAGTCTGTTTTCCCTTATAACTATTCCGTAGGGTATCATTTTTTATCATTTCCTTAATTAGTCTGACCCTCAGGTCTTACTGTTTACTACTGCGAAGCTTAGCTTCGCAATAATTAAACGTCAAGATTCTGAACGTACTTAGCATTCTTTTCAATGAATTCGCGACGTGGCTCAACCTTGTCACCCATAAGAATTGAGAAGGTTTCATCTGCCTGCATTGCATCCTCAAGAGTAACACGAAGCATAATTCTGTTTTCGGGATTCATTGTTGTTTCCCAGAGCTGCTCGGGATCCATTTCACCAAGACCCTTGTAGCGCTGAATATCTGCACCGGGCATTTCCTTGAGCTTTTCATCACGCTCTTCATCAGAATAAGCATATTCGTGCTTCTTACCCTTACTTAATTTGTAAAGAGGAGGCTGAGCGATATAAACATAGCCACCGTCAATAAGAGGACGCATATATCTGAAGAAGAAGGTGAGAAGAAGTGTTCTGATGTGAGCACCGTCGACGTCGGCATCGGCCATAATAACAACCTTGTGATAACGAAGCTTGTTAACGTCAAATTCGTCATTGAAGCCTGCACCGAGAGCAGTAACAACGGGAAGAAGCTTTTCGTTTGTTATAACCTTGTCGGGTCTTGACTTTTCAACGTTGAGCATCTTACCCCAGAGAGGAAGGATAGCCTGAATTGTTCTGTCTCTGCCTTCCTTTGCTGAACCACCCGCAGAGTCACCCTCTACGATGTAGATTTCAGTCTTGGTAGGATCATTTTCAGTACAGTCTGCAAGCTTACCGGGAAGTGAGTTACTTTCAAGAGGTGACTTTCTTCTTGCGGCTTCTCTTGCACGTCTTGCAGCCTCTCTTGCTCTTGAAGCATCAAGAGATTTTGAGATAATTGCCTTTGCAATTGCAGGATTTTCCTCAAAGAAGTCTGAAAGCTTTTCGTAAACTGTATTTGAAACAAGCTTTGTAATATCTGTGTTACCGAGCTTGCCCTTTGTCTGTCCTTCAAACTGAGCCTCTGTCAGCTTAACGGAGATGATGGCAACAAGACCTTCACGGCAGTCCTCACCTGAAAGCTTCTTGTCTGCATCCTTGAGATAGTTATATTTCTTGCCATACTCATTGAAAACCTTTGTAAGAGCTGTCTTGAAGCCTGTTTCGTGAGTACCGCCGTCAATTGTATGAACGTTGTTCGCGTATGAAAGCATTGTTTCATTGTAGCCGTCGTTATACATAAGAGCAACCTCGGCACTTCTGTCACCTACAACGGTTGAAAAATGAATGGGCTTTTCGTGAATTGCAGTAAGACCTCTGCTTTCGTTGATGTGCTCAACGAAGGAGGAAAGACCTCCCTGATAGCAGAATACATCCTCAACAATATTTTCCTCGTCACGCTTGTCAGTAAGAGTGATTGAAAGTCCTGCATTAAGGAATGCGGATTCTCTTAAGTGACGCTGAAGAGTTTCGTAATCATAAATTGTTGTTTCACGGAAAATTTCAGCATCGGGCTTGAAACGGATAAAGGTACCTGTCTTATCAGTATCACCGATAACGGTAAGATCTGTTTTGATGTTACCTCTTTCAAATCGCTGATGATGGATATGACCGTTCTGTGAAACCTCAACCTCCATCCATTCGGAAAGAGCGTTAACAACAGAAGAACCAACACCGTGAAGACCGCCTGAAACCTTGTAACCGCTTCCGCCGAACTTACCGCCTGCGTGAAGCACGGTAAGAACAACTGTTACGGCAGGAAGTCCCTGCTGTTCATTGATGCCTACGGGAATACCACGGCCGTTATCTCTTACGGTAATAACATCACCGGGAAGAATTTCTACCTCAATGTGAGTACAGTAGCCGGCAAGAGCTTCGTCGATTGAGTTGTCGACGATTTCATATACAAGGTGATGGAGACCTCTCGGGCCTGTTGAACCGATATACATACCGGGACGCTTTCTTACAGCCTCAAGTCCTTCAAGAACCTGAATAGCATCAGCATTATATTCCTCGGTAACAACAGTATCCATTACTTCTAAATTTTCGTCTTTTACTTCTTTAATAACCTGTGTTTCCTGATTTTCAGCGTTAGCCTTGATTTCATCCATGGCTAATACCTCCGTTTCTCTTTATCTAAAACTTTGTTTTTTATTTAAAATTTTCCTCTGTTCTCTTATTCAGAGTAATACTTGAAACAGGAGAAAAATAAATTTTCGTATTTTTTTCTTTATCTTCACAAACAACAAAGGAAATAGGAATTTCATGTGAAACATTAATTATGTTGTTCTGTTTCTCATTTTTATTAAGAAAATCTCTTGTCCTTTTTGAAACCGTTGCAGTATCAAGGTCAAAGATCCCTATTATTTCGTTTGAGTTGATTACTGTTTTGTGACCAAGATGTAAGTACATAATTTGCTCCTCACTACTTCAGCTCCCCATCCTTCATCAGAAATCTCTTTCCATCCTTCAGGTGCTTCACATTTGCAGGGTCACAGCAGGTGATGAAAACCTGCCAGTCCTTTATGTGATTAAGTATGTAGTTTTGTCTGTTAGTATCGAGCTCGCTCATAACATCGTCGAGGAGAGCGACGGGCTGTTCACCGCTGAAATTTTTGATAACTGCGGCTTCACCGAGCTTGAGAGCAAGTGCAGCTGAACGCTGCTGACCCTGTGAGCCGAAGCTTCTTGCAGAAAGTCCGTCTATTTTAATTGACAGATCATCTCTGTGAGGGCCTATTGAGGTTGAACCTGTTATAAGATCATTTTTTCGTGAAGCATAAAGCTGAGCCTTCAGGTTTTCGTAAAGCTCCTGCTTGTTGTCTCCGCCGATTATTGCTTGCTGCTTATAGGCTATTTTCAGCTTTTCTCTTTCATTTGAAAGGCCTGAGTAAATTTCATCTGTATAAAGCGAGAGCTTGTTGATATAACCTAATCTTTGTCTTATTACCTCAGAGCCGAAAAAGGCAATTCTGTCTTCCCATATATCAAGAGTATCATAAAGCTCACTGTGATAAGCCACATCCTTTAAAAGAATGTTTCTCTGAGCAATTGCCTTGTTATACTGAGAAAGGGTTACCGCATATTTAGGCTTGAGCTGACTTATGGCAACATCAAGAAAGCGTCTTCTTTCATAGGGACCTTCCTTTACAAGGGAAAGATGAACAGGAGAAAATACTACACAAAGAAATTCACCCATTATCTGCCCTGCAGATTTCATTTTAACACCGTTAAGAATGAATTTTCTTCCTTCACTTATTTCAAGAGAAGCACTCTGCTCTCTGTCAAAGGCGTGAAAGTCCATATAAAGATTAGCTTTTGTGCTGTTGAAATTTATTATTTCATTATCCTTTGAACCGCGGAAGGAACGGCAACCGGTAAAAAGCCAGATGCTTTCAAGAAGATTGGTTTTTCCCTGAGCATTCTCTCCGTAAATTACATTTACACCTTCACAAGGAGAAAAGCCTGTATATTCAATATTTCTGAAATTTTTTACTTCAAGCTGACTTACAAGCATTTTCCTTCTCCTGATGATTTATTTTTTTACAATGTTGTAAATGACATTTTCAAATTCAAAGCTGTCCTTATCCTTAAGCTTCTTACCTCTTGAAAGGCATACTTCACCGTTTACCTTAACAAGACCGTCCTGAATGAGCATTTTTGCCTGACCGCCTGTGCCGGCAATGCCCGAAAACTTAAGTGCTTTGTCAAGAGGAATATTTTCAGTGACAATAAAAATATCCTTCTCTTCCTTCTTTTTTACCTTAACTGTAATTTTCATTTTTTATCATTCCTTACTACTTACTACTCACTACTTACTACTTTTGTTATATTCTTACCGGAAGAATAAGATAGAAGAAGTGATCTCCCTGCAAGGGTGAGAAGGTAATAGGCTGATTTGCGCTGATCATTTCAATTTTTATTTCTTCAACATCGCAAACCTTGAGGCAATCAAGTACAAAACGGTTATTAAAGCCGATTTCTATATTTTTACCTTCAATGTCAGCGGCCATCTTATCTGTAGCAGTACCGAGTGCTGTTACTGATGAGAATTTGATGATTCCGTTGTCAACGGTGAGACGAAGAGGGCTTGACTTATCAGTGATGATAAGTGAGGTTCTTTCAATACTTTCAATAAGTCTCTTTGTTTCAACAACAATCTTTGTTTCAAAGTTAAGAGGGATTGCTGATTTATAATTAAGGAAGTTACCTTCAAGAAGTCTTGAAATAATCTGATACTCGCCCATTGTGAAGGTGATGTGTCTGTCACCTACCTTAATTTCAACAGGTGTATCATCATCATTTGTATTTTTCTGAATTTCACCGAGAGTTTTTGCAGGAACAACGAAGTTAAGCTCACCGTTTGCTTCCTCATCGTAGTTGATTTCTTCTCTTCTTACAGCAAGTCTTGCACCGTCAACGGCAACAAGAACAAGCTTGTTCTGATTAACTTCAAACTTTACACCGTTGTGAACGGGATTTCTTTCACCTGTAGAAACGGAAAAGATAGTCTTTTTGATCATATCCTTAAGAAGACCAAGCTCAACAACAACGGGTGAGAAATTAGTAAGAGTAGGAAGCTCGGGATAATCATCTGCATTTGTGGCAATGATTGAATATTCTGCTTCGCCGCTTTTTATTTTAGCAATATTTCTGTCATCAGTTTCAATTGAGATGCTCTCATCGGGAACCATTCTTAAAATATCGCAGAAATTCTTTGCATTAAGAACAATTCTGCCCTCTGTTCTTACATCTGCATCAATAATAATAGTTGAGCCTACCTCAAGGTCGTAGCCTGTAAGCTTGATTTTATCCTCAAAGGCTTCAATAAGAATACCTTCAAGTGAGGGAATGGTTGATTTATTGGAAACAGTTCTCTGCACGCTGAAGGCGGCTTTGGCAAGCTCAGCGCTGTCGCAAATGATTTTCATAAAAACTTCGTTCCTTTCTTTTTCGGATAAAAAGTATATTTTTAAATAGTAGTAGTAGTAGGTGGTGTGGAAAGGGTTAAAATCTCCCGAAAGCCTTTTAAAATAAGAGCTTACGGAAATTTTTAACTGTTAGGAAAATTGTGTAATTTTTAAAGTTATAAACACAGCAATTTTCGCGGTGTGTAAAATGTGGAAAAATGTTAGTAGAATGTGAGTTAGTTTGTGGAAAAGCTTACTGCTCGTTGATATTTTTTATAATATCATCAATGGTGGATTTAAGAGCCATATCCTTTTCCAGCTTTGACTTACATTCTCTGAGTGAATAAATAATTGTTGAGTGGTGCTTGTTACCGAATTCGTTACCGATTGACTTGAGTGAAAGGCCTGTTACACGGTCAACGATATAAATTGCCACCTGTCTTGCAAGGGAGATGTTTGCACTCTTTTTCGATGAACGGATATCAGCGGCGGAAACATCAAAGGTGCGTGCAACCTCGTTGATAATGTTTTCAACGGTTACGGGAAGAGGCTGATTGTCGTTGATGATATCGCTGATAGCTCTTTTTGCAACGGCAATGCTCGGTGTTGCGCCTTCAACATCACGGTAAGCGCTGATTTTTTTTACAGTACCCTCAAGCTGACGGATGTTTTTCTTGATATTTTCGGCAATGAATTTGACAACATCATCTGTAAGGATAATATTGAGGTCATCTGACTTCTTTTTTACAATTGCCATTCTTGTTTCAAGTGTGGGAGGCTGAACATCAGCAATAAGTCCCATCTCGAATCTTGTACGGAGTCTTTCCTCAAGAGTCATCATTTCTCTGGGAGGACGGTCAGAGGAAAGAACAATCTGACTTCCGCCGTTTTTAAGAGCATTGAAGGTATGGAAGAATTCCTCCTGGGTTGTTTCTGTCTTTGCAATAAACTGAATATCGTCAACGAGAAGGACATCACAGTTTCTGTACTTTTCATGGAAAGCATAGGTGTTGTGATTCTGAATGTAATGGATAAGCTCGTTAGTAAAAAGCTCACCGCTTGTGTAAATGATTTTTGCATCAGGTCTCTGCTGCTTGATTTCATTCATGATAGCAAGAAGAAGGTGAGTTTTACCAAGTCCCGAATGACCGTAAATGAAAAGAGGGTTATATGTTTTTCCGGGATTGTTTGCAACATTGAGAGCTGCAGCATGAGCAAAGCGGTTGGAAGGACCTGTGATAAAGTTATCAAAGGTGTAATCGTGCTCAAAGGACTGGGAATCATCGTTACTCTGCTTTTCCTGAGTTTTAACCTCTCCCGGAACAAGGAAAACAATTTCAACCGCAAAGCCGAGAATTGTTTCAAAGGCGTTTGTAAGAGGGGTCATAAATTTATCAACGATTATGTTCTTTTTAAAGTCACTGATTGAAAGATAAACAGTGTCATTTTCAAACTTTACAAATTCAAGAGGGCTAAGCCATACGTTATAAGCAACTTCTGTTACCTGATTTTTGAGTTCCTGTTGGACAAGCTGCCATATTTCAGCAAAAGAATCCATATTATACCTCCTGTAAATTAGACTTGATATTTAAATTAAATATTTATTATATATATAAGTAGCTGTATAATATAAGGAAAAAAACATAATATTACACCCTATAATTTTATCATAAAAAATCAAATGTTTCAAGTCTTTTTAACAATAAAACTTTCAAAATACGCCCTATAAGTTGATTTAAGGTAAAAAATGTATTATAATTAAAAACAAGATAAAAAAGGAAATAGGTATAAATATGGAAAAAATACAGAAAAATATGATTTTAAGGGATTTTTCCTGCCTTGACCTTGAAAGGACACTTTTCTGCGGTCAGGCATTCAGATGGAAAAAGACAGATGAGGGAAAATTTACTGCAGTTGTAAGGGGTAAAATAATCACCGCAGTGCAGAATGAAAAAGAAATAATTTTTGAAAATGTTAATGATGAAGAAACCGAAAAGTTCATTGAAGAATATTTTGATTTAAAGAGAGATTATAAAGGCATCTGTGAAAAAATGAAGGAGGATAAAAGCTTCTGTACTGCCTTTAATGAATACGAGGGTATAAGAATCCTAAGGCAGGACTCATGGGAAGCTCTGTGCTCATTTATAATTTCACAGAATAATAACATACCGAGAATAACAGGAATAATAGACAGACTCTGCACCACCTTCGGTGAAAAAATAGATGATGAGAATTATTCCTTTCCGACCTATGAAAAGCTCAAGGGTGTAACCGCTGAAGATTTGGCACCTCTTAGAGCAGGCTTCAGAGGCAAATACATTGCCGATGCAGTTGAAAAGCTCAACAGCGGTGAAATAAGCCTTGAAGAAATTGAAAAAATGCCGATTGAAGAAGCTCGTCAGGAGCTTTGTAAAATTAAGGGTGTCGGGGCAAAGGTTGCCGAATGTACCCTTCTTTACGGCTTTGGAAGGATGGAGGCTTTCCCCGTTGATGTATGGGTAAAGCGTATAATGGAAGAAATGTATCCCGAAGGCTTACCCGAAATTTTTAAGGGTAATGAAGGTATCGCTCAACAATATCTTTTTCATTGGAGAAGACAGCAGAAGGATTAAGAAAAAGACATTAATAAATAAGGATGATGAAAATGACTAAAAAGCAAAGAGCTGCTTTTTGTGTAGCGGCTCTTGAAAAGGAATATCCCGACGCACTGTGTTCACTCATTGCTTCAAATCCCCTTGAGCTTCTTATTGCAACAAGGCTTTCGGCGCAGTGCACCGATGAAAGGGTAAACAAGGTAACACCTGCTCTTTTCAGCAAATATCCGACCCTTGAAAGCTATTGTGAGGCTGACGAAAAGGACATTGAAAGGATAATTTTTTCCTGCGGCTTTTACCGTCAGAAGGCAAGTGACATAAAGGGTCTTGCAATAAAAATAAGAGATGAATTTGACGGACAGGTGCCCGACTCTATTGAAAAGCTCACTTCCCTTCCCGGTATCGGCAGAAAAACGGCAAATCTGATTATGGGTGACGTTTACGGTCAGCCTGCAATTGTTGCCGACACTCACCTTATAAGAATCACAAACCTTCTCGGGCTTGTTAATACAAAGGATCCGAAGAAGGTTGAGCTTGAGCTAAAGAAAATCATTGCCCCGGAAAAGAGCAACGATTTCTGCCACAGAGCCGTGCTTCACGGAAGAGCTGTCTGTGTTGCAAGAAGACCTCAGTGTGAGAAATGCTGTATGGCGGAGTTTTGCCGCTTTGCGACAAAATGAGTAGTAAGTAGTGAGTAGTAAGTAGTGAGTAGTAAGGAGTAAGGGATGCTCTTCGGGCATTGTTGCTCAGTAAAATATCACAATCAAAAACCGCAAGGAACGATTTAATCGAACCTTGCGGTTAAACTTTATAATCCTTACTACTTACTACTCACTACTGCATCGCATCAGCGATGCCCCCGGCCCTTACTCCTTACTGCTTTCTACTCTTTTCTTAAACTCCTTGAGAGTCATAAGGAAAGGAATAACTGAAAGCACAACAAAAATTATACCGTAAAGATAAATATTTCCGTTTGGAACATATTCGGTTTTACCGCTTAATTCGTTGATGAAGGTTTCACCTGTCTGCTTGACAACTGCTTCACCCACAAGTGAGCCGCCTATCATCGGGAAAAGCACAAAGAAGAGAATCCATATACCCTCGAACTGACCCTTGCTTGTCTGAGGGAAGAGCTGCTTTGACCATACCTTTGTGGTCTGGAGAATTGTGATGTAGCCTGCACCCACAAAGAAGATGCCTACCCAGATGCGAAGGTTGAAGATATTTGCCGTGTCAATCATATCGGGGGTAATGGGTGCAAGAATTGCAAGACCGATAACATTGAGAATGATTGCAGTTACTGAAACAAGGTGATGCTTGTTACGGTTGATAAGCATTGAAGCAGGGATTGCAAGAAGCATGGAAATTACAAGAGGTACTGCTTCGATGATGCCCATCTGGTCGGCTGTGTAGCCGAGGTAATAAATAATATAGTTACCGATGTAAGCAAAGTAAACGTTAAAGCCGATAAAGAAAATCATAACGCCTACTGAAACAAGAAGAAGCTCTTTTTGCTTGATGAAATCCTTGAAATTGAAAACGGAAAGGAACTGCTTGATAAATGAGCCGTTGACATAAGGCTCAACGTCGTCTGCCTTTGTAAGGAAAAGCATTGATGCAAGACCGAAGATGATTACGGCAACACCCATTACAACAAAAAGTCGCATATAGTTATTTTCTTCGCCAACGATAAGACCGCCGACAACCGTGCCGAGGATTGTGCCGAGAACGGGCTGTGTTGCAAGTGCGGCACCGATCTGACCTCTGTTTTTGTCGGTAAGAATGTCTGTTGTCCAGGTGTTGAAGCCTGCATCGTTACCCATTGAGCCGAAAAAGCTCATAATTGTGTCGGCAACAACAACGCTGACAGCGGCAAGCATATACATATCCTTGCTGATAAATTCTGTAAGACCGAAGCCGATTGTGAAAATACCCCAGAGTATGTAACCGATTGCGATGAATTTACGGCGCTTACCTGTTCTGTCTGCCCAGGTGCCGAAAAAGAAGGTTGCAAAGGTGGTTGCGAGGGCACTGCAGATAAGCATACCCGTTACGATTGAGGGATCTTTTGCAATTTTTGTGTAAACAAAGGTATTGAACCACTGGTTTTCCATGTTCCAGCAGATCTGACCTGCAAGGCCGAGTCCCCAGATAAGAGACCACATTTTAAAGCCTGAGGCTTTCTTTTTTTCTGTTAAGCTCATAAATTTTCTCCTTTACTTTATGATAGATTTATCATAGCATAGAGAGTGAGAATTTACAAGTGGAATAAGGAGAGAATTACATTATAAAAAAATTGAAAAATGAAAAATACAGCACCATTGAAAGATACTGTATTTTTAAAAATTGTGATAATTAAAAATTAAAACCTTTTTCTGATAAAAGTTTTACCATTTCTGCAGTTGTTCTATGCGGATAAAGGTGATAATTTGATTTTTTTATATATTCATATGATTTATTTAAATCTGGTTCTACACCATAGCCATAATAATATGCCCATGCTGCATTTCCAAATATCTCTCCATATGAAGTAAGATTATAACCTTCATCTGCTTCATCAGCTATTTCAACGGCATATTTGCCTGCTAACTCATAATTTTTTGTGAGTTCACCTATTTTTTCTCCCTGAAAAGGAAATGATCCATCATATTTGTATATTTGCATCACATATATATAAGCTTCGTGACAACCGTCTTTGGCTGCGGTAACTAGATGCTTCACACCTTCATCAAAATCTTTTTCAAGGTATCCGGGTACACCTATTATTTTTAATAGACCGTAAAACATATGGGCGCTGTTTATATTTAAAGAAACACCTTTTTCAAGAATCTCTAGTCCTTTAGGTATATTTTTAAAAAGACCTTTTTCTCCATAAATATAATTCAATGCAACAACATCTAAATCATTATCTATATAATCAATAACATCAAAATTATGCTTGGAACTTTTGTGTCCTTGATTTGCGGCTTGTTGCCATAATCTTTTAGCTTTTTCACGATCCTGAGGTACACCGTCTCCATCAAGATAAAAGAAAGCCAAACAATATTGTGCGCCGTCACTGCCTAAGTTTGCGGCTCTTTCATAATATTCTATTGCCTTTTGCTTATTGTAAAAAGATTCTTCTTGGTCATCGTATATGTATGCTAGTTCAAGCATAGCTCGTACGTGACCTTGTTTTATAGCTTTTTCAAGCCATAATATAGCAGTTTCTAGATTTTTTTCACATGAAATACCTTTTCTAAAACAATATCCCAAGCTAAATTGTGCATCTGCGTGTCTGTATTTTACTGCCTCGCAATAGCACATAAAGGCTTCAAAATATTCTTCTTTTTTCCAGTGCTCTTCGCCTTTTTGATAATACTCTTCTCCGGCGTTATAATCTGAAGTGGATTTTTTTGAAAAAATATCAAACAATCCCATTTTAACTATCTCCTTTTATCTGTTTTTGTAAACAGGACAATCTTTGTAATATTCGCCATAATCAACTTTACATTTGTTTTTTACTTCATTTTCGGGAATACATCTTCTGCAAAGCTTACAAATATAATTTCCCTGTGAATATAATGCTCCCGTTGATTCATAATCGAGATACGGACATCTTGCCATAGTTATTTCCTCCTAAATTTTTTATATTGCACTTATATAGGTGCAAAAATAATATAACACATAAATATAATGATGTCAAGAACTTTGTTCTGAAATAAGTGCAAAGGTTGTTTTTTTATGAATAAAGAAATAGAGACACGAATCGGCAATAATATACGGGAAATAAGGGAAAGTAAGAAAATGACGCAGGAAATCCTTGCGGCAAAAATACAGCTTGCTGGTTGTGATATAACAAGAAGCTCAATAGCAAAAATCGAAGTCGGACAAAGGCATCTTTACCCTGATGAAATAATTCTGATAAAAGAAATCCTTGAAACAGATTTTGATAAAATATTTTACGGGTTATAAAAAATAGTAACTTTCAGCACTTGCAAATATGGGTGCTGTTTTTTATGTATCTACGAAAAAATAAGAAAAATGGTAATAAACAAGTTACTCGCAACCATAAATTCGAATTGACTTGACTTTATTCTCCTTTTGTATTATTATATTGTGAACAGTTTAAGGCGTTGCCTTATTCAGAAAAATTTCCTTCTTACCACGCCGAAGCCATCGGTGAAAGGGAGAAGACCGAAAGGAAGTATTTTTATGCTTAAGAACACAGACAAAACAATGGAAAAGCTCGTCGCTCTTTGCAAAGGCAGAGGCTTCGTTTATGCAGGCAGTGAAATCTACGGCGGCCTTGCAAACACATGGGACTACGGCCCTCTCGGCGTTGAGCTTAAGAACAACATCAAGAAAGCCTGGCTTAAGAAGTTCGTTCAGGAAAACCCCTACAACGTAGGTCTTGACTCAGCAATTCTTATGAATCCTCAGACATGGGTTGCTTCAGGTCACCTCGGCGGCTTCTCAGATCCTCTTATGGACTGTAAGGAATGTAAGACCCGTCACAGAGCTGACAACCTTATCGAAAGCTTCGACGGAACAAACGTTGCAGGCTGGTCCAACGAGGAAATGAAAAATTACATAGATGAAAAAGCTATCCCCTGTCCCGATTGCGGCGCTCACAATTTCACCGACATCAGACAGTTCAACCTTATGTTCAAGACATTCCAGGGCGTTACAGAGGACAGCAAGAACGAGCTTTATCTTCGTCCCGAAACAGCTCAGGGTATCTTCGTAAACTTTGCAAACATCCAGAGAACAACAAGAAGAAAGGTTCCCTTCGGTGTTGCTCAGATCGGTAAGTCATTCCGTAACGAAATCACTCCCGGTAACTTCATTTTCCGTGTGCGTGAATTCGAACAGATGGAGCTTGAATTCTTCTGCAAGCCCGGTACAGACCTTGAATGGTTCGACTACTGGAGAGCTTACTGCCGTGACTGGCTCTATTCACTCGGCATGAAGGCTGAAAACATCCGTCTTCGTGACCACGATGCAGATGAGCTTTGCTTCTATTCAAAGGCAACAACTGACTTCGAATACCTCTTCCCCTTCGGTTGGGGCGAACTCTGGGGTGTTGCTGACAGAACAGACTATGACCTTACTCAGCACATCAACACATCAGGTAAGGCACTTGATTACTTTGATCCCACAACAAATGAGAGATATGTTCCTTATGTTATCGAGCCTTCTCTCGGTGTTGAAAGACTCTTCCTTGCAATCATGACAGAAGCTTATGACGAAGAGGTTGTTGACGCAGAAAAGAACGACTCAAGAGTTGTGCTTCACTTCCACCCCGCACTTGCTCCCATCAAGGCAGCAGTTCTTCCTCTTTCAAAGAAGCTTAACGCAGAAGCTGAAGAGGTTTACCATATGCTTCAGAAGAAGTTTATGACAGAATTCGACGATGCAGGTTCAATCGGTAAGAGATACCGCCGTCAGGATGAAATCGGTACACCCTTCTGCATTACCTATGACTTTGACTCAGCAGAGGACGGCTGTGTAACAGTACGTGACCGTGACACAATGCAGCAGGAAAGAGTCAAGATTGACGAGCTCGTTGCTTACATTGAAAAGAAGATTGAGTTCTAAGTAGTGAGTAGTAAGTAGTGAGTAGTAAGTAGTAAGGTTAAAGGCAAAGTGGCTGAATAACCTTAAAAGCAATAATTTAACCGCAAGGTTCGAGTTAATCGTTCCTTGCGGTTAATTTTTATATTCCTTACTACTTGCTACTCACTACTTACTACTTTAAAAGCTCCTTTATCATCCTCTTATACCTGATAAATTCCTCATCTGTGACCTTGTCGCTGCTTCTTGGCTTCGGAAGGTCAATTTTTATTTCCTCGGTTATTTTACCCGGCACACCGGAAAGGATATAAACTCTGTCGGAAAGAAGGATTGCTTCGTCAATGTCGTGAGTGACGAAAACCGTTGAAAGCCCGATTTCCTTCATTATGTCAAGATACCAGCTGTGCATTGCACTTTTTGTGATGGTATCAAGGGCGCTGAAGGGCTCGTCAAGTAAAACAACGTCATTTCCCGTAAGATAGGTGCGCATTAATGCCGCACGCTGACGCATACCTCCCGAAAGCTCCGAGGGATATTTCTTTTCACAGCCCTGCAAGCCGAAAAGCTCAAAATATTCTTTCGCCTTTTCACGGGCGATTTTTTTCTTTTCTCCCTTGATTACAAGAGGAAGGGAAACATTGTCAATTATTGTGTAGTGAGGCAGAAGAAGGTCCTTCTGAAGCATATAGCTGACAACGCCCGGTTTACCTGTGATATCCTCACCGTCAAGAAAGATTCTGCCCTCATCGACCTCATAAAGTCCTGCAACGGCATTGAAAAAGGTTGTTTTTCCGCAGCCGCTTGCACCTAAAAGGGAAACAATCTCTCCTTTGTTCAAAGTAAGGTTTATATCTTTTATAACGGGTTCGTTTTCATAGGTGACGGTGACATTTTCCGCCCTGAGTTTTACCATTTGATCACCAGCTTAAATAGTCATTTGTAAAGCCGTAGTTTTCGGGAAGCTTGTTTTCGATAAGACCTTCACCGTAAACCCAGCTGAAATAGTTGTTCCATCTGTCTGCGTCAATAATTCCCCAGCCTTCAGCATCGTCAATGTACTTTTTGCTTATCCATCTCTGACTTACTGTAACAAGCTTAATGGAATCCTTGAGTGAGCCTGTTGTATCGCCTTCAACAAGGATTTTTGCCGCCTCATCGGGGTTTTCCACAGCATATTCATAGCCTTTTTTTGTTGCGGACATAAAAGCCTTGGCAACCTCGGGATTTTCCTTAAGGAAGGCATTGTTTGCAACAATTACGGGAGTGTAATAGTCAAATACCTCGTCAATATCGGTAAATGAGAAGTAGTCGAAGTCAAGACCCGCTTCCTCGCAGGCTACACCTGCCCAGGCATAGTAAATCCAGATTGCGTCGGTCTCATTGTTTCTCAGAGCCTCGGCCTCATTTGTGACAACATTGGGAATAAGAGTGAGCTTGCTGTAATCGCCGCCATCCTTTTCCATCACATATTTCACGGTGGATTTTTCAATTGACCAGTCCCAGGTGCTGTAGCGCTTACCTTCAAGGCCCTTGGGTGAGGTTATCCCCTCACCTTTTCGTGAAATGATACCCGAGGTGTTGTGCTGCAAAATTGCCGCAACGCTTGTAATTTCGGGAGGATTTTCAATTGAGAAAAGGTCGGCAAGAGTGTCCTGGAAGGATATGCCGAACTGAGCCTGACCTGAAGCCGTCATAAGCTCTGCACCGTTTTCCGGTGGCTGAACAATGGTTACCTTTATCCCCTCTTCTTCGTAGTAGCCGAGCTTATCGGCAACAAAAAAGCCGGTGTGATTGGTATTCGGTGTCCAGTCAAGGCAGACTGTGATTTCAAAAGGCTCATCAGCTTTTGTCTCATTGTTTTTGTATAAAACAAAAGCTGAAATAAGAATAACAGCGAGAAATACACAAATAATTTTTTTCATTATAACACTTCTTTCTTTTAAGGAGTGTTTTTTTATTTTGTGCCTGAGTGCAATGCTTCTTAAAACATTTATAACCGCCATAAGTAAAAGTGAAAGCACCGAAATAAGAATAATAACGGCAAACATCTTATCAAAGGCATAGGCTTTTTTTACTCTTGTCATATATACGCCGAGACCCTCAAAGCCGCCGAGCCATTCGGAGATAACTGCTCCGACAACGCTGTAGGAGGCTGAAACCTTGAGACCCGAGAAAAACTGCTCTGCCGCAGAAGGAAGCTTCACATGACGGAAAATCTGCAGTCTGCTTCCGCCCATGGAACGGATAAGGTTTATTTCGTCATTATCCGCACTTCTGAAGCCGTCAAGAAGGGAAACAGTTATCGGGAAAAAGGTTGTAAGCACAACGAGGGTAATTTTCGGAGCCATGGAAAAGCCCAGCCACAAAACAAGAAGCGGTGCAATTGCAATTGTGGGTATTGTCTGACTTATTACAAGTAAGGGATAAAAGGCTTTATAGAGAAACTCGAAGCGGTCCATCAGCACGGCAATTAAAAAGCCGATACCCGTGCCGAGCAAAAGACCGTAAAGAGCCTCCTGCACCGTTACAACGGCATGGGCAAAGAGAAGCTCATAATCCGAAAAAAAGGCGTCAATGACATCAGCAGGCGAAGGAAGCATATAGGAAGGAACTATTTCGCCTTCACTTAAAAAAGCCCATAAGAGCACTACTGACACAACAGAAATAAGCGGAGCAGCCTTATTTGTGATGCTTTGAAACTTTTTTGTCAATGGTAAGCACACCGCCTTCCGGTTTAAAACAGATTTTTACATAAGCCGAAACAGATTCACAGCCGGCATTGATTGCCACCTTCTGACAGTTTTTCACAATCTCCATCAGCTCGTCATAGCTGTCCCCTTCAATCGTTGTTTCAAAAGGACCCACATAATAGTTGTAGCCTGTTGAGGCGATGTAAGCGATTACCTCATCAACGATTCTGATAAGCTCTTCATCGTTGTGCACATCGGGTAAAACCTGAATTGCTACGCTTGCGTTCATAAAAAACACTCCTTATGATATTTTCAACATATCAATATACTTCGGTGATTATGAGAGCTCTTTCTTGTGGCGCCTTAAAAAGAAAAAATCCACCCCAATAATACTACGGGTGGAAAAACTCATTACTTAGCCTACGTCGGTATTATCCGAATCAGGTTATGGGTATAATCTCAGCCGAAAAATCAGCACCCCTAGTAATATTCATATGTCAGCTTGATTATAGCACTTGTTTGAGATGTTGTCAAGAGCTTGCAAGCGATGCTCTTGACAAGTAGTAAGTAGTAAGTAGTAAGTAGTAAGGGGATGCCTTCGTAAAAAAACCGCAAGGAACGGTTGCCCGAACCCTGCGGTTGAATTTATTTATGGATGGTTATTGCAGATTATGCCTTCTTCTTAAGCTTTGCTGAAAGAGAGTCAATGATCTTTTCAAAGTAGGGATAAAGAGCATTGATAACAAACATTGCAAGAAGAGCATAGATGAAGCCTACAACAGCACCTGCGATAACGTCTGTGCAGAAATGAACCTCAACATAAAGTCTTGTAAAGCCCATAAGTGCTGCGAAAAGAACCATAGGAATACCTACCTTCTTGTTGTAGAAGAGGATTGCAAAGGCTGCAGCAAAGGCAGATGATGTGTGACCTGAGGGGAAGGAGTAGCTTGTGTGATAGTGAACAAGCTCGGGGAAGAAATACTTTGCATTTTCACCACCCCATGAAGCATAAGCCTCGGGGTCAATACCGTAAAGAAGGTAAGGTCTGGGTCTTGCAACCAATTCCTTGAGAACAAGGTTGTTGCAGATTGTCATAACACCGAGAGCGATGAGCATTGCAAAGCCGATCTTGCGGAACTTCTTTGTGAAAAGGAAGATAATTGCAAGAGCGATGAAGATGATACCCTCGTCACCGAGAGTTGTTACAGCTACCATAATTGTGTCAAGAACATCGTTCTGGATGCTCTGTACCCACTGGAAGGCTGCAAGATCAAAGCCGAGGAACTTGTCAAAGATACCGTGGTTCTTATAGAAGTTTTCAACTCTGAGGGTGTATTCTGTGCCAACGGGAGCGGTGCTTTCGTCCTTGGCAGCAACCTTTACGGTGTATGTACCGTTTACATCAGCGCAGGCGTAGAACTTCCAGTTGGGAAGCTCACCTTCCTCGTTGAGAACAGCGTCAGTTGTGCGAAGAAGCTTGCCTTCAGCGTCGTAAATTTCAACAACCCAGCCGCCTTTTACCTTTTCAGCATCCTCTTCTGCTTCAAGAGAGAAGATAACATATCCCTTTCCGCCTTCGTTTGCGTAGTTGAAGGTGTCTGCGAGGTCGTCAGCAGTAAGAACACCGCTGTACTTCTGTCCGAGCTGAAGAACTGCATCAAGATTTGCATTTCCTGCAGATACAACGCCGGGAGCCTCAACATCGGGCACAGCGATAACATCGCCGTCTGTCACTGCTGATGCACCGAAGCTGAACATAAGGGAAAGCATCATCATGATTGCAAGAAAAAATGACATTTTTCTTTTCATAAAAATTTTCCTTCTTTCTGTAATATTATTTATTTTAGCCTTTTCGGCAGTATTACCGCTTTGAAGTAGTCAGTAGCCAGTAGTCAGTAGTCAGGGGCGCGGCTTCGCCGCAAAAGTGAGCAAATGCAGAATAGCGACCATTTTCTCACTACTTACTACTTATTACTCCCTACTTTATTTAATAGCAACTTTTATGCTCCACGGTGAACTCACCTTTATTTATCTCTATCACGCAGTATTTTCCGTCGCAGAGGGCACCGGGATTTACTGCAGTTACATTTGTTGAAGGGTCCTTTGAGATTTTAGCAACATGGGTGTGACCGTAAAGAGCAAGTGAGGCTTTGACATCGGCAGCCTTTTTATAAATATATGAAAGTGTTGATCTGACATTGTAGATGTCACCGTGACAGGCAAAAAGCGTCACTCCGTCAAAATATTTATATGCTTCACCGCTTTTGTTGCAGTACCAATCGTTGTTTCCTCTTACGCAGGTGAATTTCTTTTCGGGGTAAAACTCCTGTGCCCATTCAACATCCTTCATTCCGTCACCGAGAAAGATTACCTCTTTGCAGTCAGGCTCTTTGAAAAGCATTCTGTCAAGCAGCTCTTTTCTGCCGTGGGAATCGGAAAACACAAGAAGCTTCATTCATAAAAACCTGCCCTTCACCATACTTATATAACAATAATATTATCATAAGTCAGGTGGTTTTTCAATGCAAAATGAAACAAAACTTTCCATGGATAAGATAAATTCTCTTTTAAATATGTTTAAAGGCGGAAACACAGACCTGCAAGGGCTTAAAAACATGCTTGATGACACACAGCGTGAGGCGGTAAATAACATTCTTTCCGATCCTGAAAAGCTCCGACAGATGCTTTCAAGTCCTCAGGCAAAAAGCCTGATGGAGAAATTCGGAAAGAAGAATCAGGGAGATGACGGCAATGGATCCTCCTGATTTTAATCTCAATGCACTGGGAGATATTTTAGGAAGTCTTTCTCAGGAGGATCTGGATAACCTCAGCGCCTTTGCAAAGAGCTTTTCCGATGAAGGCTCAGGAAAGCAGGAAGAAAGCAAGGAAGGCGAACAAGGCGGGTTTTCGATTGATCCCGAAATGCTCATAAGGCTTATGAGTCTTTTTGAAAAGCTGAACAGCAACAGAAACGATCCCCGGTGCAATCTCATTTCAGCCCTTAAGCCTTTACTTTCACCGCCAAGGCAGAAAAAGGCTGATCAGGCAATTGAGATGATGAAAATATTTTCTATTTTATCTGACGGAAACATTTTCGGATTTCAGGGGTGAGTGAAACGGATAAGGATTCTGCTCTTGTTTTGTCTCTGATGCTCTTGCTGATGACAGAGACACAGGATAAATTGCTTCTGATGGCGCTTTTATACATTCTTACTTGACAATCTCACGACTTTCCGTTATGATAATTCAAACAGAACACGAAAGGAAAAAGATTATGGAATATACATTTATCCCCAAGGGCGTATGCTCAAGAAAAATTACCTTTGAAATTAATGACGGAGTTGTTTCAAACGTGCGTTTTGCAGGCGGCTGTGCCGGCAACACCTTAGGACTTGCGGCTCTTGCCGAAGGAATGAAGGCAGAGGAAGTTGTTGAAAGGCTTTCAGGCATCCGTTGCGGCTTCAAGCGTACCTCCTGCCCTGATCAGATGGCTCAGGCCGTTAAGGAAGCGATGGGTAAGTAAAAGTAGTAAGTAGTGAGTAGTAAGTAGTAAGGATAAAGGGCGAGTGAGTGAAAAGTAATAATTCAACCGCAAGGTTCGACCAATTTCGTTCCTTGCGGTTTTATTTGTTATATTTACGAAGCCAAATGCCGAAGGCTACTTACTACTAAAAAACACTCGGCAAAAGTAAAAGCCGAGTGTTTTTTCATTTTACTTAGCAAGTGCGCCGATTTCAAGCATGAATCCGCCGATCTGTGCGCCGAATTCAGGGCCACCGTCCATGATAAGACGGCCTGCCTTTGTTGCTTCAAGCATATCGTCTGTACCGAGAAGAGTTCCTAAAGCACTGTCAAGGTTGTTGAAGCGAAGTGTGAAGAAAGGCATTGCTCTCTTGTATTCGCCTCTGCCTGCACGGGATTTACCTGCTTTGATTCTCAGGAAAGCTGAAACCTGAGGATAACCGTCAACTGCAAAAGCATAAACACGGTCGGGGCTCTTGGAAGTCCATTCTCTGATTTCCTTGTGTCCCATTTTGTTAAGCTGGCTGATACCGCTTGAAAGAAGATAGAAGTAGCACTTAACGAGAAGTTCTTTTGATTCTTCATCCTTGGGAGGTTCTGTGGCACCGAGAAGGTCAGCCATCTTGAGGAGAACCATTACGAAGGAAACAAGTGTTCCTGCGTGCTTGATACCCTTGATCTTGGGGATACCGCCAAGTGAAATGTTGCCCTTGAAGAAATCGTTGAGTGCTTCAACGCTCTTGAACTGAAGCTCAATGTGGGGATCTTCTGTAAGGCAGGTGTGTACAAGCCATTCGCCTGAGTTAACAACGAAGTGCATACCAACCTTGCCGCCCTCAACATCGGGATCAAGGCAGCTTACCTGAATAACTGCATGAGCGTTTTCAAACTTCTTTTTAAGTGAGGGGATATCGTTTGCGATAACCTTTACAAGCGGCAAAGCAGCATTAAGAAAGATTTTATTTGAATATAAGGCTTCTTGTGTATGAGCCATATCGTTTGCCTCCTTGTAATATTATTAGAACTCGTCGTCCCAGTTGTCGTCTTCTTCGAAGTCTGCGTTCATTGTTTCACGAACAGCAGCGATGATACCGTTAGAGTCAATGCCGGCATCAGACATGATGTCTTCCTGAAGACCGATCATAGCAAAGCTCTTGTGACCGAGCATCTTGAATGCACAGCCTTTACCGTACTGAGCCATAACTTCAGCAACTGCTGAACCTAAACCGCCGGTAACAAGGTGATCTTCAACTGTGATGATTCTTCTTGTGTCAGAAATTGCTTTCTGGATAGCCTCAACGTCGATGGGGCTGATTGTGTGCATATTAAGAACACGAACAGAAAGTCCGTCTGAATTCTTAAGGAATTTAGCAGCTTCACGAGCCTGGAATACACAAGAACCGCAAGCGATAACTGTGATGTC
This sequence comes from Acutalibacteraceae bacterium, assembly GCA_045612205.1. Lineage (GTDB taxonomy): Bacteria > Bacillota > Clostridia > Oscillospirales > Acutalibacteraceae > UBA6857. The sequence continues at coordinate 58 of JAZKYQ010000103.1, read as the reverse complement.
TGTACCCTCGTGAACCTCAACAGCCTTACCTACTTCAAAGCCGTAGTCCTGATTGTCA
>JAZKYQ010000102.1:0-11538 GCA_045612205.1 Acutalibacteraceae bacterium | reverse complement strand
GAAAAGCTGCTTTGTAAGAAGGATGATTACATCGTATTCGCCTGACATTTCATCAGGAGTGATTGCCTTTACGGGAACAGTCATTTCAACTGTACCGATAATTTTTGCACCCTTTTCGTTAAGTGCGGCAACGTGAGCCTTGTTGCGGTTGATAAGCTCAACCTCTCCGCCGTTTTTTGTGATAAAAGCGCCGAGCACCGTACCGAGAGAGCCTGCGCCGTAAATTGCATATTTACCCATTGGTTTCTCCTCTTTTCATTTTTTATATATTCAACATTGTATCACGGCAAAATAATTTTTACAAGCGGTTAATTTTTGAAAAATACATTTTTTTATTTTTTTTGCTCGGTGTGAGTAATACTATCTTGTAAAATATTATAAAGGTGAGTGATAAAATGAAAAAAATTATACTGCTTGTTCTTCTTATTTCTCTTCTGAGCTTTTACGGCTGCGGCAAGGAAAAGGATAAGGAGCAGGAGACCTCCGAAATCAAGGCAACAACCGTTCAAAAGAGCAACTATCTTACAGGCAAAACAACACAAAGCACCGAAGAAAGCACACCGCGACCCGTTGCAGTCACAATCAATAACATCGAAGCATCCTTGCCTCAGTACGGCATAGGTCAAGCCGACATCATCATGGAAATGCCTGTTGAGGGCGGCATAACAAGACTGCTTGCCATTTTCTCCGACTACAGAAAAGTTCCCGAGGTCTGCTCGGTGCGAAGCTGCAGATACTACTTCCCCGTTTTTGCAAAGGGCTTTGATGCAGTTTACTTCTGCTACGGAAGTAATGAGCTTTTAGGCACTCCTATGCTCGAAAAAACAGGCATAGATTATATTGACGGAAACAAGGCCTCTGACCCTCTTGTTTTTGACAGAGACGAAAGCCGGCTTGAAACCTATTCACCCGAGCATACGGTTTATTTAAAGGGCGGTAATATGAGCGAGATTTTCAATAAATACGGCTTTCACACAGAAATCTCTCCTTCCTATAAAAGCTCTGCCTTTGACTTTTCCGAAAGCAAAAAGAGCTTTGCCTTTGAGTGCACAAAAATAACAGGCCGCTTTTCCTCATCCTACAGCAGCGGATTTTTCTACGACAGTGAAAACGAGGTTTACCGCAAAACCCACAACGGCAACAAGCACATTGATTCTTTAAATTCAAAGCAGCTCGAATTTACAAATGTATTTCTTCTTTACGCTGATGTATCAACCTATGAGGACACAAGCCTTATCGAAATTGACTGGCACGGCGGAAAGGGTGTTTATGTCACAATGGGAAGCTGCGAGAAAATCACCTGGAAAAAGATAAGCGAAAGCTCCCCTATCGAATTCTTCGATTCAAAGGGTGAGACGCTTGAAATCAACAAGGGCAAAAGCTATATCGGTGTAGGCGTGGATAACATCATTTTTTCAAGAGATTCATCAACAACAGATTAAAATCCCCTGCTATTTCTTGCTCTTAGTTGACTTGATGTTCTTTTAATGTTATGATATGAAGGAAATAAAAAAATTCAAGAGGTGTATTATGCTTACAAAATCACTTTGCGGAAAATGGACTCTTAAAGATGTATCGGGTCAGTACTGCCTTGATGCTACTGTTCCCGGCTGTAACTACCTTGACCTGATGAATGCAAAAATCATCAAGGACCCCTTCTACGGCGAAAACGAAAAGGACGTTTACTGGGTTGCCGAGCGTGACTGGACTTATGAAAAAAGCTTCACTGTAACTGCAGAAGAATTAAAGGAAGAAAAAATCACTCTTATCTGCAAGCGCCTTGATACAATTGCCGCTCTTTACCTCAACGGCAAAAAAATCGGTGAAAGCGACAACTGCTTCATCGCTTATGAATTCGATGTCAAGGATTATCTCACCGAAGGTGAAAACCTTCTTTCAGTTACCTTTGAATCACCCGTAAACTATGTTAAGGAGCGTTACGAAAAGGAAAAGACTCCTCCCAACTCCAACGGTCAGAACGGTATTGTAAGAATCAGAAAGCCACAATGCCACTTCGGTTGGGACTGGGGCCCTGTGCTTCCCGTAAGCGGCATCGGTGATGAAATTTATCTTGAAATGAGAAGTGAAGGTAAAATCACCGATATGAAAATCCGTCAGAAGAAGAACGACGACGGCAGCTTTACTGTTTCCGTCAAGCTCGAAGGAGAGTTCAACGAGGATGAAAAGGCGGAAATCAGCCTTGTTTCACCTGACGGAAAAGAAACAAAGCTCAAGGGCACCGAGGCAGAGTTCACCGTAACTGATCCCGAGCTCTGGTGGACATATGAAATGAACGGCAAAACCGAGCAGGCTCTTTACACAGTAAAGGCTGTGCTTAAAAAAGGCAGAAAAGCTCTCCACAAGCTTGAAAAGCAGATCGGTCTTCGCACAATCGAGCTTGACCGCAGCAAGGATGAATACGGTGAAACCTTCCGCTTCATTCTCAACGGTGTGCCTCTTTTCATAAAGGGTGCCAACTTCATCCCCGGTGACTCAATCCCCACACGCTTTACAAAGGATAAGGTTGAATACCTTCTCGACACAGCTCTTTATTCAAACATGAATATGATAAGAGTATGGGGCGGCGGTTACTACGAAAGCGACGACTTCTATGCTCTTTGTGACCGAAAGGGCATCCTTGTCTGGCAGGACTTCATGTTTGCCTGTCAGGCCTATCCCTTCTTTGACGAGGCCTTCCTTAACAATGTAAAAAATGAAATTGAATATAACATAAAGAGACTTCGCCACCACGCTTCACTTGCTCTCTGGTGCGGTAACAACGAAATCGAAACCATGGCAATGGGTTGGCTCAACTTCCCGAAGTACATCAAGTGGACAGAGAAGTTCTTCCACAACATTCTTCCCGAAGAGGTAAGAAAGTTTGACGAGGACACACCCTTCATTCCCGGCTCTCCCTGCGGAACAGGTCATATGAAGGATGTTGACAGCGATAACTACGGCGACATACATCTCTGGGCAGTATGGCACGGCCTTCAGAACATGAAATACTACCGCAAGAGAATGACACGCTTCTGCAGTGAATTCGGCTTCGAGTCACTTCCCGACATCAAGACAATCCGCACCTTTGCAGAAAAGAAGGATTACGACATTCACTCCCCCGTATTCATGGCTCATCAGAAGTGTAATTCCGGTAACGATAAGATGCTTTACTACATTGCATCACGCTTCCGTCTTCCCGGGAACTTTGAGGACCTCGTTTACCTTTCACAGGTAACTCAGCTTGAATGCATCAGCGATGCAACAGAGCACTGGAGACGCAACAAGGGCAGATGTAACGGTTCAATTTACTGGCAGTTCAATGACTGCTGGGGTGTCTGCTCCTGGTCAAGCCTTGACTATTACGGAAACTACAAGGCTCTTCAGTACAGAGCAAAGCATTTCAATGCTCCCGTTTCCGTTTCAATCGAGGACAAGGACGGCAAGGTTAAGCTTATCATACTCAACGACAAGCCAAAGAAGCAGAAGCTTACCCTCAAATGCAAAATCTTCGACTTTGAAAAAGGTCTCATTCAGGAAAAGAGCAGAGATTTTGAGGTGGATGCACTTGAAAATTACGAGTGCTTCACAATCTATGAAAAGCAGCTTAAAAGCAAGCTCGACCTTACCCGTATCGGCGTGAAGGCGGAGCTTTATAAGGACGGCAAGCTCATCAACGAAAAGACCTACCTCTTCAAGCCCGAAAAGGAGCTTCAGCTCACAAAGCCCGAGCTTACAATAAAAACAGAAGCCGCGGATGATGAAATCGTAATCACCGTAAAGAGTGACCGTTTTGCAAGACTTGTAAGAATCGAAAGCAGCCTTTCCACTCTTCCCCTTTCAGACAACTACTTCGATCTTCTTCCCGGTGAAAGCAAGACCGTTACAATGAAGGTTGATCCTAAGCTTGAGCTTCGTCAGCAGCTTGACAGCTTCTCACTTATGTGCGCTAACGCAATTGAAGCAAAAAGCTCAAAGCTCTATGATCTCAAGGAAAGAGTAAGAGTTTTCATCAAGCCCGAAAACATCGGTCAGTGGGTTTACTACGGCCAGAAGGGTAAGCAGGACTGATATTCTGAGTAGTAAGTAGCAAGTAGTAAGTAGCAAGTAACAAGAAAAACCACAGAGAAAGCTTAATTGCTGACTCTGTGGTTTTTAACTTAAACTGCAGCCTGATGCCGAAGACATCCCTGACTGCTGTTACTTGAGGCTTGCAATTGAAGCAGGGAAGGCTGACTTATCGTAACCCATTACTCTTGCAATCTGAGTGGGAATGCTGCGGTTTGCAATTTCGATGCCTGAAACAAAGCCTGCATCCTCTGCTGAAACATAAACAGGAACATCAGTAATATCGTGAGTATCATGAGTAAAGTAGTACTCGCCTGTTTCCTCGTTAAGTGTAAGTCCGCCTGTACCGTGGTCAGCAGTTACAACAACAAGGGTTTCACCGTCTTCTTCTGCAAACTTAAGTGCAGCGGCAACAGCCTTATCGAATTCACTTGTGCACATTGTTGCGCCTTCAAAAACATTGTCGTGGGAGAACTTGTCAATACAAGCACCCTCAACCATAAGGAAGAAGCCGTTTTCGTTAGAATCGAGAAGCTCAATTGCCTTTGTTGTCATCTCCTCGATAGTGGGAGTGTTGTAATCGTTTGTGCAATTGTAAAGATCGCTGAAGTTGAACTGACCGAAGGAGCGTGAGCCTGCTTCAAGAGCGTTCATTTCATCCTCGTTGCTGATGTAAGTCCAGCCGTTTGCAGCTGTGTTTTCCTTGTTGATGCTCTTTGTTGCGCCACCCCAGATGAGATCGAAGCCGTTCTTGAGCTGGTCAGCACAGATTTCCTCTTCCATACCTCTGTCATAAACGTGAGCAGAGAAATCGGAAGGAGTTGCACCTGAAGTCTTATCGGTTGTAACAACACCTGTTGCCTTGCCGTGAGCCTTTACAAGCTCACCGAGGCTGATGGGCACGTTCATATCATCATATGAGAAGGGATCAAAGGGATAAACACCTACTGAGTTGATCCATACTCTCATACCTGTTGCAAGAGCTGTGCCGCCTGCAGCAGAGTCAGTTGCAGGAACGATGAATGAGTCAATGTCGCTTTTGAGCTGAACAGGCATATTATTCATCACAAGATCAGTACCGAAACGCTTTTCGGTTGCGTCAACGTGGTTGAAGCTCATACCGTCACCGATCATAAGGATAACGTTTTTGTATTTACCCTCGGTGTAGTCATCACTGACATTCTTGTTGATACCGATGAAACCGTAAACAGAAAGGATAACAGCAGTAACAAATGCGATTATTTTGTTGATAACAGACATTTTATTTTTCCTCCTTTTAATTAAGTCTGATTTCAGATAAATTATATAGCATATTTTTCATTTTTTCAATATGATGTTTCAAAAATCTTAATAACAGTTGAAGAAAAACAAATAGTATGTTATTATCTCCTAAACAAAACTGAAGGAGATAAAAATGTCCCTTAGAAATAATTACAGATTCACCTTTTATGCCTGTTATGCAGGTTACTTCGTTCAGGCGATAATCAATAACTTCCTGCCCTTGCTGTTTCTTACCTTTCAGGAGAGCTTCGGTCTGAGCTATGACAAAATATCACTTCTTATTGTGATAAACTTCGGTGTTCAGCTTTTCATTGACCTTGCTTCAACCGCCTTTATTGATAAGCTAGGCTACAAAAGCTCCGCTGTTCTGGCTCATATTTTTGCCTTCACAGGTCTTTCGGGGCTGAGTGTTTTTCCTTTTATTTTTGAGCCCTATACCGGAATCATACTCTCCGTTATTATTTATGCAATCGGAAGCGGACTGATTGAGGTTATAATAAGTCCCATTGTTGAAGCCTGCCCCGGTGAAAGAAAAGCGGCTCAGATGAGTCTGCTTCACTCATTTTACTGCTGGGGACAGATGCTCGTTGTGCTTTTTTCAACGGTTTACTTTGTTCTTTTCGGCACTGAAAGCTGGCGTTATCTTGCCTTATTGTGGGCCCTTGTTCCTTTTGCAAACGGCATATTCTTCACCTTAGTGCCCGTTCCCGATTTACTTGCCGAGGGTGAAGGTCTCGGTGTAAGGGGTCTTTTAAAAACAAAGCTGTTTTACGTTTTTGCCCTTATTATGCTTTGTGCCGGAGCAAGTGAAATTGCCATGAGTCAGTGGGCGTCATTTTTCGCAGAATCAGGCCTTAAGGTTTCAAAGACTGTCGGCGACCTTCTCGGCCCTTGCCTTTTTGCCGCCCTTATGGGCCTTGCCCGAGTAGGCTATGCAAGGCTTTCGGAGAAAATATCCCTTACCGGAATTATGACCGTAAGCGGTGCTTTATGCATTCTGTGTTATCTTGTAGCGGCTCTTTCTCCCGTAGCTGCCGTTTCTCTTATCAGCTGTGCGTTATGCGGACTTTCCGTGGGAATTATGTGGCCTGCCACCTTCTCTCTTGCCGCAGAGAAAATCCCGAAGGGCGGTACTGCACTTTTTGCACTGCTTGCTCTTTTCGGTGACCTCGGCTGCACCTCAGGACCTGCAACGGTGGGAAAAATCACCTCTCTTTCCGGTGGAAAGCTTTCCCTCGGTCTGCTTTTTGCCGTAATCTTCCCATTGCTTCTTATTATAGGTCTGAAGCTTCAGAAAAAGCTGACTGCTGACAGCTGAAGGAAATCTTTTTAAAATTATTGACAAAATGTTAATGGGAATATATAATGTATATAGATTAAAAATCTTGACAAGGAGGAAATTATAATGGAAAACACAAATGAAGACATCTATGTAGTACCCGAACCCGATTGGGGCGTGCTTATGTTCTGGGAGGATCTTACTTATATCTTCACTCTCATTGCAGACTTTTTCAAGGATCTTCTCGGACTCGAATAACAACAATTAAAGGACAGGCTGAATGCCTGTCTCTTTTTTGAATGTAATACCCTATTTCAAAGGAAGCGCTAAAATGGAAAAATCACGACTTACCTACATCAAAAACATACTTCTGCCTTGCGTGCTTTATTCGGGAATTACCGGTTTTTTCACCGCCTGCCTGATTTTTCTTTTCAAGCTTGCAGTGTCAAAGGTTGTCCCTCTTTCTCAGCAGCTGTACACCTATGTAAGAGACAATCCCTCATTTCTTCCCTTGCTGATTATCGCAGTCGCAGTTCTCGGTGGTGTCGCATCACTGATACTTCACTTTTCCCCAAGCAGCAGAGGCGGCGGTATACCCACAGCAATAACACTGCTTCGGGGACTTACCTCCTTCAACTGGCTTACGAGCATTTTTCTTCTTTTTCCGTCAGCTCTTATGACTTATCTTTGCGGAATCCCCCTTGGTACAGAGGGACCTGCAGTACAGATGGGTACTGCTGTCGGTAAAGGCACGGTAAAAATCTTTGCTAAAAAGCATCTTGCCTGGGAGCGTTTCATTATGACAGGCGGAGCTTCGGCAGGCTTTGCCGCAGCAACTGGCTCACCTCTTACCGCTATATTCTTTGCCTTTGAGGAGGCTCACAGCCGTTTTTCTCCTACCCTGTTTATGACCTCGGCAGTAAGTGCCGTAACAAGCACTGCAGTTATGCAGCTTCTTTGTCCCCTTGCCGGTCTGAGCAGCTCTATGTTCCACTTTTCCACCGAAGCGGTTATGCCTCTTGTCTGCATCCGGGCAGCTGTTATAGTCGGACTTTTGTGCGGACTTTCGGGAACTGCTTTCACAAAGCTTTACAGCCTTATTCACACCTTTATAGAAAAAAAGCTTTCACGGATTCCCTTATCCGTCAAGGTAATAACCGTCTTTGTTGCAACGGCAATCATAGGATTTTTCAGCGCTGATTTTCTCGGCTCGGGAGATCTTATAATCGAAGAAATTCTTGAAGGTCACGCAGCAATAAAGCTGCTTGTTATCTGCTTGTGTGTAAGGGCAATTATGATTCTTGTTGCAAATAACATTGGTGTAACAGGCGGCCTTTTCGTTCCCATGCTCTGCTTTGGCGCCATTATCGGCGGCTTCTCGGCAAAGCTTATGATTTCAGCAGGTCTTCTTTCTGAAGAGTACTACACTGTCATAGTTGTAATCGGCATCGTTTCATTCCTTGCAACAACCTCACGCAGACGGATTATGGCAACGGTTTTTGCAATTGAAGCGCTCGGAGCAATAAACAACCTTCTCCCCGTAATGGCAGGTGTTACCGTAGCTTATATAACTGTTGAAACCCTCGGTGTACACGACTTTACCGATATTGTTATTGAAAGCAAGCTTAAAAAGCTCAGAAAGGGTAAACCCGAAAAAATCATCGACAGAAAATTCACCGTTGCAGAGGATTCCTTTGCTGAAGGAAAGCAAATCCGAGACATCCTCTGGCCACCGACATGTACCGTTCTTTCCGTAGAGAAAAAGCCTTCAAGACACCACCATTCCCACACGGGAATCAATGCAGGTGATGTGCTTGAAATCCATTACCATACCTTTGACGAAAAGGAAAGCTTTGAAAGCCTCGAGGCTATTCTCGGAAAGCAGAGATAATATACAGGGACTGTTCATTAAGCGCAGTCCCTCTTTTTATTTCTAATGGTAATTTTGACGAAAAACTTTTACTGTTTTTTGTACAATAATTCAAGCTTTTTTACTGATAAATTGTTGCAAATATACAATACTTGTGATATCATAAAACAGTATGGATAATTATACACTTTTTAAAATTAAAAAGTTGTTCAATCCCGCAAAGTTTAACGGAACACCCGTTTATAAGGAGGAAATTAAATGCTTAAGAAAATCAGCAAAATCCCGTTTCAGGATACACCCGAGCAGGCTGCTAAGCTTGACAGTGTAATTGCTGAATGTACAGGCGACGTAAGCATGCTTATGCACGTTATGCAGGAAGCTCAGGAAATTTACGGCTACCTTCCCTTTGAGGTTCAGCAGAAGATTGCTGACGGAATGAACGTGCCTCTTGAAAAGGTTTACGGCGTTGCAACATTCTATGCTCAGTTTGCACTTTCACCAAAGGGAAAATATGCTATTTCGGTTTGTCTCGGTACAGCCTGCTATGTTAAGGGCGCTCAGGAAATCCTTGACGAGCTTTCCCTTCAGCTTGGCATCAACGCAGAGGAATGCACAAGTGACGGAAAATATTCACTTACCGCCTGCCGTTGCATCGGTGCTTGCGGACTTGCTCCCGTTATCACAATCAACGATGATGTTTACGGCAAAATCACAGCCGCTGACGTCAAGGGCATTCTTGCAAAGTACGAATAATGAGAGAGCTTTCACTTAATGTTCTTGATATTGCACAAAATTCAATTTCCGCAAATGCATCCCTTATTGAAATCATCCTTGAAGAAAACAGCGAAAAACATGAGCTGTTCATCGGTATTTACGATGACGGCAAGGGGATGACAGAAGCGCAGCTTGAATCCGTGCAGGACCCCTTTTTCACAACCCGTACAACAAGAAAGGTAGGAATGGGCATTCCCCTTTTCAAAATGGCGGCGGAAATGACAGGCGGTCATCTTGAAATTGAAAGCAAAGTCAGCGTCGGCACAAGGGTAAAAGCCTTTTTCAGTACCGACCACCTTGACTTTATTCCCGTGGGCGATATGACATCAACCATGGTCACACTCATAACAATGAATCAAAAAACAGATTTTCTCTACACAAGAAGTGTTGACGGAAAATCCTTCAGTCTTGACACAAGGAGCCTTAAGGAAATTCTCGGAGATGTTCCCTTCAGCGAACCCTCTGTTTCCGCCTGGCTCAGAGACTATATAACCGACAATACCAAACTACTTACGGAGGTGTAATACACTAATGAAAACACTTGCAGAGCTTATGGCTTTAAGAGACGCGGCAAAAGCACAGATGACCACAAGAGAGGATTCCGGTGAAATCACAAGAATCGTTGTAGGCATGGCTACCTGCGGCATCGCAGCAGGCGCAAGACCCGTTATGAACAAATTTGTTGAAGAAATTGCCAAGCGTAACCTCAAGGGCGTTACCGTTGCTCAGACAGGCTGCATCGGTATGTGCCAGTACGAGCCCATCGCAGAGGTTCTTGTTCCCGGTCAGGAAAAAGTAACATATGTTCAGCTTACAGAAGAAAAGGTTGCAAAGATCGTTCTCGAGCACATCGTCAACGGCAATCCCGTTGCAGAATACACTGTAGGCGCACTTAAAAAATAAGGAGGAAAACTAAATGTATCGTTCCCACGTTCTTGTTTGTGGCGGTACCGGTTGTACCTCCTCAAACTCACAGAAAATCATCGAAGCTATGGAAGCTGAAATCAAGGCAAAGGGCCTTGAAAATGAGGTTCAGGTTATCCGCACAGGCTGCTTCGGTCTTTGCGCATTAGGACCCATTATGATTGTTTATCCCGAAGGCTGCTTCTATTCAGAGGTAAAGGTTGAGGATGTTCCCGAAATCGTTGAAGAACATCTTCTCAAGGGCCGTATGGTTAAGCGTCTTCTTTACCAGGAGACAGTAACTCCCACAGAAATCAAAGGCCTCAACGACACCGATTTCTACAAAAAGCAAAAGAGAATTGCTCTTCGCAACTGCGGTGTTATCAATCCCGAGGACATCAATGAATATATCGCTTACGCCGGTTATCAGGCCCTTGCAAAGTGCCTTACCGAATATACTCCCGAGCAGGTAATACAGATTGTCAAGGATTCAGGTCTTCGCGGTCGTGGCGGCGGCGGCTTCTCAACCGGCCTCAAATGGAGCTTCACAGCTGCAAATCAGGCTGATCAGAAATATGTTGTATGTAACGCTGACGAAGGTGACCCGGGTGCATTCATGGACCGTTCCGTTCTTGAAGGCGATCCCCACTGCATCATTGAAGCTATGGCTATCTGCGGCTATGCCACAGGCGCAACAGAGGGTTACATCTATGTCCGAGCCGAATATCCCATTGCTGTTGCACGTCTTCAGCTTGCAATCAACCAGGCCAAGGAGCTCGGTCTTCTCGGCAAGGATATCTTCGGCTCAGGCTTCGACTTTGACCTTCATGTAAAGCTCGGTGCAGGCGCATTCGTATGCGGTGAAGAAACTGCCCTTATGACCTCAATCGAAGGTAACCGCGGTGAGCCCAGACCCCGTCCTCCCTATCCTGCAGTAAAGGGTCTTTTCGGCAAGCCCACCACAGAAAACAACGTTGAAACCTTTGCCAACATTCCCACTATTATCCGTGAGGGTGCTGAATTCTTTGCATCAATGGGTACTGAAAAATCAAAGGGCACAAAGGTATTTGCTCTCGGCGGTAAAATCAAAAACACCGGCCTTGTTGAAATTCCCATGGGTACAACTCTTCGTGAAATTGTTGAGGAAATCGGCGGAGGTATTCCCGGTGGCAAGAAGTTCAAGGCTGCTCAGACAGGCGGTCCCTCAGGCGGATGTATCCCTGCTCACCTTATGGATACTCCCATTGACTACGATAACCCCACAGCCATCGGTTGTATGATGGGTTCAGGCGGTCTCATCGTTATGGACGAGGACAACTGTATGGTTGACATTGCAAAGTTCTTCCTTGATTTCACCGTTGATGAA
>JAZKYQ010000101.1:0-34180 GCA_045612205.1 Acutalibacteraceae bacterium | reverse complement strand
ATTTTTGCCCATAACGGGCAAAAGTTAAGGGTCTGCGACGCATTCTAATGCCCTCTGTCAGTCTTCGACTGACATCTCCCACGGGAGTTTTTTGTTTAAAACCTTAAGTTAATGACATTACCTGAAAGGAGAGGTGGATTTGCCGTAGGCAAAGACGGAGGGGTTCCTTACTACTTACTACTCGCTACTTACTACTATCAGAGAGTTCCCCACGTGGTCTCCCTGTACCATTCTCATTTATTATTACAAAGTGTAAAAAATCCATTGACAGTAAGGTCAAATTGTGTTAATATCGTAATGAAAACGAACCACGGTACGCAACGCGTACGAAAAAAAGAGGTGATCGGTTGGCGAACATAAGAAATGAAGCCGAAACAAAGGAGCTATACAGAAAGATTCTTACGGCGGCAACTGCTCTGTTTATTCAGAAGGGCTTTGAAAAAACGACTCTGATGGATATAGCAAAGCTGTCGGGAGTGAGCAAAAGAGTCATCATTTACGAAATGAACAGCAAGGAAGAAATTCTTGTTAACCTTGTGACAAAATTCCTTGACGGGGTGACACAGGCTTCCGATTCTGTTTCAAAAAAGCTTACCGACGACAAGGTGCTTATCTTTATTGCAAACGAGATTCTGCAGATTTATATGGCAGAAATGAATGAGGTTATGCGAAACCTTTATCTTTCGGCTTACTCAATGCCGAAGACGAGTGAAGAGGTGCTCAGAAGAAGGGCAGAAATGCTCCTGAAAGAGTTCGGAGATATGTTCCCGTCCTTTGAGCTTAAGGATTTCTATGAGCTTGAAATCGCATCGATGGGTATTATGAGAGCCTATATGTCAGTACCCTGCGATATGTACTTCACCCTTGAATCAAAGACAGACAGACTGCTGTCAACAATGCTTAAAATCTATGACCTTGATAAGGGAAAAATCCAAGAGGTAAAAGATTTTATGAAAAAAATTGACTTTGAAGCTCTTGCGAAAAAAACAGTTACAGATGTTTTTGAAGAGCTTGACATCAAACCTCACGAAAATCTTGGCTGAAGAAAAAATGCCGAAAGGCGTTAATATAAATCACAAAACAATTTTAATCCCGAAAGGAGAAAAAATAATGAGTAAAACATTAAAGAAAACCCTATCAATCATCGTTGCAATCTTAATGATTGTGACAAGCGTACCCTTTGCTTTTGCGGCTGAGGGTGAAACCAGAACAATCTATGTTCATTGGGATTTTGGCCGGCATGCGGGGAACTTTCAGAAAATGTTTTTCGACAGTATGGGCAACGAGCTGCCCTATGAGTTTGAATCTATAGAGGATAATTTTGATCTCTATAGGATTTCTGTTGATGCGGCTTCATATTGGTTCGATTTCTCTAATAATGGTACCCATGAGGGGGCAATTCCGGAAAAGGTTGATTATTACGAAGCAGCTACCCAAACATGGTACTGCTCACATCAGCTTGGTACAAGCTTTGTTGAAAACGACGGAATATACGAGTGCGAAATCTGCGGTGAAAAAAAGAGAATCATTTATATCGCTGAAGATGGCGGCAATAATGTAGCCGGCGAAGCTTTTGATGTTTATCTGAAGGATGCAAACGGAAATGATGTAAGTCTGATCAGTGTTGATACAATTACGAATAATGCTTTGCATAAATATGAAATTCCGACTATTGCTACCCTGATGTGTGTGGAAATCGGCGGTGGTTTTGGCTACGGTGGTAGTTCTGGTGTCGGCGGTGGAGGCGATAACTATGATAACAGAACGTTTATGCCTATCCCATCGGATTGCGATACCTATCATTACGATGACAAGGTCTGGTACTGCTCACATAATATGAACACAAGCGGTAAACAGACCTGCAAGGGCTTCCTGTGTGAAATCTGCGGTGAGACTTACGGCGAAGCTGACCCGAATGCTCATGACTGGTCAAAGCTTGACGGCATCTGTGCAAACGGATGCGGCGCTGTTTGTGACCACGCAGGTCAGACGGGCGTTTGCACAATCTGCGGTAAAAATAATGCTGTAGCAATGCTTACTCTTGAGGGCGCTCAGCCGGAGTATTTTTCAACGTTTGAGGACGCGATTGACGAGGCACGTAGGTCTGAAAATGAGGGAGCACTTGTAACTGTTCTGCAGGATATAAATTTTGGCGGTTACGGAGCGAATGATTTTGCTTATATCGAGGGCGGCAGCTTTACTATTGATCTTAACGGTAAAAAGCTTAACAGCCCGGCCTTGGTATTCAGCCTGTATAAGAGTGAGATTGACTTTATAGACAGTGTAGGTACTGCTGTTGTTGACGGCGGTGAAGGCTATGCAATTGATGCTTATAATGCAAATGCTAATATTTACGGCGGTACATATAAAGGCTTCTGTGGTATAGGTGCTGAAGCAGGCACAGTAATAATTGACGGTGCAAATGTAAAAATAGAGAATTACAACAATTGGGATTATTCGGGATCAGCTGCAATCAAGGCGACGGAAAACGGCACAATTACGGTAAAAAATTCGGTAATATCAACTGCCGCTGAGCAGACAATCCTTTGTTATGACGGATCTGTTATAAATATTGAAGGCGGAACAATAAGCGGCTCGATATATTATGTCGGCGGAGACGTTTGCTTAAGCGGCGGTACTTTTCTTGATGGTTTCGCAGTGGATGGCGGACGTATCAATGAGCTTTCTGAATTTGTTAAGGATGGCTACGCCTTTTATAATTCTGACGGTGAAGTAGTTTCCTCAAGTGTTAAAGCGCTCAGTAAGGCTTGCACAGTTAAAGAGCACACCCATTCTTTCACTGACAGCAGTTGTCCCTGCGGATATGCATGTTTCCACCCGGGACAGACAGGTAACACCTGTGAATACTGCGGCACAACTCTTCACACCTGCGACTTTACAGGTGAATGGAAGTACGACAGCGAAAAGCACTGGAAGGAGTGTACTTGCGGTGCAAAAGAACAGATAGCTTCTCACGAAGATACTCTTGTTCAGGCAGAAGCAAAAGCTCCCACTTGCTCAGCAGCGGGTTATGAAGCTTACGAATACTGCACAACTTGTGATTACACAACATACGAAGAACTTCCAAAAGAAATATTCCATAAGGATGCGGATAAGAACAATAAGTGTGACGACTGCTCCGCTGAATTAGCATTTGAAATCAACAGAAACGGTGAACTGCTTTATTATGATAATCCGTATATTCAAGGCTTCCAGGCACTTTATGATGCTGCTCAGGACGGAGATGTTATAACATTACTCAGAAATGTTTTTGCATATACTATTGAAATCCGCAAAGAGCTTACATATGACCTTAATGGTTTCAATATAATAACAGCATCAAGCAGGTCTATAAAGATTTATGATAATGTGACTATCAGAGACTCTGTTGGTGGCGGTGAAATTCATCTTGCAGTTTATATTGGTGCTCCTTGTACCATTGAGGGTGGTATGTTTTACAGCTTGGGTGTTGCTTCAGGTATTACTCTTGATTCAATACTTTCACCTTGTGCAGGATATTATGATTATAAGGGAAATGCAATTGACACAACCGGTAAAACATCGATTGACAATGCTTATGTAATAAAAAACCATACCGAAGGTGACATTTACAACTGTCTTGGTTACAAGTGTGCTGTATGTGAAAAATACTACGGTGAACCCAACCCCGACGGTCATGCATATACTGAGGGCGTATGTGACCTTTGTGGTTACGAATGTCCCCACGAGGAAACATACTATGACATTATTCGTCCAGTACAGAATGCTGACGGAACATGGGGTAAGGGTACAGCGCAGTTAATCTGTGTCGTTTGCGGTCCTTTGACCCCGGTAGAAGAGGTAGAGCGTAATCACGAAGGCTATAAGCTCTTTGATGAAACTGCTGCAAAGCTTGAACTTCTTCTTGCTCGTGATGACATTATCCCTACTCCCAAGGCGTCAATGAGCAATTCGCTTAGAGGTAACAGAAATGCAGCATATAGCAGGGTTTATACTGATCTTGATTTTGAAAAAGAAATGCTTGCTTCAATGACAAAGAATGTTAATGATATGCTTGTAGAACTTGAAGCACGTATTGCCGATGGTATGTATATAAAGGCTGACTTCTCATATCTTGTATCTCTTCTTAATGAGATTAATGCACTTGTTGATAACAACCCTGAAAACATTATTTCTTCATTCTCTGTTATTTACGCTGATGCTGTTAATTTCTATAAAAACAATTCTAATAACCCCGGCTACAATCAGAATGCTTATGATTATTACGTAAATTCTTCTGATTTAGAAAATCAGCTTGAAAAACTCATAGCAGGTCTTAAGGACGGCTCAGCAGTTAAGGCTGATTACACAGCAATCGACGAAGCAATCGAAGAGCTTGACGAAAAGCTCAGTGATGTAAATCTTACCGAGGAAGCAAAGGCAGGTCTTGAGGAAATCAAGGCTCAACTTGAAGAAATGAAGAAGGATCCTTCTGCAAGCAAGGCCGATGTTGATGAGCTTATGGATGCTGTTGAAGAGCTTGATGAAGCTATCGAAGACGGCTCAGCCGTTAAGGTTAACGGTATATCAGAGATTAATAAGTACACCACATCAATTGAAAAGGAGATTATAGAAAAATACGGTGTAGAAGAATATCAGCGTATTTCAAATTCATTGTCCGATGATATCAAAGCCGAAATAATGGATATTATAAATGAAGCAGAGGGTATTGAAGGTTCCTTAAAGGATAATGAAGAAAAGCTTAACGAGTTAAAGGCAAGAGTGGACGTAATCTATGCTAAGGTTGAAAACTGTCTCAACGGTACTCACAACGGTCTTGATTATGTAGTAACCGAAGAAGCAAAGTGTGAAGCTAATGCAATTGAATCAGCAACCTGTACCCTTTGCGGTGAGGTGCTTACAAGAGAAGTTGAAAATTCAGCTCTCACTCACTCCTTTACAAATTATGAGGTAGTTGAAGAGTCTGCTTGTGAAAAGGCAGGCAAGAAGGTTGCTTACTGTGACCACGGTTGCGGTAAAGCTGATGAAAAGGAAATCCCTGCTCTTGAGCATATCTTCCTTGAGTATAAGTCAAACGGTGATGCAACCTGTGAAGCTGACGGCACAAAGACAGCTGAATGCGTTCTCGGCTGCGGTGCAACAGACACAGTGACAGACAAGGGCTCAAAGCTTGACCACACTGACGAGGACGGCGACAAGGCTTGTGATGACTGCGAAGAAGTAATCAAGGATGTATGTCCTGACTGTGGCGGCGATGTTCACGAAGGACCTTACGGTGAATACATCTGCGCTCTCAGAATTCTTATCAGACTCTTTGTTACCCTCGTTAAGTTATTCGTAGTGGCATAAATTAATTAAAACAATACCGCCGGGGAGGAATTTCCGGCGGGGATTTGAAAAAAGGAGATAATCATTATGATTAAATATGAGGTTGAAGGCGGAAGCCTTCCCGTGCTTGTATGCTATCCCGAGCAGGGCGAAACCCTTTGCACACAAAGCGGTGCAATGAGCTGGATGACTCCCAATATGAGAATGGAAACCAACTCAGGCGGCGGCTTTAAAAAGGCTCTCGGCAGAATTTTTGCAGGTGAGTCAATTTTCATGAACGAATATACACCGGCAAGCGGAAACGGAATGATTGCTTTTGCGGCAACTCTTCCCGGCAAAATTATCCCTTACCATGTAACTCCCGGTAACGGCATCATCCTTCAGAAGTCAGGCTTTCTTGCAATGGAAAAGGGTCTGGAGCTTTCAGTTCACTTCCAGAAGAAGTTAGGTGCAGGTCTCATCGGCGGTGAAGGCTTTGTTCTTCAGAAGGTTACAGGCGACGGCCTTGTGTTCATCGAAATCGACGGCTACTGCAAGGAGTATGACCTTCAGGCAGGCGAAAGCATCATCCTTGACACAGGCTACCTTGCCGCAATGACCGAAAGCTGCACAATGGAAATTCAGTCCGTAAAGGGCCTTAAGAATAAGTTATTCGGCGGCGAAGGTCTGTTCAACACTGTTGTTTCAGGTCCCGGCAAGGTTTATGTTCAGTCAATGCCCGCAATAAGCCTTGCACAGAGACTTATTCCTTATATGCCTCAGGCCTCAGCAGGCGGCAGCGGCGGAATTAAAATTAATTTAGGTGAGTAAAACTGAAGGTGCTCCTGAGCTAAGCGGAGCAAAACCCTAACGATAAAAGCAGGTATTTTAAGCATCAGCTTAACGATATCTGCTTTTTCTTTATAAGTGCATCATTATATCCTTTTGCACAAGGCTCTGTACGGTTGAAGCTTAGCTTAAAGACAAAGAATTGAGACAAAAAGTAATGTCAAATATTACGAAAGCATAAAAAGAGAAAGTGATTTTTTGTCAATTGCAACGAAAATATAAAATTATATAAAAAGTGTTAAATAAATGTTGCTAAAAAATCCAAAGTGTATTATAATAGCTAAGATAATGGGCGAATCATATATAGTTTAATGCTTTGTCTGTTTGATTTACGATTTTTAAATTGATTTTAAGTAATACAAAATGATAATCAGGAGGAGCATTGCAAATGGATAATAATGCAAATGCAGAGAAAGTAACTAAAGATTATTATGTGATTGATATGGCTCACATAATTAAGGTTGTGTGGAAAAAGGTGTGGCTTGTTGCCGTTTCAAGTATTCTGACTGCGGTAATCGGTTTTTGCCTTGCTGCCTTTGCCATCACTCCTACATATTCATCATCAATTATGCTTTACGTTAACAACAGCTCTTTTGATGTAGGTGATCTCGGCTTCAGTATCAGCTCATCGGAGCTTACAGCTGCGCAGAGCCTTGCTAAAACCTACACGGTTTTGCTGAAAAACCGTACAACGCTCAACAGACTCATTGAGCTTACAGGTGTCGACTATACCTGGGAGGACCTTTACGATATGATTGAGTCTGCACCGGTTAACGAAACAGAGGTTATGCAGGTTACCGTAACCTGTGAAAATCCCTATGACGCAAAGGAAATTGCTAACGGTATAGCAAAGGTTTTACCTCAGCGTGTTGCAGAAATTGTTGAAGGTGCTTCCATGGAGGTTGTTGACTCAGCCGTTGCCAATACAGAAAAGGTAGCTCCAAGCATTACAATTTTTACAGTGGTAGGCTTTATGCTCGGTGCTATTGCATCAGTTGTAGCTTTAATCATAACCGCACTTATGGACAATACGGTTCATGACGAGGAATATGTCATCAAGACATACCAGTATCCCATCCTTGCAAAGATTCCTGACCTTCTGGATGCGGGAACAAAGAAGTACGGATACTATTACAAGAAAGATACTGACAATAAGTAAGGGAGGAGATAACAATGAAAAAACAAAACAAAAAAGGTCTCTTCTCTATTGCAGACAGTCAGAAAACCCTTCACAGAAATCTTGAATTCACTGCAACAGAGCAGTATAAGCTTCTGAGAACTAACCTCTCTTTTACCTTGCCTGAAAACGAGGGCTGCAGTATCATTGGTGTTACAAGCTCAATGAGAGGTGAAGGAAAAAGCACAACGGCAGTAAATCTTTCCTATGTGTTGGCAGAAAGCAGAAAAAGAGTTCTTCTTATAGACGGTGACCTGAGAATTCCTTCCGTTGCAAAGAAAATGGGAATAGAATCAACTCCGGGTCTGACCGATATGCTCAGAGGCAAATCAACTGTGGATCTGACAGAGTTCAAATCTCCCTTCCTTCCCAACTGGTACATCATTCCTGCCGGTACATTACCTCCGAACCCTTCAGAGCTTCTCGGTTCAAGAAGAATGGAGACAACCCTCAAGGGTCTTGCGGCACATTTTGATTACATAGTTGTTGACCTTCCTCCCGTTAACATAGTTTCGGATGCTCTTGCAATTTCAAAATATATTGACGGTATGATTGTGGTTATCAGAGAAGAATATACTGAAAAGAGAGAGCTTGAAACCTGCTTCAGACAGCTGAGACTTTCAAATGTCAATGTTCTTGGCTGTGTTATGAATGAAACAAAGGGCGGCAAGGGCTATTACAGCAAATACAGATACAAGCGTTACTATAAATACTACAAAACCTATGGTAATTACGATACTCCTAAAGCTCCTAAAATTCCTAAAAAGCCTTAAAAAGGAGGTCGTGGTATGATTGATTTTCATACGCATATCCTCCCTCGTGTGGATGACGGAAGCAGAAGCTGCTCAGAAAGCTTAAAAATGATTTCCGAGCTTAAAAAGCAAGGAGTAAAGGCTTTTATTGCAACGCCTCATTTTTACGCAAACGATGAATCGGTGAACAGCTTTCTTGAGCGAAGGAATAAAGCTTATGCCGAGCTTGAAGCGCATTTGACCGACGATATAAAATGCATCCTTGGTGCAGAGGTTAAATACTATAACGGAATAAGCTGTCTTGAAGAACTGAAAAAGCTTCGTATAGAGGGAAGCCGGCTGCTGCTTTTGGAGATGCCATTCAGGCGATGGACTCAGTACGACATAAATGAGGTTATTGAGCTTGCCGGAAGGTCTAACTTCACCGTTGTGCTCGCTCATGTAGAAAGATACATTTCAATGCAAAAAAAAGGTGTCCTTCAGCAGCTTATTGATAACGGTGTTTTATTCCAGTGCAATGCGAGCTTCTTCAGCGGTTACCCTTCAAAAGTAAAGGCGCTGAAAATGATACGTAATAATCAGATACATTTCATCGGTTCTGATTGTCATAATATGACGGACAGGGCCCCTGAAACGGGAATTGCTGTTTCGGCAATAAAAAAGAAATACGGTGAAGACTTTTTAGCAGATTATGTAAATTATGGGAACAGCTTGTTCCTGCAAAATAAAACCAATTAAATTTTCATTAATTGAAAGGAAGATTTTATTATGAAAAAAATTACAGCACTTTTAATCATGGCAGTTATGTTACTCACACTTAACGTCACAGCATTTGCAGGCTTTGTTTCAAGCCCTTCAGCAAATCTTGCTCCCGATGTTCTGGAGTTTGAAACTCTGACAGACGGCTGCAGTGCAGCTATTACAATTACATCATACGCAGACAGAAGCATTCTCAGCGATGAAGAGATCGAAATTCTTGAAAAAGCATACAAGCAGATTGCAGGAACAGAAAGCAACAAGACTTTAGAAGACGCAATGAAAAAGATTGCCGAGGCAAAGGGCTTCAATGCAGAGGATTTATCAGTAAGCGATCTTTTCTTCGTCAGCTATGATGATTGCGAGCCTCACGAAAACGACGGCCACAAGGGCTTCAAGATTACATTGAAGGCTGATACTGTAGGTAACTTAGCAGGTCTTTTATACTTCGACGGCGAAACCTGGAAGTCAATTGAAATTCTCGAATACGATGCAGAAAACGGCACAGTTACTGTTATCGTAGATGCACTCGGTTGCTTTGCTTTTGTTGTTGACAAATACTCAGCTCCCGTAACAGGCGACAGCTCAAACGCTTTCCTCTGGATGATCGTGGCAGCCTTCGGTCTTGCATCAGCAGCTGTAGTTTGCACATTACCCAAGAAGTGCAGATCATGAATAAAATAAAAAATAAAAAAGACAAAAGAGCAGTAATTCTGAAATCAGTAATCATTGCTCTTTCAGTTGCTTTATTGATAACTTCTTTTTTCATGTTTATCAAGGAGTGGGAAAAGGATTACGGACGTTTTCAGGAGAGCACGGAAGTATTGGACAAGGCTTTTTCTTACAATGATAAGCAGTATGCTTACAAGGATAACCTTGAAACTATGCTTCTTCTCGGCCTTGATAAGTTCGGCAATGAGGACAGCGGATACAATAATGATAAGCAGGCAGACTTTGTTTTGCTGCTTGTTATAGATCACTCTGCAAAAACCTGCTATCCGATTCATATCAACCGTGACTCAATGGTAACGATGGATGTTCTTGGTGTTGCGGGAGATAAAATAGGTACTGTCAGAAAGCAGCTTGCCCTTTCTCATACCTACGGTAACGGCCGTGAGGTCAGCTGCCGTAATGCCGCTAATGCTGTTTCAAATTTGCTTATGGGCGTTGAAATCGATCATTATGTTTCTGTAACAATGGATGCTGTTTCCGTGTACAATGACCTTATTGGCGGAGTGGAAATTGAGATTCTTGATGATTTCTCAGCCATAGATCCTGAAATGCTTCAGGGTGAAGTGGTTAAGCTCAAGGGTGAGCAGGCTCTTAAGTATGTCCGTTCAAGAAACGGTCTTGACAATCCCACTAACAACCACAGAATGAAGCGTCAGAAGCAGTATATGGAGGCCTTGTACGAGAAATCACGTGCACTTGCTGACGCTGATGAAGCCTTCATACAGAAGGCTGCGCTTAAAGTAACTGATTACATTGTTTCAGATTGCTCTGTAAATAAGCTGGAAAGCCTTGTAAAGACGATTTCTTCTTATGAGCTTTCCGAAATTATCAATATCAACGGTGAAACAGTTCAGGGTGAGGAATTCATGGAATTTTATCCTGATGAAGCTATGATTAAAGAAGTAGTTGTAGCTTGCTTCTATAAGGAGAAAGCCTGACCGTTTAATGTAAAGAGGATTTAACGTATTATGATAACTGTAAGATCAAAAACCCTTATTCTTATTGCCTGTATTGCAGAAGTCTTGCTGCTTCTTGCTGTTCAGACCTTAGGTAATACAATTTTACTCTTGCCTACTCTGGGAATTTTCCTTGCCTTGGTAGCCTGGGCGGCAATTAAGGGTATGGCTGTGCCGGTGCTGATGTTTTTTATGCCCTTTGCAGCAATTATAAAATTTCAGCCGGGTACAATTTCATTTTTCACAATCTCTCTTTTGGTAGTTTACATAATTTATTTTGTCAAAGGAATCAGAAACGTTAATGTTTATCACCTTGTTCCGGGACTTTGTCTTATAGGTCTTGCTCTTGCTGTAAAAACCTTTAGCGGTTATTCCATAGACAACAGTTTTATCCTTTTTTCCTTATCTATTCTTCTGGTGCCCTTCCTCGTCAGAGAATTCAACGGTCAGTATGACTTATATTGGTTAACGGTTTTTTTATCATTAGGAATAGTTATTGCAGCCATCAGTGCCAAATATCTTCTGGTGTTCCCGTCTGTTTCAAGGTTTGTCGGAAACAGTCTCGGCTTTGGCTTAATCAGACGCTCAGGCTATTACGGTGACCCGAATTTTTATTCCGCACATATAACTGCCGCCTTAAGCGGTATACTGGTTCTGCTTCTTAATAACAACAGAAGCAAAAGAGTGGTAATTGTTGTTGTTTTGGCAATTGCCCTTGTATATTGCGGATTTATGGCGGTTTCAAAATCCTTTGTGTTGGTTGCAATGGCGCTTTTCCTTGTCTGGCTGGTTGAATTTATGTTCATAAAAGGAAGAGTGTCAACTAAGCTGATGATTATTTTCACCTTCCTGATTGCAACGGCTTTTCTGTTGTCATCAACAGTGTTTACGGATCTTATCGGCATGATACTTACTCGTTTTAAGGGAACAAGCAATCTTGCCGAGTTCACAACAGGACGAACAGAGCTGTGGATGGATTATATAAAAGCGTTTATAGATAAGCCGCTTTTACTTTTGTTCGGTAATGGCTTTACGTCAGTTCTTATTTATGAGAAATCTTCTCATAATACTGTAATTCAGGCTGTTTACCAGTTCGGACTTACGGGCTGTGTATTTTTCTTAGGTTGGTTTTTCTGTTTTATACGCACGATTCTGGGCAATACAAAAATATCAACATCAGACTTTGCTCAGCTTTTTCTTTTGTTGTTGGGAGTGT
The DNA here is from genome assembly GCA_045612205.1 of Acutalibacteraceae bacterium. Lineage (GTDB taxonomy): Bacteria > Bacillota > Clostridia > Oscillospirales > Acutalibacteraceae > UBA6857. The sequence goes on along the minus strand of JAZKYQ010000101.1, from coordinate 22,435 downwards.
TTGGCCCGTGGATAGCGCTTGATCTTCTGTTTTTTGATGAATTATTCCTTATGCCTATATATGTTTGCGTAGGTGTAAAGTTTATGGAGCAAAGCAGAGCATTATCAAAGCGGATTGAATAAAAATTGGAGTTGAAGAAATGATTGAACGTACAAACGATGCATATGAACCTCTTGTATCTGTCATTATGCCCGTGCATAACGGCGAGCGTTATATAGAAGCTGCCGTGCGCTCAGTAATGAATCAGAGCTACAAGAATTGGGAATTGTTCGTTATTGATGACAGTTCAACCGATAATACTGCAGCAATTCTTGATTGTCTTGCCGCTGAAGACGAAAGAGTGTGCTTTATTAAAAATCCTGATAATATGGGAACGGCCGGAACCCGAAACAGAGGCTTGGAGCTAAGTAAGGGTGACTATGTTGCGTTTCTTGATGCAGACGATATCTGGAAGCCTGATAAATTAGAGCTTCAGTTGAAAAAGCTTGTTGAAGAAAAGGCTGATCTTGTTTATTCATCCTACGACATCGTAGACGAGGACGGAGAGTCTGTCAGATCAGCATATATAGTTTCCGAGACTGCTACATTTGAAGGGCTTTTAAAAGAAAATATCATCGGCTGCTCCACAGTCATTCTGACTAAAGAGTTAGCTGATAAATATAAATTTGTAGAAGATTATTATCACGAAGATTACTGCTTATGGCTTAACATCCTTCGTGACGGTTATAAGGCTGTGAGCTGCTCGCAGGTTCTGGTAGAGTGGAGACTCATAACAAGCTCACGTTCCTTTGATAAGCGTAACAGTGCGATATATCGCTGGAAAATTTACAGAGAATATCTGAATTTATCCTTTTTTAAAAGTGTGAGGTTATTTTTCCACTATTTTGTCGGAGGAATAAAAAAATATTATAGTTAAAAGCTGAGGTGAGAGATGTGACAAAAGAAAAAATCAATGAGGTTGCTTCTCTCGAAGAGCATCAGTCAGCTATTTACTCCTTACTGCAGGAGTTTGACAGAGTGTGTAAGGTCCTTGATGTACCTTATATATTATTTGCGGGAACAATGTTAGGCGCAGTCAGGCACGAGGGCTTCATTCCATGGGATGATGATCTGGATATTCTGATGCTGCGTGAGGACTATGAGCGTTTTCTTGAAGGTGCACCGGAAGTGATAGACGAAGAAAAATTTTTTCTTCAGAAGGAATTTACGGAGCATTGGCCGATGTTTTTTTCAAAGCTTCGCCTCAACGGCACCACCTGCCTTGAAAAATATCATCCTAAGGATAAGAACATTCATCACGGTGTATACATTGACATTTTTCCTTGTGATAATGCATTTAAAAGTAATTCGGGCAAGAAAATACAGTTTCTTGCTTCAAAGGTTGTAATTGCCAAATCTCTTGACAAACGCGGTTATGTAACTGACAGTATTATCAAAAAAATATTTATGTTAATATGTAAGCTTCTTCCCTTATATCCTTTCCTTTTTATTGCAAAGGGCGGAAGGTCTGACAGCCGTGAGGTGCATTCTTTTCTTGCCGCGGCAAAAAGCTACAGCAAAAACATTTATCCCAGATATTACATAACAAAAAAAGTAAATCTGAAATTTGAAAATGATTATTATCCTGTTTCAGCTGAATATGACAAGCTGCTAAGGTTGCTTTATGGTGATTATATGATTTTACCTGAGGCTGATGAACGCGAAGATAAAAGGCATGTCATTTTGGTGGATTTGCATCAGTCTTATGAGAATTATGAGGAATATCACAGAGATACAGAGTTCGGTGTGCTTACAAAAAGCATACGTTAAGAAAAATATCAAGAAGGTGCTTCTATGAAGAAAAAGAAAGATTTAGGAATAATAATACTTTTATCCTTTGTAATGCTTGCATTGGGTATTATTATCGGTTACAGCTTAGGCAGTGGCAATGAATCTGCACCTGCTGCAGGAATCGGGCAGATCACTGCAAAAGAAAATTTATCAATTATGTCTCTTACCGAAGAAGGAGAGTGGATGGCTCTTGAGACCACCTACGGTGTTTTTAGATATCCTTTTGCTTTCTCGGACGTAATTGAGGTCGAAGCCTTTAATGAAGGCGGAGCTTCACAGCTTCGATTTTACACAAAAATAGAAGGAAGAAAAATTAAAAACTACACTGTTCATTATAATGATAATGAGGGAACTGCTTGCGGAATTCTTAAGATGAAAGAGGAAATTCCCGTTTCCGTTGTGTTCGAGTCTTACCCTGAGAGCTTGCCCGGTGATTGGTTAAGCACATTCAATGCTGTTCAGGAGACATTTAACGACATTTTGAAATCTATGATGGAAGATAAGAATTTTTCAGCTGTATGATAAAAGGTTTGGTTTATGAAGATATATTGGGCTACAAAACTCCGAGGTTTTTTAAAGCATGTTTCTGATAGAATTGATGGAATCGAATTCGATCAGAAAGAACAGTTTTATGAAGTCAGCAGTAAAAATACGGAATTAAAAAACAGATTGGTAAGATCGTCTCTCCTTGATGTTTTAGGTGTATTCCAAAGAATCAAAGCAGTCGGAAAAGATTGTGATGCTTACGGTTCTTTCAACAGATTTCTTGAGACTGACAAACCTTATTTCATATACCTGGAAAATCCTACTGCGCTATACCATTATGCATTGGGACGTCTCAGATTTCCTGCGGGTAAAAACAAGTTCAGTAAATGTCTTGAAGATCCGAATTTAAAGTATCTGGTATGTATGTCAGATGCTTGTCGATTAACTTTTGAAAAAGTCAATATGAAGTTGCCTGATAATATAGGCATAAAAACAATATATCCTCTTGTTCCCCGGAATAAACTCGTTAATGCCGAATTGCTTGAAAAAAAGTGCTTCAGCGAAAAATTAGAATGTCTTTACTGCGTTCAGGGAAAAAGATTTTACACAAAGGGCGGAAGAGATGTTTTAGAGGTTATTTCTAAACTACAGAATGAAGGCTTGAAAATTAATTTAAAAGTTATAACAAATGTATCTGATTTGAAGCCCGAAACTATGGATTTAATAAACAGTTCATCCGGAATTACTCTGTGCGATTTTAAATTTTCTTATGAAGAAATGGAAAAGATTTACGCTGATAGTGCGGTTTTTCTTCAACCATCTTCGGATGATTCTTGTCCCTTAGCGGTTTTAGAAGCCGTAAAAGGTGGTTGTGCTGTTGTCGGCAGCAAAATGTATGCCATTCCAGAAATGGTGGAAGACGGTGTAAACGGCTTTACATTAGATCCGTTGTATTGGACTTTTAATTCTGATAATATGCCGAATTCTTCTGCGTGGGGACATCAAAAAAAGATGCGTTTGTCTGGAAAAAAATCTCAGAAATATATAGATGATATAGAAGACGCAATCAGAACGCTTTACAAAGACAGAGAAAAACTATACTCATTTGCAAGTAAATCTATTGAAATTGCGAACACAAAATTTGGTGAGGATAGTATTTGTGACCAATGGAATGATGTTTGGGATAGTTTAAAAGGATAAGGTTGCTTATTATGAAACTTGAAGTGCTGTTAGCTACTATGGATCAGCTTGATGATTCAATTCTTGATGAAATAGGTATAAAATCCGATATTATAGTCTGCAATCAGAATGACAGTAAAACCGAGTACTGTCAGTATACAAAAAACGGCTACAATGTTCGATGGTATGACTTTCAGGAGCGTGGAGTAGGACTTAACAGGAATAATGCATTGCTTCGTTCAACAGCTGATATATGTTTGTTGGCAGATGATGATGTTTTATTTGAAAAGGATTATGAAAAAATTATTTTAAGTGCATTTGAAAAAAATCCGAAGGCTGATGTTATTTTATTTAATATTTATTCATCAGACGGAGTTAAAAGATCTAATGCAAATAAAAATATAAGAGTCAGGCTTCACAACTGCGGAAAATACGGAGCTGTCAGAGTAGCATTTCGTCGAATGAGTGTTATCAAAAATGCTATTTCATTTAATCAGTTATTTGGTGGCGGGTGTATGTTTTCAGCCGGTGAAGATGTTATTTTCATTCGTACTTGTATTGAGAAAGGTCTTAGAGTTATAGCTGTTCCTGAATGCATACTCAGTCTTACAGACCGACGGGATTCAACTTGGTTTGTCGGACATAATCAGAAATATTACGAGGATTATGGCTCTTCGTATTATTGTCATTTCGGTGAATTCGCACCGGTTATAGCTTTTTTACAATTGATAAGAAGAAGAAAAAGATTTTTAGGTGATTATCCGTTTTTGGAAGCCTGGAGGCATACAAAGACAGGAATAAAAAAATATAAAAATATGCGATAGATTAATGTGAGTTATGAAAAAAATCATAATAGTTAACAACAATATGAAAATCGGTGGTGTACAGAAAAGCCTGTATAATCTGCTGTGGTCAATAGATACAGTAAATGAATACGATGTTACACTTTTGCTTTTCAGTAAAAACGGAGCTTATTCCGAAAGCTTACCTGAGAGTGTGAAGGTTAAAGAATGCAAAGGCCTTTTCCGTTATCTCGGAAAAAGTCAGGGAGAATTCAGAAGTAACATTGCAGATTTCCTGTTAAGAGCTGTTTTTGCTGTAATCAGCAGGGTGATTAACGGAAATTTTGCGATGAATTTATTGCTTTCAGGAGAAGCAAGCTTAAAGGAGGAATACGATTGTGCAATTTCCTTTCTGCACAATGGTCGTAAGAAGTCCTTTTACGGCGGCACACAGAACTATGTTTTAAAGAGAGTGAACGCCAAAAAGAAAATTGCTTTTATACATGGGGATTATCTCAGCTGCGGTGCAAATCACCGGATGAATAATGAGATGCTTAAAAGGTTTGATGTTATTGCTGCTTGTTCTGACGGTTGCAGGGAAACGCTTCTCAGGGCGCTTCCGGAGGTTGAAGGTAAATGTGTTACCGTCAGAAATTTTCACCGTTTTGATGAAATAAATTTATTGGCAGCTGATAATCCGGTAGCTTACGACAGCTCCGTTGTCAATGTCGTTATGGTGGCAAGGCTTTCTGCGGAAAAGGGCATTGACCGTGCTGTAAAAGCGGTGGCTTACTGCATGAAAAACGGCGCTGAAGTAAAACTTCACGTAATTGGCGGCGGTGCCTTAAAAGAAGAATTGGAAAATCTTGCAAAAAGTGAAAAGGCTGCTGAAAATGTAATTTTTTACGGTGAGCAGACTAATCCCTACCGTTATATGAAAAATGCAGATTTGCTGCTTCTTGCCTCTTATCACGAAGCAGCGCCAATGGTGATAGACGAGGCTCGTTATCTGGCACTTCCGGTTCTTTCAACAAGGACAACATCCACGACCGAAATGATTGAAGCACCGGGATGCGGATGGGTTTGTGAAAATTCACAAGAGGCTGTCAGCAAAGCTCTTTATAAAGCTGTTTCAGACAAGAACAATCTAAGCTGCTTAAAAAATGAGCTTTCTGAAAAATGTACGGATAACGAAAATGCAGCCGGACAGTTTAAAAAAATAACAGATAAATAAAAGAAATAAATGTATTTCTTATTTATATAATAATTCAAAGAAGGGGAGAATGAAAAAATGTCAAAAAAATTACCCGGAAAAATTTTATCATTTGTGTTGGCAATGCTGATGCTTATCAGCCTTGTTCCGATGTCAACACTTGCGGCAGGAAGCGTGACCAATTACGCTGACTTTCTGTATGAGCTCAAGCAGTTGGAGACTTATGCAGAAGCATTCTACGCGGAAAATTCAGTAAAGAGTAAAGGTGAGCTCGTTCTTAACTTTATAAGAACAGGTGTTGAGCGTTACCTTGACGACAACTGGACAACTCTTGCAGGTCAGGAGATTACTGAATTTACCTCTTATGTTGAAGCTCAGGATATTGCTAACGGCACAAGTGTAATGAATCTTCGTGATATTGTTATCAAAGATTTTACACTGCCTAACGGAAATCCTGCAGACTTCGGTCACATGTTCGGAACAATGAATATTTCCTATATCAATTCCTCAAACACCAGAACACCAGACTTGTCAGGCTGGGCAGGCGACCTTTGCGACTTGCTGTATTACTGTGCTGAAAGAGCAACAGTAAAAGGAAATACAGTTGATGAAAAGGCAGCATACATTCTCGAAAACTGCTTCGGTATTGATGCTGATGATGCTTTTGGTTGGGATGACTTTTACGGTGATATGGATGCTTATTACCTTGTTAATGAGTATCTTGACGGCAACGGAATCTTCAGTGAGCTTTTTGAAGGCTACTTCACTGAAGAGCTGGACGATTCAGACCGTGCAGCGTATTTCCTTAATAATCGTTTCCCCGGAAAGACAACGAAAAAGGAAGTCCGCGATGCAGTTTACGATGCTTATCGTTTAAATGTCGGTATTCAGGTTCTTGAAGCAGGCAGAGGCGTATCTGAATGCACTGAACTTCGTAAGGCTGTATGCTATGCATTTGCTGATTATCTTTTCTCAAAAGCTGACGGACGCCTTGAAGGTGGTAGTGAAGACGGTGGCAATGAAGATACTCTTCCCGATAACGGCTACTACTCAGTTTTCTCATCAACTGATTCAATACTTGCTCCCGGTGTAACACAGCAGATTAATTACGCAATGTCAGCTGACGGCAAGCAGATGGTTTATTATGTAGCAACTATTGATGTTAACCGTGATGACCTTACAATTATGGCTAACTACAACAACAACGACCCCTCAAAGGGCTGGGCAATGCAGAGAGTGCAGGACCAGGTTGCTGCAATGGTAAAGAATCATTCAAACGTTGAAAACTTCCGTCCTGTTGTTGCAATCAACGGTGACGGCTTCAACACTTCAACAGGTAAGCCCGGCGGTCTTCTCGTTATGGAAGGCGTTGAATGGCATCCCGTTGACGGTGACGGCTTCTTTGCAATTCTTAAAGACGGCACTGCAATGATCGGAACTCAGGCAGAATACGCTGTTTATAAGTCTCAGATTCAGGAAGCAATCGGTGCTTTCGGTGCAACTCTTGTTAAGGATGGCAAAATTGCCGTTAACAAGAACAGTCAGTACTACACTTCCCGTGCAAGCCGTACTGCTATCGGTATCAAGGCTGACGGCTCAGTTGTAATGATGGTACTTGACGGACGTCAGGAGCCCTTCTCCTGCGGCGGCTCAATGGAAGAAATCGCTCAGATTATGTACGAGGCAGGCTGTGTCCACGCAGTTAACCTTGACGGTGGCGGTTCAACAACATATATGTCAAAGCCTGCAGGCAGCAACGACATCAAGGTAGTCAACCGTCCCTCTGACGGTTACGCAAGAAGCGTTGCAGCGTCACTTGTGGCCGTTTCCACAGCAAAGGCTTCCGATGAATTTGACCACGCTATCATCGAGTCAGATTATGATTACCTTACCATCGGCACTTCACTTGAGTTAACAGCTGTCGGTGTAAACAACATCGGTTCATCAGCAGTAATTCCCGAGGGCGCTGTATGGACAGTTTCTGATGAGGCTATCGGTGAAATTACACAGGACGGTGTTTTCACCGCAACAGATAACGGTGATGTAACCGTTGAGCTTATCCTTGACGGCGCAGTTGTTGGCAGCAAGAAATTACATGTTGTTATTCCTGATGCGCTTGAGTTTGAGGATGACACGATGATCGGAATTTTTGGTGTTCCGTTCAGACTGCCTCTGCTTGCATCTTACGATGGAAACCCCGTTGCCTTTAACGATGCTGATATATACGCAGCTGTTGAACCCGAAGATGCAGGTGTAATGGATGGTATTGTATTCACCGCCGATGAAGAAAAGGGTTATCGTTCTCTTTGGGTCGGTGCTATTGTAGAGAATAATGATATTGCATATTGTGAAGGCATAATCAATTTCTATAAAGACAGCGAAGCTGTGTTCGATTTTGAAAACGCTACAGCAGGTAACCGAACTCTTGCATGGAACAGAGAGGTTATCAACGCTACAACTGAAGACGGAATGAACTATTCCGTTGTTTCTCCCGATGAAGATATAGAATTTGGCTATACCTTCGCTCTTGATATGACAGCTATTGAGCTTCCTCCTGTGCTTGAAGATATTGCCTTTATGCTTCCCGGCTCCGATACAGGGGAGGCTTCAGCCTTTAATTATCTTCTTCAGCTTGCTGAACGTGTAAGTGTTCTTACAGAAGTAAAAATTACCGCTCAGTTCGATAAGGATGTTGAGGTTGATCCTTCAGAGCTTAAGATTATCAACGACTATTTTGAGCTTAAGGAAGCAACTGTTGATGAAAACAACACTCTCACAATGATTTGCTCCTGGATTGACAGAAAAATGCCTATACCTCCCGAAACAGCAAACCCTGTATGTATCCTTACAGGTATCAAGGCTAAGCCTGTGGCCGGTGCAAAATGGACTGACAACGAGCTTATTATCATCAATACCGGTACAGTAAGCTATGATATTTATCTCAGAGCTACTTCTCTTTATGCATTTGCTCAAAAAGCAGAAAATCAGCAGAAATACGGACTTATTCCTTATACAACTGACCAGACAGGATATGAAGGCGGAAGGGAAAGTGGTGCTCACTTCGCAAATTCCTACGCAGAATTTGAAGACAGCTTTATTCTCAACAACGAAGTCCGTCAGGGCTGGTACAAGCTTGACGGCAAGGATTATTACTTTGTAAATCATGAAGCACTTACCGGAATTCAGTACATCCCCTCAAAGAATGACGAAAAAGTAAAGCTTTTCTATAAATTTGACGAAAGCGGCGTTTGTCTCGGCACATGTACCGGCGTAATTGAGTATAACAATGATTTATATTATGCAATTAACGGTGAAAAGCAGACAGGTTGGATTTCCGTTAACGATGAAAACGGTAATCAGCTTGAGTACTTCTTTAACACAAGTACAGGCAAGGCTGTTGACGGCAAACAAAATATATGGGGCTTTAATTATACTTTTGAAAATCACATCCTTGTTCGTGGTGATCTTGTCACCGATTCAAAGGGCACACGTTACAGATGGGGTCCTTCCTGGGTTCAGGGCAAGTGGTTTGAGGTTGACGGAAAAACTTATCATACAGCTAAATATCAGTACTATGTTACAACAGGATATGCACTTGTAGTTGGACCTGATTTGGAATACGGTTATTATCTTTTTGATGAAAACGGTGTATTTCAGAAGGATTACACTGGCCTCTGGCATGTTGGAAATGATACTTATCTGATTGAAAACGGTCATAGAAACAATAACCCGGGTCTTGTTTATCTTGACGGTTATTATTATTACTTTATGGCAAATGCCAAGGCTGTGAAAAACAGAGTTTATTGGCCCACAATAACAAACGGACTTCTTCCTGTAGGTCCATATCTGTTTGATGATCAGGGAAGAATGGTGAATCCTCCCGTTGAAAATCCGGAAGCTCCTGAAAATCCGGAGGTTCCCGATTCACCGGCACTTCTTAACGGTATAGTTGAAAAGGATGGAGCTTACTTCTATTACGAAAATGGTGCTCTTAAGCACGGTGCGGGTCTTAAAAAGCTTACTGACAGCGAGGGTAAAGAATTTTACATCTATGTCCGTTCCAACGGTCAGCTGGCAACAGGCGTCTATTGGGCAACAACCACCAACGGCTTACTTCCTGCAGCTGCTTATGACTTCGGCTCTGACGGTAAATATTATCCTTCTGTAGCAGAAGAACCTGGAATACCTGATACTCCCGAAAAGCCCGAAGAACCTGAAAAGCCCGAGCCTCCTGCTTTAAAGAACGGTATTTATTCAGAAAACGGAAAGTACCGTTATTATAAGGATGGTAAGGTAGATTGGAGCGCAGGTGTTGTTAAGCTTCTTGACGAAACCGGCAGAGAGTTTTACATTTATGTGCGTTCCTCAACAGGCTATCTTGCAACAGGTGTTTATTGGCCCTCAACAACCAATGGTCTCCTTCCTCTTGGTGCTTATGACTTCGGTTCAGACGGAAGATATTATCCTCCCATTGTAAATCCCGAGCCTGAACAGCCTGATACTCCCGATCCTGAACAGCCCGAAGTTCCCGATACTCCCAAGCCGGAAGAGCCCAAGCCTGAGGTTAAAAACGGCATCTATTACGAAAACGGTCAGTACCGTTATTATAAAGATGGTGTTAACGATTGGAATGCAGGTCTTGTAAAGCTTAGCGATGAAAACGGAAAAGACTTTTATATCTATGTCCGTTCTTCAACAGGCTGCCTTGCAACAGGCGTTTATTGGCCAACAGTTACTAATGGTCTCTTACCTTGTAAGGGCTACGACTTCGGCACAGACGGCAGATACTATCCTGCCTGATTAACGGTTAAAACATAATCCGGCTTACATAAGTGAGCCGGGGATTATGCGATAGTAAATATTAATTATGAAAGGAAAACATAATTATGAAAATTACATTTAAAAAGCGTGTTTTTTCGTTATTGCTTGCAATGTTGATGGTTGTAACAATGGTACCTACATTTGTTATTCCGGCAAGTGCGGCTACCGCGGTGACTACATCAGTTACGGGCCTTGGTGCAAGTTGGGACTATACTTCTACCAATAAAAACGGTACTGTTACGGCCAATGGTGATACAATTACCATTAAGGCTACGGGCGGTAGTCTTCGTACGACTACGATCAAGCTGACTCTGACGAATAACCTAGGCGAAGAGGCGACTCTGAGATACAGCTATACAAATGATGGCGGTAGTCTTAGCGACGCAAAGGACGAACATACGCTGGCTAACGGTGCTTCCGCTACCATTAAATTCACATCTGGCAGAAACCAGACCAATTATCTGTATATAACAGGCATTTCCCTGATCAGCAATACTGCTGCTGATCCCACCATCACCTTTAAATCTGGTGCCAACGGTAGCTATACCGTGAACGGTACCGTTATCACTGCGGACACGGAGATGACTGTTGCTGCCGGTACCAATCTGGCGCTGGCGGCTACCCCTGCCTCCGGCTATCAGTTCTTCGGCTGGCAGAAGGCCGATGGTACTTACCTGTCTCAGAATGCCGGCTACACCATGACTGCAGGCACTGATGAGACTATTACCCCTGTGTTCATCCCTGACAGCGTTGCACTTTTCGGGGTTGGTGCCGCAAAGTATGACAACTTGACAAAAGCAGGTGCAGCAGCTGCTGCAGGCACCAACAAGACCATCATCCTGCTGAATAACGGAACCGTTTCCGGCAGTCACACTATTCCCAAGGGAACCACCCTGCTTATCCCCTACGATGACGGAAACACCCAGTACGGTGGCGAGGCAAGCTGTACCAGCTATAGTAGTATACTTAATAACAGCGGTCATAAAGCATGGGAGTCTCCCACTGCTTACCGAACCATGACATTGGCAGGCGATGCCAAAATCTCTGTTAACGGTAATATCGAGGTCGGTGGTCGCCATGCCGCAGCCGGTGGCACGGTGGGTAAGTATGGCGGAAGTCCCACAGGAAAGTTGGGCTATATCAATATGCTTTCCGGCTCTCACATCGATCTTAACAACGGCGCTAACCTGTACTGCTGGGGTTACATTTACGGCGATGGCACCATCACCGCCAAGAACGGTGCGTCTATTTACGAGAACTTCCAGATCATGGACTTCCGTGGTGGCACTGCTACCTCACAGCTGGCTTCTGAATACCTGGTATTCCCCCTGAGCCAGTATTATGTACAGAACGTTGAGGTTGCCACCAGATATGAGTACGGCTCCACGGAATATATTGCCACATCCATCTTTATGTCCAACCAGAAGCACAGCGCTACTGTGAAGTTTATCGGCACGAACGCTATGTTCCAGCCTACATCCGGCTCCTACTTCATAAAGGATTACAATCCCACTACGGATATGCTGGAAATGCACGCCTACGGTGACAGCAGCATGTCATCTATGAATCTTGAGTTGGGTGGTACGGCTATCAACTCAAGCGAATTTGTTCTGCCCATCACCAACAATATCCAGATTTATCTGCACGCAGGCACCACCACCCTGAAGCAGAATATGATGATGCTTCCTGGTTCCAGCCTTACCATCGACAAGGATGCTACGCTGAATTTGGCATACACCGATGCTACCGGTGAGGTTGTCACCACCGGAGGTTATGTGCTGCAGGTATTTGACAGTGAGAACCAGACCAAGGCTTTGAATATGGATACTTTGGAGACCGAAACCGGACTGCTCTGGTGTCAGCCTTCCAAGCAGTTTGCTCCTCTGGAATATATCTGCACCAGCCATAAGGTCCGTACCACTGCTGATCTGACCGATGTCACCATCGATATCAATGGTACCATCGTGACCAACGGTTTCATGTATAGCACCGTTTCATGGGCTGATGCATCCAATGAGGATTTCACAATTGTTAGCGGTGGCGCTAATGTCATCTCCTCCGGCAAGACCGGTGTTGTTGCTATGAACAATGGTGCTGGTGAGGATCAGCTTGGCTATATGTTTGACCAGTCCAAGAACAAGGGCGGCGGTATTTACTATTACATACCTCTGGCTTCCGTTCAGCTCAAAAATGGTGACGGTACACTTGTTGATACAACAGGTGCTGAACCCGGCACAATATTCAACTACTGCTCAACTCACGACTGTTGGTACACAGGTGAATGCGAAGCTTGTGAAGCACCTCCCACCGAATATAAAATCACATGGAACATAAACGGTGAAGAACAATCCGTTGATGCGAAAGCAGGTGAAGTTCCTGTATATCCCGGTACAGCTGCTCCCTCAAAGAGCGCTGATAACAGCGGTCACTATACCTTCGCAGGCTGGTCATCAACCAACGGCGGCGCAGTTGAAGCTCTCCCTGCTGTAAGCGGTGAGGCAACCTATTACGCTGTATTTACCCGTGAAGCTCACATTGATAACGTAAAAGATACACAAGGCTCTTATCACTTATGTGATAAATGCTCCTATAACCTCGGCAGCCACTCTGACACCAGCCCCATTGACCATTACTGCGACTCCTGCGGCAAGAAAATGTCAGATCACGAAGGCGGCTCAGCGACCTGTAAGGATCAGGCAGTCTGCACAAAGTGTAATCAGCCTTACGGTGCATTTGCCGGTCATAATGCAGGTCAGGAAAAAGACGAAGACATCGTTGCTCCCACTTGCGGCGCAGCAGGTTCACACAACGTAGTTGTAAGATGTACTGTTTGTAATACTATAATCTCAAGCACATCTGTGACAGATCCCGCAACCGGACTTCACACAGATAAAGACGGTGACGGAAATCACGCTTGTGATGTTTGCGAAACCGTAATAGAAAATGCATGCGTAGGTGGCACACCTGTTAAGGAAAAAATCACCGACGCAACATGCTCTGCTGACGGATCATATCAGGAAGTTGTTTATTGTACAGAATGTGGCGAAGAAATGAGCCGTGATGACAAAATCTCAGGTGCCTTCGGTCACACATGGAACGCTACAGCTTATGTATGGAGCGATGACGGTAAAACATGTACTGCTTCTCGTACCTGTGCAACTGACGGCACACATACAGAAACTGCTACAGCAGTAATCAGCAGTGAAATCACTACAGACGCAACCTGTACCGCTATGGGTATAACAACCTATACTGCAACATTTGACGTTGATTGGGCAACACCTAAGACAAAAGATGTTCAGGATGTTTCTGTAAAGAGCCATAACTACAACGCAGTTATAACACCTCCCACATGTATAGCCGACGGCTACACAACATACACTTGCGATGCTTGCGGTTACACTTATACAGCTGACGAGGTTGCAGCTTTAGGTCATACAAAAGGCGAAGCAGTTGTTGAAAACAAGGTTGACTCAACATGTTATGCTGAAGGCTCATATGATGAAGTAGTTTATTGCTCAGTATGTGGTGCGGAACTCAGCAGAGTAACAAAGACAATTGCAAGTAAGGCTCACACAGCAGGTGAAGCAGTTGTTGAAAACAAGGTTGACTCAACATGCTATGCAGAAGGCTCATATGACGAAGTAGTTTACTGCTCAGTATGTGAAGCTACAGGCAAGACAGAAGAGATGAGCAGAGTAACAAAGACAATTGCAAAGAAGGCTCATACAGCAGGTGAAGCAGTTGTTGAAAACAAGGTTGACTCAACATGTTATGCTGAAGGCTCATATGATGAAGTAGTTTATTGCTCAGTATGTGGTGCGGAACTCAGCAGAGTAACAACAACAGTTGATGCTCTCGGCCACAAGCACAACGCAGTTGTAACAGCTCCCACATGTACAGATAAGGGTTACACAACCTACACATGTGCTTGCGGTGACAGCTATGTAGCTGATGAAGTTCCTGCATCAGAGCATACTTGGGATGACGGTGTAATTGATCCCGATTCAACATGTACAGCAGAAGGTACAAAGACTTTCACATGTTCAGTTTGCGGTGCAACAAAGACTGAAGTTGTTTCAGTAAAGGGTCACAAGTACAACGCAGTTGTAACAGCTCCCACATGTACAGTTGATGGTTATACAACCTACACATGTTCAGCTTGCGGTGACACATACAAAGCTGATTATGTTGACGCTAACGGTCACGATTATGATGCAGTTGTAACAGCTCCCACATGTACAGATAAGGGTTACACAACCTACACATGTGCTTGCGGTGACAGCTATGTAGCTGATGAAGTTCCTGCATCAGAGCATACTTGGGATGACGGTGTAATTGATCCTGATTCCACATGTAACAAGGAAGGCACAAAAACCTTTACCTGTTCAAAATGCGGTGATACAAGAACCGAAGTGGTCAAGGTTAAGGGTCATACAAAGGGTGAAGCAGTTACAGAAAATGAAGTTGCTGCAAGCTGTGAAAACACAGGTTCATACGATACAGTAGTTTACTGCTCAGTATGTGGTGCAGAAATCAGCAGAGAAACAGTAACAGTTCCTGCTGCCGGTCACGGAAAAACAGTCGGTTTCACTTATGACGACAACGGTGACGGAACTCACAACAAAATCTGTGCTGATTGTGGTGTAACCGTTGAAGCAGTTGCTCACACTTATGACGTTTATACTCACAAGTGTGATTGCGAAGCTGTTGAGGAGTTTTTGCTTACCGTAAAAGATTGGTCTACAGAGGAAGTAATATTTGCTGAAATTTCTGTACCTTACGATTCAAGCCTTGAAGAGTATCTTGACGGTGTAAATGTACATGACATCAAAACTGATGATGGAACCTACAAATTTAACGGTGAATGGTTGGCTGAAGGTGCAAATGAAATACCTGCCACTATGCCTGGTGAAGACTTAACAGTATATGCATATATGACCTTTACAGGTTGGTTCTATGCCAACGGCAATTATGGTTATATGATAGACAATGATGAACAGATTGGTTGGCTTGAAGTTGACGGAGCATGGTATTATCTTGATCCCAATGCTTCTGATGAGTACCAGGCTCTTCGTGCAACCGGTATCACCCGTGCACCTTATCCCACAGTGCCCATTAACGGTGTAACTTATGAGGCTGATAAGGAAACTCTTGATTACTGCCAGAATAAGGGTGTAGAATTTATCGATGCTGAATCAGCTTTCTTCGTATTTGGTGATGACGGTAAGTTCAATTCAGTAACAGGTATTGTTGAGGGTAATCGTTATGCTCTTAACGGCATGATAAGCTGGCATCCCGGACTTGTAGATATTGACGGTGAATACTATTACTTCATCGGGGACAACGATAACGGCGGTAACAAGCCTGCAAACGGTGACACTTATCTTACAAGAACTAATGATATTGCTGGATTCAGAAAGACTGATGTTTATAACTTTGCTGACGGTAAGTTCAGCGGCCATAACGGAATTGTTGACGGTAAGTACTACGAAAACTCCAGACTTATGGTTGGTAACGGTCTTACTAAGCTTACTGTTAACGGCGAAGCAGAGTACATTTATGTCCGCTCCAACGGTAAGGTAGTTGTCAGTGCAAGCTACTGGATTGGCAGTAACGGCTACAACATAGTTCCCGGCTCATATGATTTTGACGCTGACGGTTATATGATTGATGTAAAGACTACAGAAAAGAACGGCATTTACTATGAAAACGGCAAGTATTGCTATTATGAAAACGGTGTACGTGCTTATAAGGGACTTGTTAAGTACACTGGTGTTGCAGATAACGGCACAGCATATGAAAACGATTGGATTTATGTTCGTTCAAGCGGTGAGCTTGCAGTAGGTGAATATTGGACAACCAAGAACGACTATGCAAGTGAAATGCAGACAAAGCTTTATATCTTTGATGAAACCGGTGCAATGATTCGTACAAACGGTATTGTTGAAGAAGGCGGAAATCTTTATTATTATGTTGACGGTGTTAAGCAGAAGTGCCTTGGCTTAATCAAGCTTGACGGTAAATACTATTATGTAAGAACCGCCGGAGAGCTTGTAAGAAGCAGAAATTACTGGATAACAAATGTTAACGATACAGGAATTGTAGCTCAGAGCTATTATTTCAACGATAAGGGCGAAATGCAGAATCCTGTTTTAGCAAATAATGAACTTACAAACGGTGTCGTAGACGGTTATTACTATGCAGACGGTAAGATTGCTTACGGCGCAGGTCTTGTTAAGCTTGATGACGGTAGCATCATTTATGTTCGTTCAAACGGTAAGCTTGCTACAGGCATTTACTGGCCCACAGTACTCAACGGTGTGCTTCCTGCAGGTAAGTACGATTTCGGTACTGACGGCAGACTCGTAGTTGCATAATTTAAAATGTAAAATAAAGCAGGCGCTCTATGCCTTAAGACATAGAGCGCTCTGCGGTTTTATCAGATAAAAACCGCAGAAGAAAGCGGATAGGTATACTTGTCCGTTTCCTTTTACGATTTTTAATGATGAAGGATGGATAAATGTGTTAAGATTACTCAGGGCAATCAAGCAAATTCCTTATAAAATTAAACGTAGGTATAATTATAAAAAATTTACAAAGCTTGCTCAATTCGGAGAAAATCTAGATATTAATTCACATTCTGATTGTGTTGCTGATAAGCCGGGATTGATAAAAATAGGGGATAATTGCAGAATTTTCGGGAGACTCTTATCTCAAGATGACGGCGAAATATTAATCGGTGATAATGTGTGTATTTATCAAAGCACTGTTTTAGGCAGTGTGAATTCTATAAGTCTTGGAAATGGTGTTATCATTTCAAATCACGTCCACGTCTACGATAATAACAATCATCCTACCTCTCCTGAGATTAGAATGAATATGGTTCAGAGTGGATTTGACGGGGATGCTTGGCGCTGGAAACATTCACAAAATGCACCTGTAGTGATTGAGGATAATGTTTGGATTGGTGAATATTCAGCTATTATGAAGGGGGTTCGTATCGGAAGAGGCTCTGTTGTTGCAGCTCATGCAGTTGTAACTAAAGATGTTCCTGAATATTCAATTGTAGCAGGAAATCCTGCTCGGGTGGTGAAAAAGCTTGAAAATAAATAATAATTTATTAAAAGGCATTTCCGGAGAGGCTTTCTTGCTGACTTTTGCAAAAGTGGTGACAATGGCTCTCGGAATTATTGTTACTCGTCTTTTATCTGAAAATTTATCCCTTCACAGTTACGGTACTTATTCGCAGATTTTGCTCATAATATCAACAGTTTCATCTCTTACGATTTTGGGCATGATGGATGGTGTTAACTTTTTTTATAGCGGTGAAGTTGATGATAAACGCGAATCTTATATAGCTACGCTGTTTTCTTTTCAGTGTATTATAGGTGCCGTTACGGGCAGCTTCATTATGCTGTCGGGATCTTTGATATGTCAATATTTTGATAATCCGGATATAAAGAATTTGCTTATTTATGCTGCCGTTTTACCCGTTTTACAGAATCTTTTGGGAATGTCACAGGTTCTGTTTGTTTCTATAGGAAAGGCAAGATTATTGGCAGTCAGAAATCTTGCGGTTTCTGTAGTAAGACTTCTGGTAGCATTTGTTATTATAATTAAATTTAACGACATAGTTCTTATTTTAATTTCAAATCTTGTTCTCGATTTAGTACAAATAATCTTTTTTTGGTCAATACTCGTTAAAAATGGTTGTAAGTTTAAGATATCTTCAGTTGATGTAAGCTTGACAAAAAAGATTTTTCGTTATTGCGTTCCGATGGCTGTGTTTATATCGGTAAATGCTCTTAACAGAGATATCGACAAATATCTTATTTCGATAATGACCGATACCGAAATCCTGGCTGTATATTCAAATGCATCAAAACAGCTACCGTTTGATATAATTATGGCGTCGTTTTGTACTGTATTGCTTCCTAAATTAACAAGATTGATCTCAGAAAAAAAATATGAGAATACAGTTAATTTATATAAGCAGTTTTTAGAAATTACATATGTTTCAACGGGAATATTGTGTGCCGCTGCAATCAGCGCTGCGCCTTATTTGATGAGGCTTTTATATTCGGAAAAATACGAATCAGGCTTGGCTGTATTTATTGTGTATATTTTAGTGGATCTTTTCAGATTTACAAATATTACACTGATATTAAGTGCGGCAGGAAAAACAAAGCTCTTGATGCTGATTGGTATAGGAAGTCTCGCATTCAATGCTGTTGCAAATGTGTTGTTTTATAATTTATTCGGAATAACAGGTCCCGCAATTGCAACATTGCTGACAACTGTGTTAACGGGTCTTTTGATGCTTAAGTTGAATTCAAAGGCTCTTAATGCTAAGTTAAAAGATTTCTTTTCGCCAAAGTATATGGCAATGTTTTTTTGCGAAAGCATTGTACTTACATTGTTTTTAAGAGCTGTCAGCTCTCAACTTGAAAAATTGAATTGGCACTATTTTATCATTCTTGTTGTTACGGCGGGAGCTTACGGTGCAGTAATGCTTCTGCTTAACGGGAAACGCTTTCTTAAAAACATAAAACAATTAAACAGCTTGTCAATACAAGTTGAAAGTCAGGGAGAAAATTAAGATGAAAAAGCTTACCAGAAAAATCGGCGGAATCATATATTATTTTTTTGCACAGCATTTACCTGCATCTACTTTTGGATTGAATATAGGACAAAAGAAAATACGTGCTTTTTGCGGCAAGTTGATGCTTAAAAAGTGTGGAAAAAAAGTAAACATTGAACACGGTGCTGTTTTTTCAGCTAATACATCATTGGGTGATTATTCAGGAATAGGAATAAATGCTCGTATCCATGGATCTTGCACTATCGGTAATCATGTTATGATGGGGCCGGATGTTGTAGTTATCACACGAAATCACGCATTTGACAGAACCGATATACCAATGATGTTTCAGGGCTTTGAAGAGGAACGTCCTGTAGTTATCGGAAACGATGTATGGATAGGGGAGAGGGTTACCATACTTCCCGGCGTTAACATAGGTGACGGAGCTATTCTTGCTGCAGGGTCAGTAGTTACTAAGGATGTGCCTTCTTATGCGATTGTTGCCGGTGTTCCTGCCAAAACAATAAAATTCAGAAAGTAGATTTTAATGTCTCACAAGAGGTGAAACAAATGGAAAACAAAACTAAAGAGCATGTGGATATCAACGAAAGTGCAGCGGCAAAATTTATTGTTGATGATTTTGAAGCAGATTCGGATTATGCGGATGTTACGCATAGCAGAAGCAGCAATTCGCATCATCACCGCAGTCATAGCCACAGCCATAGCAGTAAGCACCACAGCTCGTCTTCCGTAAAGCGTAAAAAGAAGGGCAATAAGAAGCGTGAGGAAAAAATAAAACGCTTCATAAGACATAATAAGAAATACATTATGTATTGCTTGCTGGCTTTTGCTGTGTTTGTCTGTCTGATTTTTGTCGGCAGTCGCCTGGATAATGTTTCAACAAATCCGAACGGTAACAGTAGCAGTGACATTGATATGAATGAGCAACAGCAGAATTCAGGCTTGCAGATTAATGTTCCATTTTTTACAAAGGATGTTGTTATTGTAAGCTCAGCTGCACAAGCTTTTGTTAATGCAGATGACAGTGTTCTTGTCAGCACAATATATGATAAGTACTCAGCTGCAGGAAAACGCCTTGATGTAGGTATGCCTGTAGAGCTTACCTATGAAATATCTGAAGTTCCTGACGGTTATAACGTGAAAAAGGCCGAGGTTATTGTGGCGGATAATAAAAATATGTCAAATCCGCATGTTTTTGCCCTTGAGGGATACGAGACAAAGGTTGATGTTTATAACCTGAAAACAGGCACACAGTATTATTACAGGATAAATCTTACCTTCAGCAATGACTATGAAACATCGGTTTCAGGCAGCTTTAAAACAGCGGAAGGACCTCGAATCCTTAACGTTGACGGTGTTTACAATATGAGAGATATCGGCGGTTGGAAAACAACCTCAGGTAAGGTCGTAAAGCAAGGCTTGCTTTACAGAGGCTGTGAAATTGACGGAGCAGTTGAGCCGAAATATAAAATTACCGAAAACGGTATCAATACAATGCTTACAGAATTGGGTATAAAATCTGATATGGATCTCAGAAGCAAATATGATAGCGTTTACGGTACAACTGCATTAGGTGCAGCTGTAAAACACAAATATTACAATACAGAGGCCTATTCCGCTATATTGACTGATCCTAAATGCCGTGAAAGCATCAGAAGCGTATTTTCTGATCTTTCCAATAAGAATAATTATCCGATATATCTTCATTGCACCTACGGTCAGGACAGAACTGGTACAGTTTGTTATTTGCTGGAAGCCTTACTTGGTGTTGAAGAGAAAAGCCTGATGAAGGATTACCTGTTATCCGGATTGCATCACGGTGATGTTTACGGCGGATTTGAACCGATGAATGAGTTTATTCTTGAACTGAAAAAGCTTCCGGGAATAAGCATCAGCGAAAAAGTCGAATATTATCTTAAGTCCATAGGTGTTACTTCTGAAGAAATCAGCAGAATCAAAAGCATATTTTTAGACAATTGAAACCAAACTTCCCCTGACTTTCAACACAAGTCAGGGGAAATGTTATTTCTTCCTATTAACCACGGCATCATAATTTTTCATATCCGTTGCGCCCTCTGTGCTGAAAAACAACAGCACGGAGCTTTCGTTTATGCCGAGCATTTCTTTTATATGGGAAAGCTTTTCATCGGTGAGAATTTCTGTCACACAGCCGAAGCATGCGCTGCCGCTTTCGCCCGAAACAATCGGTGTGTCATCCTCGTAAGGTCTTGCAAGAAGCCTCATACCGCTTTCAGCCGCATAATCGGGACAGGAGATGAAAAAGTCAGCACTCTTGTTAAGAATCTCCCAGGCAATGCCGCAAGGCTCACCGCAGGCAAGTCCTGCCATAATCGTGTCAAGCTGACCCGTTACAAAGTGAAGCTCACCGTCGTCCGCTTCTGCTGTGCGGAAAAGACAGTCTGCCTTGTTCGGCTCAACGATTGTGATAATCGGACGCTCGCCCTCGTAAAGTGAAGCAAAAAGCCCTGCCATAGCACCTGCCATTGCTCCTACACCTGCCTGAAGAAAAATGTGAGTAGGTTTTCTGTCAAGCTGTTCAAAGGCCTCAAGCCCCATTGTGGTGTAGCCCTGCATAATGTGAGAGGGAATTTCCGTGTAGCCCTCGTGGTCAGTGTCCTGAATGAGCACCCAGCCCTTTTCCCTTGCGTGTCTGTCGGCAAGCCTTACGGCATCGTCGTAATTCATGTCGGTGATTTCAGCATAAGCGCCCTCTTTTTTGATGTTCTCGAGCCTTTCCAAAGCGCTTCCCTTGGGCATATAAACAACGGCTTTGTGACCGAAGTCTCTTGCGGCTCGGGCAACACCTCTGCCGTGGTTGCCGTCTGTTGCGGTAACAAAGGTAAGCTCACCGCATTTTTTCTTTATTTCGGCTGAGGTGAGCAGGGAAAAGCTCATTTCGTCGGGAGCGATGCCCGACTTTTCTGAAAGATATCTTCCGATTGCGTAGCTTCCGCCGAGTACCTTGAAGGCGTTGAGTCCGAAGCGGTAGGACTCATCCTTGACGAAGATTTCTCTGACACCCAGCTTTTTTGCCGTGCTTGTAAGCTTCACAAGGGGAGTGGGAGCATAACCGGGAAAGGTGGAGTGAAAAAAACGCACCCTTTCGGCAATTTCTTTGTTAATAAAGTCAGCAGTAAAGCCGCTTTTTATGCTGTGTGGGTTAGGGATTATTCTGAATTTTTCCTTCATAGCTTACCACTTGTTTTCAACATATTCGCAGAAGGCGAAAAGATCCTTTATTTCAAGCACGGTGCCGTCGTCAAGAGTTACTGTGCCGTTCCAGTAGCCGTAAACCTGATTGCAGTCCATTCTTGCAATTCCGAGATCGAGAAGGCTCGGATTGTTGTGAGTGGGAGTCATTGTAAGGTTGAAGCGTCCGTCCTCGGAAATGATTTTCCATTCCTCCATAAATCTGCCCTTGGGGAATTTTTCCGTGTCAACGGCACCTATCTTGTGCACCTTTCCGTCGTAGAAAAGGCAGGTTTCCGTTGCGTGGCT
>JAZKYQ010000100.1:0-41166 GCA_045612205.1 Acutalibacteraceae bacterium | reverse complement strand
CATTGCAACGGGAATAAGTTTGATTCCGTAGTATTCACAGATTGAAAAGTGTCTGTCATAACCGGGTGAAGGACAAAGGAACTTGATTTCTCCCTGATCCTTCCAGGGCTTACCGCCGCTACCTGTAAGCATACACTGTGTGATGTAGTCAAACATCATATTAAGGCTTGAGTTACCGCATACGATAACATTCTTTGTGGGAACCTTGAGAAGTTTTGCAAAGATTTCCTTACATTCGATAATACCTGTAAGAAGACCGTAGTTTCTGTATTCAAGGCTGTGATTACTTGCATCATCCTCCCAGTCTCTTGATGTAACAGCATCAAGAAGTCCGTTTGAAACTGCAAGCTGATCTGAGCCGGGCTTACCTCTTGACATATCAAGCTTAAGACCCTGAGCCTTATAAGCTTCGTATTCTTTTTCAAGCTTTGCCTTAAAAGCAATGAGCTCTTCTTTTGTATATGATCTGAGTTCTGACATAATATATAACCTCCCGGGAAAATTAGAAATCTGCTGAACCTGTTGTTCTGGGGAAAGGAAGAACATCTCTGATGTTTGAAATACCTGTAAGGTACATAACGAGTCTTTCAAAGCCGAGTCCGAAGCCTGCATGCTTAGTGCCGCCGTACTTACGAAGATCAAGATACCACCAATAATCTTCCTCGTTGAGACCAAGCTCCTTGATTCTTTCAAGAAGAACATCGTAGCGTTCTTCCCTCTGGCTACCGCCGATAATTTCGCCGATACCCATAACAAGGCAGTCACAAGCTGCAACTGTTTTGCCGTCATCATTAAGTCTCATATAGAAGGCCTTGATTTCCTTCGGATAATCTGTAACAAATACAGGCTTTTTGAAAATCTGTTCTGTAAGATAGCGTTCATGCTCTGTCTGAAGGTCACAACCCCAATAAGCCTTGAATTCAAACTTATCATTGTTTTCTTCAAGCATCTTGACTGCATCTGTATAAGTAACTCTTGCAAAATCTGAAGGTGCAACAGCTGTGAGACGTTCAATAAGTCCCTTATCAACAAACTGATTGAGGAATTCAATATCCTGCTTACAGTTTTCCATTACGTAGTTAATAACAAACTTGATCATTCTTTCAGCAAGATCCATATCGTCGCAAAGGTCTGCAAAAGCGATTTCCGGCTCGATCATCCAGAACTCTGCAGCGTGACGCTGAGTGTAGCTCTTTTCAGCACGGAATGTGGGACCGAAGGTATAAATCTTACCGAAGGCCTGAGCCATAATTTCACCCTGAAGCTGACCTGAAACGGTAAGAAATGCACTCTTACCGAAGAAATCCTCGCTGTAATCAATTTCACCGTTTTCAGTAAGAGGAGGCTCCTTCATATCAAGAGTTGTAACTCTGAACATTTCACCTGCACCTTCACAGTCACTGCAGGAAATAAGCGGTGTGTGTGCATAGATAAAGCCTTCGCCCTCGAAGAAGCGATGAATAGCCTGAGCGGCAACAGAGCGAACTCTGAAAGCAGCTGAATAGATGTTAGTTCTGGGTCTTAAGTGTGCAATTGTTCTGAGATACTCGAGAGAATGTCTCTTTTTCTGTAAAGGATATTCGGGAGCGGAAGCACCCTCAAGAGTAACCTTTGTTGCATTTATTTCAAAAGGCTGCTTTGCTTCAGGTGTAAGAATAAAATCACCCTCAACAATAACAGCTGCGCCAACATTGTATTTAGCAACCTCAGCAAAGTTTTCAAGCTTTTCTTTTTCAAAAACAACCTGAACTCCTTTGAAGCAGCTACCGTCATTGAGCTCCATAAAACCGAGCACCTTTGAGTCTCTGTTTGTACGGATCCAACCGCATACGGTAACCTTGCTGTCCTTGAAGGAAGCGGCATTTTCGTAAAGCTTCGCAATTTCAATACGTTTCATTATATTTACCCTCCTTGGAGAATTTACACATTGATAGTTAATTATATCAGCATCCTACAAAAAAATCAATACAAACAGACCTATTATTTTCGATGGTTTTTATTGAAATTTAAGCTTATTTATTATATAATTAAATGAAAAACTATAATTAAGGTGATTGTACAATGAAAAACTATAAAATACATCTTATAAGACACGGTCTTACTCAGCATAATCTTGACGGCATTTACTCAGGAAGAAACGAAACACCTCTTTGCCATGAGGGCATAAATCAGCTTCTTCAGATGAAGGATGAGTATGAATATCCTCATGCAGACTTTGTTTTCACCTCTCCTCTTCCTCGCTGTAAGGAAACCGCAAAAATTCTTTATCCCGAAATAAATCCAATTGAAATCGAAGGACTTACAGAATACAATTTCGGCGAATTTGAAGGGCAAACCGCTGAATATCTTCACGAAAAACAACCTCTTTTTGATCGTTGGTTAAAGGGTGAGCAGAATATAAATCCGCCCTTCGGTGAAAGTAATGAGGAATTTGCACAGCGGATTTGTTCCTGTTTTGTCAAAATTGTTGACGGCATCCTTAAAACAGGCTCTGATAATGTTGTTATCATAACTCACGGTGGCGTTATCTCCGCACTTATGTCTAATTTTGCTATACCCGAAGGCTCGGTTTCCGAATGGCTTACTCCTTCCGGTTGCGGTTACACGCTTTATCTTTCTCATTTCCTTTGGATGTCCGGTCATAAGCTTGAAGCAGTAAAACAGATCCCCTCTTCACCTGAAGAAGAAAAAGCCGGAAACTACTATGACGGTTGGGATTATTACCCCGACGATGATGATTTTGACATCAGCGAATATGTATAATACAGAGGTACACTATGAACATTCTTGTTTTAGGCGACGTTGTAAACAGTGAAGGCTGTGATTTATTAAAAAGAAAACTGTCAGCCTTCAAAAAGCTCAAGGGCATAGATTTTTGTATTGCGAACGGAGAAAATTCTGCAGACGGAAACGGAATCACACCTCTTTCTGCACAGATGCTTTTTTCTTCCGGAGTCGATTTTATTACAACAGGCAATCATGTTTATCGCAGAAAAGAAGTGTATGAGCTGCTTGATGAAAGCGAATTCATTATAAGACCCTGTAATTATTCCTATAAAAATCCCGGAGTCGGCTCACGAATCATTGACTGCGGATTTTACAGCATCGGAATTATAAACGTCATGGGAACAATGTATATGGAAAATCTTGAGAATCCCTTTGACGCCGTTGACAGAGAAATCGAAAAAATGAAAAACAAAACCAATATCGTGTTTGTTGATTTCCATGCAGAGGCCACTAGCGAGAAAAGAGCAATGGGCTTTTATCTCGATGGCAAGGTCACTGCAGTTTTCGGAACGCACACTCATGTTCTCACCGCAGATGCTTATGTTTTGCCAAACGGCACAGGTTACATCACCGATGTCGGAATGTGCGGAGTCAAGGAAAGCGTGCTCGGTGTTAACAAGGATATTATAATCGAAAAATTCCGTTACAACATGCCTCAGCGCTTTGACAAGGCTCAAGGGCCATCCACAGCAAACGGTTGCATTTTCACTGTTGACAATAAAACAGGAAAGTGCATTGCCGCTGAAGTTGTGTCTTTTGAATAAGCGTATATCTACCTGAAAGGATATCGAACAATGAAAAAAATTATTATAGCAATTTTATGTGTTGTTCTCGTAATTTCTGTCGCTCTCATTGCAGGAAAATATGTAAAAGAAGATGAAAGCGAACCGGAAACATCACTTTCAACAACTCATACAGTCGAAGAGGAGTCCAGAAGCGTTTATCTGGGTTATTTCAAAAACAAATCATTCAATCCTTATAAAACTGACAGTCCTACAAACCTCAATATTTCAACACTTTTATATGATTCACTGTTTGTGATGAATGATGACTGGTCATCCGAACCTCTTCTTGCGTCGAGTATTACAATTGAAAATAAGCAAGTGACAGTAAAGCTGATTGACGGTGCCGTATTCTCAAACGGAGCATCACTTACGGCTTATGATGTAGTATATTCCTTTAATCTTGCGAAAAAATGCGATCACTTCAAAGGCAGACTCACAAACATCGCAGGAGCTGTAGCAGGTACTGATAATGTTACCTTCACAATCAACAGTCCTGATGTTTATATTCAGCAATGCCTTACCTTCCCTATCGTTCAGAACAATACCGGCACTGCTGCACTTCCCGTAGGAAGCGGACGTTATGTTTTAAGAAGCATCAACGGAGAATATGTTCTTTCCGCTAACCCCACAAACACACGCAAAGAGACTCTTTCCACATCTGTCATAGGACTTACACCTATTACCGCAGAGGCTGATGAAATTTATAAAATTCACAGCGGTGCACTTAGCTATTACTGTGACGATATGGAACGCGGCACATACACAAAAATCGGAGCAAAGGACATTTCCTACAGTACAAATCATTTTATTTACCTTGGCTATAACAGTGAAAACGTAAATCTTGCCAACCCTGCTGTAATTACAGCAATTCAATACGCAATAGATAAAAACACCCTTGCAGATACGGTTTTTGATAATTTCTGCACGCTTACCGATATACCCTTCAACCCCAATTGGTTTGCTCTTGAAGGTATTCAGCTTCCTTCTTATGAGTATAACCTGATAAAAGCAGGAAACATTCTCGATGAGAACGGAATGAATTATTCCGAAAAAGATAAATCATACAGATTTGACAACGAAGGATATTTTGATTTAAGCATCCTGGTAAACAGCGAAAGTCCAACAAAGGTTAACTGTGCAAAATTTATTGCAAAAAATTTAAGGAACCTCGGAATAAACGCTACCGTTAATTCATTAGCATTTAAAGAATACAAAGAAGCGCTTTCAACAGGCAGCTATGATCTTTATATAGGCGAAGTCAAGCTCTCTCCGAATATGGATCTTTCTGCTTTTTTCAAGACCAACGGAAGTGCCGCCTATGGTATAGCTTCAAAGACTATCAGCAGTGCTTATACTGACTTCAAAACCGGAAGCATAGATATAAATACTTTCATAAGAGTTTTTGAAGAAGAAAAGCCCTTTGTGCCGATCTGTTTCAGAAACTATATTGCATATTTTTCAAATGAAATAAGCTTCGAAGAAACCTTCAACGAAAACGAACCCTTCAGAAATATATATACCTGGAAGACTGCTGATAAAACAATCAAATAAATCATAGTAAAGGCGGTGAAATAATGAAGGATACACCTTTGCAATACATCAAAGGAGTCGGAGAAAAAAGAGCTGCGCTATTAAAAAAGCTCGGCATATACAATCTATACGATCTTGTTCATTATTTCCCCCGTACTTATCTTGATTTCACTAATCCTACTCCTATACCAAAGCTCACACCCGATACAATTTGTTGCTTCAAAGCATATATAGGCTACACACCTGTAAAAAACGAAATCAGACGCGGTATGACTATATACAAAACCCTTCTTATTGATGGGGAATATTCGGTGAATCTGAGTATTTTCAACAACTCTTACCTTGCCGAAAGTCTTATTGAAGGTGAAGAATACTTTTTTTACGGAAAAGTCACCGTAAACCGAGGTAATTTCGAGATAACAAATCCGATAATCCAAAAGGCAGATTCCGAAACCTTAATGCAACCAATATACCCTCTCACCGCCGGACTGAGCAATAAAATGCTTTCAAAAATCATCACCAATTCACTTTCATTTTACAACTTGAATAATGAAGGTGATATTATCCCCGATTCAGTAAGACGTGAATTTTCACTTTGTCATGAGCAGTTTGCCCTTGAAACAATTCACAGCCCCAAATGCTCTCATGATCTGGAAATCGCAAAAAGACGATTGATTTTTGAAGAGCTTCTGACCTTACAGCTTGGTATGGGCATACTCAAAAGGAGAAATCGCGGCCGCACAAGCTTTTCAGTAATAAACGATTACTCATCAGAATTTGAAGAGGTGCTCCCCTTCTCCCTTACCAATGCCCAAAAAAAAGCTATCAGCGACTGCATCGCAGACATACAAAAAGAAAGTCCTATGAACAGACTTGTTCAAGGAGATGTAGGAAGCGGAAAAACTGTAGTAGCCGCTTCGGTGATTTATACAGCTGCAAAAAACGGCATACAAAGTGCTTTTATGGCTCCGACCGACATACTTGCACGTCAGCATTACTCCACCTTAGAAAGGTTATTCAAGAACACCGGAATAAAAACAGAGCTGCTTACAGGCTCACTTTCTGCTAAAACAAAGAAAGAGATTAAAGCTCGTATTACCAACGGTGAAGTTCAGGTAATAGTCGGAACTCATGCACTTCTTACCGATGATGTTGAATTTGAAAAGCTCGGTCTTGTCATAACAGATGAGCAACACCGTTTCGGAGTCAGACAGCGAAGCACACTTAACGGCAAAGGAACAAATCCCCACACGCTTGTAATGAGTGCGACACCTATTCCTCGAACCATTTCACTTATCATTTACGGTGATCTGGATCTTACAATAATCGATGAGCTTCCAAAAGGCAGACAAAAAATCTCAACATACGCTGTAGACACCTCTTACCGTGAGAGGATCTATGCTTTTATAAAAAAACATCTTGATAAAAATCTGAGAGCTTATATAGTATGTCCCCTTGTCGAAGAAAGTGAAAGTGAGCTTACTGCCGCCAAGCAATATTCGGAAGCATTACAGAAAAAGCACTTTGCAGGCTACAAGGTCGGTTTGCTTCACGGAAAAATGAAACCGAAAGAAAAAGAAAAGGTTATGTCCGATTTTGCTTCCGGAGAGCTTCAGCTTCTTGTTGCTACAACGGTAATCGAAGTTGGTGTCGATGTTCCTGAGAGTGTTATCATGGTTATAGAAAATGCTGATCGCTTTGGTCTTTCTCAATTGCATCAGCTAAGAGGACGAGTCGGCAGAGGCAGTGAAAAATCATATTGCATACTTATAAGTGATGCTCAGGGTGAAAGTGCTCGTTCCCGTTTTGAAATAATGTGTCAGACCTCTGACGGTTTCAAAATCGCCGATAAGGATCTTGAGCTGCGCGGACCCGGCGATTTTTTCGGATCGAGACAGTCAGGTATACCAAAACTTAAAATTGCTGATCTTACTGAAAATATGGATATAGTGCGAGAAAGCAAAAAAGCCGTACAGGACATACTTGAAAATGATCCTTTGTTGAAAAAATCAGAAAACAAACGCCTGAAACAAGCTGTTGTTCAGCTTTTTAACAACGAAAAGGGTTCAACCCTTAATTAAGAAAGGAAATATAAAATGGAAAAAATAGCATCTTTTACAATTGATCACACAATTCTTCCTAAAGGTATGTATCTCTCCAGAGTTGACGCTAACACTATCACCTACGATATCCGCACAAGACGTCCCAATGTCGAAGAAGTGATGGAAAACGGTGCAATTCACACCCTTGAGCATCTTTTTGCTACTTATGCAAGAAACAGCGTTCACAAAGACAAAATTATCTATTTCGGCCCCATGGGTTGCAGAACAGGTTTTTACTTCATTACAACTGACACTCTTTCAAAAGAAGATGTAATTGAACTCACAAGGTCAGCAATGGCTTTCTGCGCAGCCTTTGAAGGGGAAATTCCCGGTGTTTCAGCCGCTGAATGCGGAAACTACAGAGACCACAATCTCGAAAAAGCTAAAGAAGAAGCACACATAATGTGCGAAGTTCTTGAAAGCTGGACAGCAGAAAAACTCACATATCCTACAAAATAAAAGGCGGTGTCATTATGGTACACTTTATTGAAAACGAATATCTTAAAGTCGGTATAAAGGAATTCGGCTGTGAAATAACAAGCATATATTCAAAAGAAGATGATTTTGAATATCTTTGGCAAGGAAACCCTGATATTTGGTCAGGTCAGTCTCCGATTCTTTTTCCGATAATCGGCAGACTTATCGAGGACAAATATATTCTCGGCGATACAGAATATGACATGCCGAAACACGGCTTCGCAAGAAAGCTTCCCTGGAAATGTCTTTCTAAAGCTTCAGACTCTATTAGTTTTATTCTCAGCGAAACAGATGACACATTAAAAATTTATCCGTTTTACTTTGATCTTAAAGTGTCATATACTCTTATCGGTAATAAGCTTACCGTACAGCACGAGGTTCACAATAAAGGTAAAAATGAAATGTATTTTTCCCTTGGCGCTCACCCTGCCTTCAATTGCGCAATCGGCGATAAGTTGATTTTTGACAACAATGAAACGCTCGATACAATTAAAATAGATTTGTTAAATTCTCTTCGTTTACCCGAAACATTTCCAGTTCTCAATAACGAGACAACAATAACTATCACCGAAGATATTTTTAAGGAAGATGCTCTTATTTTTAAAGGCGTAACATCAGAAAATATTACACTTGCAAGTGACAGCCACAACAAAAAAATCAGATTTAATCTTGGAAAATCTCCTTATCTTGGCATTTGGGCAAAGCCCGGCGCACCTTATGTTTGTATAGAACCCTGGTATGGAGTTAATGATTCCATCGGCAAAAGAGTTGACTTTTCCAAAAAGGAAGGGATCAATACTCTTGCACCGAATGAAAGGTTTGATTTTATCTGGTGTGCAGAATTTATTAGATGACATAATAAAACTCAGGGAATACAAGCCCTGAGTTTTTTGTTTAAAAATATAAACCCCGGAGCCCTTGTAAATAAAGGGTTCCGGAAATGGAGTCATTATTCCCACTCAATTGTGCCTGTCGGCTTCGGAGTAAGGTCCATAAGCACACGGTTGATGCCTTCAACCTCGTGTGTGATACGGTCAGTGATCTTGTGAAGAATTGCATAAGGAATTTCTTCAATTGTGGCTGTCATTGCATCGGTTGTGTTTACCGCACGAATGATTGCAGGCCAGCCTTCATAACGGCTGTCATCCTTAACACCAACGCTCTTGATGTCAGGAACTGCGATGAAATACTGCCATACCTTGCCTGCGAGACCGTTGATTTCAAACTCTTCTCTGAGAATTGCATCTGCTTCTCTGAGAGCGTGAAGACGGTCGCGTGTAATTGCGCCAAGACATCTTACACCAAGTCCGGGACCAGGGAACGGCTGACGGTATACCATCTCATGAGGAAGACCGAGAGCATCACCTACAACACGCACTTCATCCTTGAAAAGAAGCTTTATAGGCTCAACAAGCTGCATTTCCATATCTTCAGGAAGACCACCAACATTGTGATGCGATTTAACAGCCTTCTTACCTTCTGCCTGCTTGATGCTTTCAAGAATATCAGGATAAATTGTGCCCTGAGCAAGGAAGGAAATACCGTTAAGCTTTGCAGCCTCTTCATCAAACACCTTGATAAATTCTGCACCGATGATCTTACGCTTCTTTTCAGGATCACTTACACCTGCAAGAAGACCAAGGAAACGATCGGTAGCATCAACATAAATAAGGTTTGCATCAAGTCCGTTTCTGAAAACCTCAATTACATTTTCACTTTCACCTTTACGCATAAGTCCGTGGTTAACGTGAACACATACAAGCTGTTTGCCGATAGCTTTGATTAAAAGAGCTGCAACAACTGATGAGTCAACACCACCTGAAAGTGCAAGAAGCACCTT
The DNA here is from genome assembly GCA_045612205.1 of Acutalibacteraceae bacterium. Lineage (GTDB taxonomy): Bacteria > Bacillota > Clostridia > Oscillospirales > Acutalibacteraceae > UBA6857. Next base: position 31,645 of record JAZKYQ010000100.1, on the reverse strand, counting down.
CTTGTCACCAACCTGAGCACGAACTGCTTCTACCTGTTCAGCAATAAAAGCATCAGCAAGCTCTTTGGTGGTGATGCGAGCCATGCTTTCGGGTCTTTTGTTTGAATCCATTTTAATTCCTCCCAATGTATTTAAAATCTAAATTTGTAACAATCCAAAGTGGCGACCTCAAAGGGTCGCCTTTTAAAATCAATTTGTGTAATTGTCGAAATAACCCTGAACAAGCACAACAGGTGTACCCTTATCACCTGAACCGCTTGTAAGGTCACAAAGTGAACCGATAAGATCAGTAAACTTTCTGGGTGTTGTACCCTGTGAAGCCATATTACCTACAAGGCTTTCCTCACCCTTATCGGAAATACGCTTTGAAATTGCCTTTTTAAGCTCATCACCTTCAAGGCCCTTAAAGTCATTGTCAGCAAGATACTTAAGCTTGAGCTCGTTAGGTGTACCTTCAAGACCTGCAGTGTATCCGGGTGATACACAGGGGTCGGCAAGCTCCCAGATTTTACCCTGAGGATCCTTGAATGCACCGTCACCGTATACCATTACTTCAATATTCTTGCCGCAGGCTTCCTTAAGAAGAGCCTGTGTTCTGTAAACGAAATCATTGCAATTATAGGGAAAAAGCTTGATTGTATCTTCTGTTGACTTGTTTGAGCCGAGAAGACCGAAATCTGCGTTGAAGCCGCTTCCGTCAATTGATTCAGTAAGAATATCATCAAGACCGAGAACAATCTTGGCGCCTGCAGCCTTGAGAAGTCTCTTTGTACGTACTCTTGTGTGGATATCGCAGGTAAGAACACAGTTAGTATAATTAAGAATGCTCTTAGCCTGGTTTGCAAAAACTACCTCGCATTCAGCACCGCACTCTTCAACAAGCTTTGAGTAATACTCAACGTAATCAACACCTGTGAACTCGTGCTTATTTTCACCAAAGAGCTCACGGTATTTTTCAAGCGAAAGAACATCGCTATAGGGATTAACACCCGCTTCGTCAAGCTGATCATATGTGAGAAGATGGTTACCTACCTCATCACTGGGATAGCTGAGCATAAGAACAATCTTCTTACAGCCCATTGCAATACCTCTTAAGCAAATTGCAAAACGGTTTCTTGAAAGAATGGGAAAAATAACCCCAATGGTTTCACCGCCGAGCTTTGCCTTAACATCCTTTGCAATTGCATCAACAGAAGCATAGTTACCCTGACTTCTTGCAACAATTGATTCTGTTACAGCAACAACGTCCTTATCACGAAGCTCGAATCCGTCACAGTTAGCAGCATCAATAATACTGTCGCAAACTATCTGTGCAAGGTCATCGCCCTCACGTATAATCGGACAACGGATGCCCCTGGAAATAGTACCTGTCTTTCTTTCCATCTGAATCATTACCCCTTATAAATAGAATTGGTAAGAATATCGGAATACGCCGATAAAAAATACTTTATTATTTTATCACTATGAAAGCAAGAAATCAAGTATTTATTTGATGATATTATTAACATAAAAGGAATTTTTTTACATTTTACAAAAAGCGAAATATGTAAAAGTTTATTTTTAGAAAAAATTACGAATTTAAACAGCAGAATTAAAAATGAAGATAAGAAAAAAATTCAACCACACTCACCTCAAAAAATCCCTTCACAAATCACACTTTCTGTGTTATAATATTCCAAATATAATCAAAGGAAGTTTTAACTTGAAAAGTTTCACTGTAGAAAAAAATGACAGCGGACAGCGTCTCGATAAATTTCTGACTAAATTCTGTCCCAAATTACCTAAAACACTGATGTATAAATACATCCGTATAAAACGAATAAAAATTAACGGCAAGCGTGCAGAAATCTCAACCAAGCTTAAAATCGGTGATGTCGTTGATATGTATATAAACGACGAGTTCTTTGAAAAGAAGGAAACCGTGTATGATTTCATGTCAGCATCAAAAAATATCGATCCTATTTATGAAGACGAAAACATAATTTTACTTAACAAAAAAACAGGTCTTCTCTCCCACCCTGATGACAACGAATATATCGATACTCTCATTACAAGAGTCAAAAGATATCTTTTTGAAAAAGGTGAATGGAATCCCGATGACGAAAGCTCCTTTACCCCTGCTCTTGTCAACAGAATCGACAGAAATACCAGTGGTATTGTAATCTGCGCAAAAACAGCTGAAGCATTAAGAGTTCTCAATCAGAAGATGAAGGATCGCGAGCTTCATAAAATTTATCTTTGCATCGTTCACGGTGAACCTCCAAAAAAAGAAGATGTAATTGAAGGTTATCTTGTCAAAAATGAAAGCAAGAACAAGGTTTTCATTTCCAAGAAGCCTTCCGATGACGCTAAGTATATTAAAACCAAATACAAAGTTCTCGGCAGTAAAAACGGACTCAGCCTTGTTGAAGTTGACCTTCTCACAGGTAGAACTCATCAGATAAGAGCTCATATGGCGTGGTTAGGAAATCCTCTCCTCGGCGACGGAAAATACGGAAAAAATGAAAACAATAAAAAAGTGGGATATAAAAAGCAATGTCTTTGTTCTCACAAGCTTATATTTGATTTTACTACTGATGCCGGCTCGCTTGAATATCTTAACCACAAAGAATTCACAATAGAAGACGTGTGGTTTAAAAATGAATTCCTCAACGGCACACTTACAATAAGAGGTGATAAAAATGGCTGAACTTGAACAAAGCAGACTTCGTGCAGATGAGCTGCGCAAGCTGCTTGATTACCACAGCAAACGCTACTACGAAATGGACGCACCCGAAATCGAGGACTATGAGTACGATATGATGCTTCGTGAGCTTACAGAAATCGAAGAAAGGTTTCCTGAGCTTATCTCGGCAGACTCCCCCACTCACCGTATCGGTGGCAAAGCCAACGGCCAGTTCACTCCCGTTGAACATGTTGTACCTATGGAAAGCCTTCAGGATGCCTTCAGCTTTGAGGAAATCGAATCCTTTGACAAAAGAGTACGTGCGGCGGTTGAAAACCCCGTTTATGTAGTTGAACCTAAAATTGACGGTCTTTCCGTTTCCCTTGAATATGAGAATGGATTTTTCGTAAGAGGTTCAACCCGTGGCGACGGCCGTACAGGTGAAGATGTTACCGCTAACCTCAGAACAGTAAAATCAATTCCTTTGAAGCTTAATACTTCTCTGCCCTTTATCGAGGTAAGAGGAGAAGTGTATATGTCAAAAAACGTCTTCTCGCAGCTTACCGAAGAGCAGGAGCTTAACGGTGAAAAAACATTCAAGAACCCCAGAAACGCTGCGGCAGGCTCCTTAAGACAAAAAAATCCTAAAATCACCGCAAAACGTAGACTCGATATTTTTGTTTTCAACATTCAGCAAATTAACGGTAAAGAGCTTTCGGGACACAAAGAATCTCTTGACTATATCAAGGAATTAGGCTTTAACACAGTCCCCTTCTATACAGAATGTGACAGCATAGAAAAAGCTATTGAGGAAACCCAAAAAATCGGTAATATGCGTGGTGAATTACCTTTTGATATTGACGGAGCTGTAATTAAGGTTGATAAATTCTCACAGCGTGAGTTACTCGGCTCAACATCCAAATTTCCTAAATGGGCTCTTGCTTTTAAGTATCCGCCCGAAGAAAAAGAAACAACTCTTCTTGATATCGAAATAAACGTAGGCCGTACAGGCGTTCTTACACCAACGGCAGTTTTTGAACCTATCCTGCTCGCAGGTACAACTGTCAGCAGAGCTACCTTGCATAATCAGGATTTCATTAACGAAAAGGGAATTTCAATCGGTGACCGAATAATCGTAAGAAAAGCCGGAGATATCATACCTGAGGTTCTTTCTGTTGCGTACCATGACACGTCCAAGGAGATTTACAGAATACCCGAAATCTGCCCTTCCTGCGGCGGAAGAGTCACCAAAGAAGAAGGTGAGGTAGCTCTCAGATGCTCCAATCCCGACTGTCCTAACCAGCTTTTGAGAAACCTTATTCACTTCTGCTCAAGAGATGCCATGGACATTGAAGGCATGGGATCAGCTGTTCTTGAGGTTTTTGTTGAAAAGAGACTGATAAAAAATGCAGCTGATATTTTCAACCTTGACAAAGATAAAATAGCTCAGATTGACAGAATGGGAGAAAAAAGCGCTGACAATCTTATAAATGCTGCAGAAAAAGCAAAGTCAAACGATTTGTCAAAGCTGATATTTGCTCTTGGAATAAGACATATAGGCCAAAAAGCAGGAAAGCTTCTCAGCGATAAATTCGGCTCTATGGAAAATCTTATGAATGCCGAAAATTCAGAAATAGCTGAGATAGACGGCTTCGGCCAGGTAATGGCTGACAGCGTTACCGAATTTTTCTCCCACCCTGAAAGCCGTGAGCTTATCGAAAAGCTCAGACTTTCAGGAGTGAATATGACAGGTGAAAAAACAGTAAAAGAGAACAGATTTGACGGAAAGATTTTTGTTCTTACAGGAACACTCACTTCTTTTAAAAGAAGCGAGGCAAGCAAAATCATCGAATCGCTCGGCGGCAAGACTTCTTCAAGCGTTTCAAAGAAAACCGACTATGTTCTTGCCGGCGAGGATGCAGGAAGCAAGCTTCAAAAAGCCACCGATTTAGGCATTACAATAATAAGTGAAGCTGAATTTGCTGAGATGATTAAATAAAAAATAAAGGTGACACCCTCGGATTTACAACCGATGAGGCATCACCTTTTTTTATTTTGTTGTAACAGCTTTAGTTTTTCCTGCGTAGCTGTAAACATATCCATTACCAAGCTTTTTAACAGAATAAGCCTTGAAGTAATATGTTTTTCCGCTTGTAAGTCCGCTTTTTGTAAAAGTCAGATTCTTTGTAACAGCAAGCTTTGTATAGCCGGAATCAGGTTTTGTCGAGCCGTAAATCACATAACCGTCAGCACCGATTACAGCATCCCACTGAAGCCTGATACCACCTTTGAGTGAAGTGGCTTTAAGCGTCGGAGCAAGCGGTTTGGTTGATGTTGTAATTGCTGTATAAGAATCGCTCCATACAATTTTTTTGCCTGTATCAATATAAGATCTTACTGCAAATTTGTAATAAGTTCCGTTAGTTAGATCTTCTTTGATTATACTGCAGTTCTTTGTACCGGAAACTACAACAGCCCAGGCTGATGTTTTTGTGTTGTAAACATAGACTCTGTAGCCTGTTGCTCCCGAAGAAGCTGACCAGGTCAATTTTATCATCGTTTGGTTCTGCTTAGCTACAATTTTTTCAGGCTTAAGCGGCCTTGTTGCTTCGGTGAGAGTACAAAAATAAGGCGAAGCAATAGTTGTACCGTTTTCTTTTACATAGGCCTTTACAGCAAAATCGTATTTTTTACCCGAAGGAAGCGATTTAATTGTAATAGTACTTACCGTTACAGCCTTATATAGCTTCCATTTACCCTGAGAGTCCTTATAATAAACACCGTAAAGATCAGCGTCGGCAACCTTGCTCCAGGAAAGTGTTATCGAATTTGAAGTTGACGAAGAGATAAACTCCTTCGGTTTTCCAAGAAGCAATTTGTCACCGTTGAAGGTTTTTCCGCCGACTGCACTACAGCGTGAACAGGAGTAATAGTACTTTGCCGGCTTACTGTAAGTAGCAGAATAAGCAAGGCAAGCCTTACTCTGAACCTTCCTTGTGTAGTTATGACCGAGAGCAGGAACAATCTTTCTTTCTGCAATCACGGTTTTACATACATAACAGTGACTTCCCTCTGTAAGACCGTCGTCATAGCAATCAGCTGCAACAGCATTGTCGATAACTGCCTTGTGAGCTGTCGGCGGTGTTTCAACAACAGTATAGCTGTTGCATCGGGAACAATGAAGATGAATAAGCCCACCGTTCTGACAGTCAGGCTCACGAATTGATTTAGGAAGCGAATAATTGTGTCCGAAAGGATCAATATAATTAACCTTGCGGTTATGCCCACACTTACATACAACCACCGTATAACCAACATCCTCACAAGTCGGATCAACATTTGTAAGAGTATGTGTTTCCTCGTGATTGTGACCAAAAATCCATTCAGAATTACTTAGATAGGTATTGCCACCGGAAAGCGAAAAATCCTTGGAAAGCTTTTGTCCCGAATAATAAACCTTACTCAATGACGAGCACTTTCCGAAAGCGTATGAGCCTACGAAAGTAACCGTCGACGGAAGATAAATCCATTCAAGAGATTTACAGTCATAAAAGCTATATGCCGATATGGCGGAAATGCTCTCAGGGAAAACAAAGCTTCTCAGGCTTTCACAACCGGAAAAAGAATCTTCACCAAAAGCAACTACATTATCAGAAAGTATAACCTTTTCAAGATCCACACATTTTTCAAATGTTTTTTCAGGCACAGTCTGAATATTTCCCGAAAGCTTAACCTCTTTCAGATTATTGCATTTACGAAAAACCGACTTTCCAAGCGCACTTACACTGTCAGGCATATTAAAGCTTATGAGATTTGAGCAACCCGAAAAAGCAGAATCACCGATTGATTCAATTGTTACCGGAATCACTATTGTTGAAATCATTGTTTTGTTTTCAAAAGCTGATTCAGCTATAGAAGTTACAACTTTACCCTCGATAACATCAGGAATTACAACATCTCCGCTAACGCTGTCGTCACTTCCTGTTATTACACACTGCTCACCGATAACAGTATACTCAAAACCGTTATAATTTAATGCAGAAGCACTTGAATCAGCTGACAGCATCACAGCAAGTACACTTATAAAAAGGGCAAGCAGCAACCGCTTAAAAACGATTTCTTTTTTCATAACAATCAGTCTATAGCCGCAACAGCTTCAACTTCAACAAGTGCATTCTTAGGAAGAGTTTTTACGGCAACGCAGCTTCTTGCAGGAGCTGAAGTTATATATTTTGAGTAAACCGCATTGAAAGCTGCAAAATCAGCCATATCAGCAAGGAAACAAGTTGTTTTAACAATGTTGTCAAAACAGCTTCCGCCTTCTTCAAGAACAGCGCCAAGATTTTTCATTACCTGTTCAGCCTGTGTTGTAATATCATTTCCTTCAAGCTCTCCGTTTGCAGGGTTAATTCCGAGCTGACCTGATGTATAAAGCATTGTTCCTGTTGAAATAGCCTGTGAATAAGGACCGATTGCTGCAGGTGCTTTTTCTGTTGAAATTTTCTTAATCATAATAATATCTCCTTTTTGAATTTATTTTATTAAACTTTTTACAAACTGTTCAGCCGCTCTCGGAGAACGGTTTCCTTTGCTTAATGCAAAAGCTTCCGCTCTCACATCAAGCTCATTATTAGCTTCAACACCGTATCTTTCGGCAAGCTGATGAACGATGTCAAGATAAAGTGTTTTTCCGGGCTTTGAAAAGTACACTGTAAGACCAAATCTTTCCGAAAGTGACAGAAGCTCCTGAACAGTATCGTTACGGTGAATATCATCACCGCCTGTAGCTCTGTCTGAAAATGTTTCTTTTACAATGTGACGGCGGTTACTTGTGGCATAAATAACCGCATTACCCGCCCTCACACTCGCAGAGCCTTCAAGAGCTGCTTTAAGCATTGAAAACTGATCGTCATTTTTGTTAAATGAAAGATCATCGATAAAGATAATGAACTTCAAGGGATTATCGCAAATCTTATCCATAACATCGCAAAGAGATAAAAGCTGATCTTTCCTTATTTCGATGAGTCTTACTCCCCTGTCAAAGAGCATATTTGCAACAGCCTTGACCGTTGAGGATTTGCCTGTTCCTGCATCACCGTAAAGAAGAACATTAGCCGCAGGACGCCCCTCAACAAGAGCAATAGTATTATCAATTACGGCTTGCCTTTCCTTTTCGTAACCTACAAAGGTCTGAATCTCTGTTGCATCAAAGGATTCGACAGGTATAATTTCGCTTCCGCTGACCTTGAACATCGGATAAGAAGCAAATATACCGTATCCGAGATGAGAAACATTTTTGCATCTTTCAAAATACATTTTTTTAAAATCAGTTGCTTCGTTTTCAAAGTCAGGTAAATAACCGTCGTACTGAAGATATTCTCTGATATCCTCTATGCTAATTTCAGAAAGCCCGGTAAAAATCTCAAGCTCCCTTTCAGTATTTTTCTGCACACTCAACGGTATTTCTTTCTGAGCTGCCGCAAGAGTAATAAAAAGATTTTCATCCTGGCAGAGTACTTTTCGGATAAACTCAGAAAAGCTGGCATTACTTGAAGAAAGAGAATTTACAAATTCACCGTATCTGAAAAGCTTAAAGCTCAGATCATAATCAGCTTCAAGAAACAGGCGAAAGCTTTCAAGCTCCTTTTTATCAAGTAAATTTCTGAAAACTGAAAGCGCTGACAGCTCATTTTTCAGTTTATTTAAATCTACGCCCGACATAATCCACACACCTGATTTTAAAATTTATTTATAATAGCGCCCTTATCAGCAGAGCTTACCATATCAGAATATCTCTTAAGACAGCCCTTGATATCGGTTTTCACCTTAATTACAGTTTCTGCTTTTCTCTTTTCAAATTCAGCATCGTCAACCAAAAGCTCGATTTTATATTCCGGAATGTTTATGCTGATAATATCTCCGTTTCTTACATATGCAATCATACCGCCTCTTACAGCTTCAGGTGAAACATGACCGATAGCTGCACCTCTTGTAGCGCCGGAGAATCTGCCGTCAGTGATAAGAGCAACATCCTTATCAAGACCCATTCCTGCAATAGCTGATGTGGGAGAAAGCATCTCACGCATACCGGGTCCGCCCGAAGGTCCTTCGTAGCGAATAACAACAACATCACCCTTTACGATATCCCCCTTGTAAATTGCGGCAATTGCCTCTTCCTCGCTGTCGAATACCTTTGCAGGACCCTGATGAACAAGCATTTCCTTTGCAACTGCACTTCTCTTTACAACGCAACCGTCAACAGCAAGATTACCGCGAAGAACAGCAATACCACCTGTCTGTGAATATGGCTCTTCAATGCTTCTGATCGTATTTGTATCAAGATTTACAGCGTTTTCGATATTCTCGCCCATTGTTTTACCTGTACAGGTCATAACACTTGTATCAATAAGATTTTTCTTTGTGAGCTCCTTGAGAACAGCATATACACCGCCTGCTTCATTAAGGTCTTCCATATAAGTATGACCCGCAGGAGCAAGATGGCAGAGATTAGGAGTTTTTTCGCTGATTCTGTTAGCATCATCGAGGTTGATTTCAATTCCGCATTCATTCGCAATTGCAGGAATATGAAGCATACTGTTTGTTGAACAGCCAAGTGCCATATCAGCAGTAAGAGCGTTGTCAAAGGCAGCCTTTGTCATAATATCTCTTGGACAGATATTCTTTTTAACAAGCTCCATAATCTGCATACCTGCATGCTTTGCAAGTTCGATTCTCTTTGAGTAAACAGCAGGAATTGTACCGTTACCCTCAAGACCCATACCGAGAACCTCTGTAAGACAGTTCATTGAGTTTGCTGTATACATACCTGAACAAGAGCCGCAGGTAGGACAGGTTTTTTCCTCACAGATAGAAAGCTGTTTGTCGTCAATTTTGCCTGCCGAATAAGCACCGACAGCTTCAAACATACTTGAAAGACTTGTCTTCTTGCCGTCAACCCTGCCTGCAAGCATAGGACCGCCTGAAACAAAAATCGTGGGAATGTTAAGTCTCGCTGCAGCCATAAGAAGTCCGGGAACGTTCTTGTCACAGTTAGGAATCATTACAAGTCCGTCAAAGCCGTGTGCCATAACCATAGCCTCTGTTGAATCGGCAATGAGATCTCTTGTAATGAGTGAATATTTCATACCTACGTGCCCCATAGCAATACCGTCACAAACAGTAATTGCAGGGAAAACAATAGGTGTACCGCCTGCCATTGCAACACCAAGCTTTACAGCATCGGCAATTTTATCAAGATTTACATGCCCCGGAACAATCTCATTGAAGGATGAAACAATTCCGATAAGAGGTCTTGACTGCTCTTCTTTTGTAAGGCCGATAGCATGATAAAGTGAACGGTGAGGGGCGTTATTGAAGCCGTCTACAATTTTATCTTTAATCATTATGATTTTCCTTTTCTTTGAATTTTTGCTGTTTTTTTATAAAGCTTAATAAAGTCTTAAAGGTCTGCTGAGTGAAAACTCAACAGACCCGATTTTAAATTAGTTATTGATGAGCTTATCCTCGTCGCTCCATGAGTAGAGCTTACGGATATCCTTACCTACGATTTCAGAGGGATGTTCAGCAGCAATCTTACGCATTGCGTTGAAATGCACCTGTGAACCTGCATCTGACATATCAAGAAGGAATTCCTTAGCAAATGAACCGTCCTGGATATCCTTAAGAACCTTCTTCATTGCCTTCTTTGTTTCTTCTGTGATAATCTTGGGACCTGTAATGTAGTCACCGTATTCAGCAGTGTTGGAGATTGAATATCTCATACCTTCAAAGCCACTCTGATAAATGAGGTCAACGATAAGCTTCATTTCATGGATACATTCAAAGTACGCATTTCTTTCATCATAGCCTGCTTCAACAAGAGTTTCAAAGCCTGCCTGCATAAGTGCACAAACGCCACCGCAAAGAACTGCCTGCTCACCGAAAAGGTCTGTTTCTGTTTCTGTTCTGAAGGTTGTTTCAAGAACACCTGCTCTTGCGCCGCCGATGCCGAGAGCATATGCAAGTGCAATTTCAAGAGCATCACCTGTTGCATCCTGTTCAACAGCAACAAGACAAGGAACACCCTTACCAAGCTGATATTCGCTTCTTACTGTATGACCGGGGCCCTTGGGAGCAATCATAACAACGTTAACATTCTTGGGAGGCTTAATGCAGCCATAGTGAATGTTGAAGCCGTGAGCAAATGCAAGAGTCTTGCCTTCTGTAAGGTTGGGCTCAATGCTCTCTTTGTAAAGCTTTGCCTGCTTTTCGTCGTTGATAAGAATCATGATCATGTCAGCGTTCTTTGCAGCTTCGTCAGCTGTCATAACCTTAACACCCTGAGCTTCAGCCTTAGCCCAGCTCTTGCTGCCTTCATAAAGACCAACAATAACATCTACACCTGAATCCTTAAGATTAAGTGCATGTGCATGACCCTGTGAACCGTAACCGATAATAGCAACGGTTTTACCGTTGAGTTTTGCAAGATTGCAATCCTGCTGATAATAAATATTCTGCATAATTTTCAAACTCCTTTGGTTTATATATAATATTAAAATTATTCCTGATTTAACATTGTATCCTGTCCACGCTCAATGGCAACAATACCCGTACGGCACATTTCAAGGATACCCAGAGGCATCATAAGCTTGATAAACGCATCAATCTTTGAAGGCTCTCCCGTAATTTCAACACTCATAACATCCGTTGAATAGTCAATGATTTTTGCCCTGTAAATCTCAGCGGCTGCCATAATGTCCGGTCTGTTCTGAGGAGAATTTTTCACCTTAATGAGCATAAGCTCTCTTTTAACGGTTGCATCATCACTGAGAACCTTGACCTTACTGACATTGAAAAGCTTTTTCAACTGTGAAACAATCTGATTCTTCGTTGATTCATCACCGCGAAGAGAAATTGTAATTCTGGAATATCGGGAATCCTCAATCTCACCAACAGTAAGAGTATCGATGTTAAAGCCGCGTCGGGTAAACATGCTCGAAACCCTCGTAAGAACACCGGGCTTGTTATCAACAAGCACTGCAATTACATATCTCTGCATACACACCCTCCTGTCAGATTTCAACTATAAGCTCATCATAGCTTCCGCCCGGGGGAAGCATAGGAAGAACAAATTCGTCTTTATCAATTATTGCTTCAACGAGCACGGGACCCTCTTCAGCCATAGCTTTTGACAAAGCATTTCTGAATTCATCCTGATTTTCCGTTCTGTAAGCCTTTGCTCCGAAAGCCTCTGCCAGACGTACAAAATCAGTTTTACGATTCAAAACAGTATTTGAATAATGCTTATCAAAGAAAAGCGTCTGCCACTGACGAACCATACCGAGAACACCGTTATTCACAAGCACAATTACAACAGGAAGATTATAAGTAACCGCTGTTGCAAGTTCGTTAAGATTCATTCCGAAGGAACCGTCACCCGTAACAAGAATAACCTTTTCCTTTTTGGCTACAGAAGCACCTATTGCTGCACCGAGACCGTAACCCATCGTACCGAGACCGCCGCTTGTTGCAAAGCATCTCGGAGCTTCAAGCTTGATGTGCTGAGCAGTCCACATCTGATGCTGTCCCACATCAGTAGCTACCACGGTATCAATCTTTTTGCATTCATTTATTACGTCAACAATTTGCTTGGGAGTAAAAACAGATTTGCTTTTTTCCTGCCATTTTAATTCAATTTCACGTTCATCCTTTACAAGCTGCTTAAAACGCTTATGCCATTGCTTGCGTTCCTTCTTAAGGCAGCCTTCAAAAATTCTTGAAACTGAATCTTCGATATCTCCGTTTACACCTACATGAGCATTAACATTTTTGCTGATTTCAGCAATATCAACATCTATATGTACAATTTTAGCATTCTTGGCGTACTTCTGTGTATTGCCTGTCGCTCTGTCGCTGAAACGTACGCCGATGCCGATTATAAGATCGGCTTCCTTCTGAGCAATCGAAGAAGCATAATGACCGTGCATACCTTGCATGCCAAGGAAACGCTCATAAGAATCAGGCATTGCCGAAAGTCCCATAAGAGAACATCCTATGCAACCGTCAATTTTTTCAGCAAAGCTCATAATCTGCTTTGTCATTGTTTTGGAAGCGACACCGCCTCCGATGTAAATATAAGGCCTTTCGCTTTCGTTGATAAGAGTTATTGCCTGATCGATAAAAGTCTGCTTCGCTTTTTTCTCAGGGAATTTATCAACAATATCACCCTTTATGAATTCAGCAGATGCAATCTGCACATCTTTGGGAATATCTACAAGAACAGGACCGGGTCTGCCGGACTTTGCAATCCTGAAAGCCTCACGAATACAATCTGCAAGCTCGTCAACATCCCTTACAAAAAAGTTATGCTTTGTAATAGGAAGAGTTACACCTGTAATATCGATTTCCTGAAAGCTGTCCTTGCCGATAAGAGAGCTTGCAACATTACCTGTTATCGCTACAAGGGGTACTGAATCGAGCATTGCAGTTGCAATTCCCGTAACAAGGTTTGTTGCACCGGGACCTGATGTTGCGATTACTACGCCTACATTACCTGTAGCTCTTGCATAACCGTCAGCTGCATGAGACGCTCCCTGTTCGTGAGCAGTAAGTATATGATTAAGCCTGTCACTTGCTTTATACAACTCGTCATATATATTTATAACCTGACCGCCGGGATAACCGAAAACATCCGTGACACCCTGCTCAATCAAAGTTTCTATTACTATTTGCGAACCTGTTAACTTCATTTTTTAAAGTCCTTTCAAAAGGGGTAAATCAAAATATGACTAATTAGCAAATATTATATCACAACAGAAATAGACTGTCAACAACAAACACGTTAAATTTATCCCTTTAAAGTAAAAAAATATCGGTCACCGCACAAAAAAAGCAGTGACCGTTTCAATTTTACTGAGCTTCAAGCTCTCTTTTTCTCTTATTTTCGGTAACTATAGCAGTAACCTCGTCCATGAAATCTCCGTGAAGCTTAAACTTCTTTGAGAATATAACAAGTGAAATTACAAAAAGCACAGTAGGAATTACGCAAAGCATAAGTGTGATTGCAAGCTTGGCTGAGTCAGGATTCTGAGCGTGAAGATCTCCGTCATACTTTGAAAGGCCAAGTGAAGCGAAAAGAATGATGGTCTGAAGAGTATATGCCATCTTCTGTAGGAAGCCCTTCATTGAGAATGTGATGGATTCGGCTCTGAAGCCCATTTTATATTCACCGTAGTCAACAACATCGGCAAGGAAAACTGTCTGAGCGATAAACATAGAAGCCATACCGATAGCACAGATAAGATATGAAATGTTCATAATCATGAGCTGATTTGCAAAAGCACCCACTGACATTCCGAAATAACCTATTGCGGTAAAAACAAGAGAGAACTGATAAGACTTTCTCTTTGACATATACTTGGAAAGAATGGGAAGCATAAGAAGACCGAGCACCGAACCAGCACCCTGGAAAATTGAAAATACTGACTGAGCCTTGGGATCGCCTACAACAACATCAAAGTAGTATGTTGCAACACCTGATGTGAGATACCAGCCTGCATTTGAAACCATGGCAAAGAGCATAAACACAAGAAGCTGGTCGTTAGATTTGATGATTTCTAAAGCCTTTTTAAAGGAGAATTTTTCAGCTGCCTTTGTAACCTGTGTTTCCTTTGTTGTTGCAACGGAAAGGCTTGAGAAGAAAACAAGGCAAACCGCACATACTGCTGCGCACACCATAAAGCTCTTCGCATCATAAACCTTTTCTTCAACGCCGCTTTCATTAACAGCAGTTGTCACACTGACTGCAGACATAAGGATAGGTGCACCGATTGCAATGATACCCTGTCCGAGACCTGAGAAGGTTCTGGCAAGAGTTGAAATGAGGTTTCTTTCCTGAGGATCACTTGTGAAAGAAGGAACCATCGACCAATATGGAATGTCTGCAAGAGTGTTTGACATACCCCAACCTACATACATAATTGCAATGTAAGCACAAAGTGCAACACCCTCCAACTTGAAGGGATTTGAAAAAAGAAAAACAAGCACAATTGCATTAAGAATTGAACCGCGAAGAATCCAAGGTCTGTACTTACCCATTTTTGTGTTTGTGTTATCAACAATTGTACCCATCATCGGATCGTTGATGCCGTCCCAGAGTCTTGCAATCGGAGTAAGCACAAGAAGGAAACCGGGCTTTAATTTAAGAACATTGGTGAGATACTGAGCAAGGAAGGAATAGAACATACCGTAGCTGAGGTCAAGACCGATAGCACCGATACCATATCCAAGCTTGCTTTTGAGGAATTTAATAGTTTTCATTTTATTCTCCTTTCAAACGTCTTTATATTTTATTCTGCTTTTGTGCAGCAATAAGCGTATTTTTCATAAGAAGTGCAATCGTCATAGGACCGCAACCGCCCGGAACCGGAGTGATATATGAAGCTTTTTCTTTAACCGATTCAAAGTCAACATCTCCGCAAAGCTTGCCGTCTGCATTACGGTTGATACCGACATCAACGACAACAGCACCCTCTTTAACCATTTCTGCAGTAACAAAGCCTGCTCTGCCGACTGCGGCAACGAGAATATCAGCCTGTGAAGTTACCTCTGAAAGATTCTTTGTTCTTGAGTGACAGATTGTTACAGTACCGTTCTGTTCAAGCAAAAGAGCCGCCATAGGCTTACCTACAATATTACTTCTTCCTATAATCACGCAGTTCTTACCGCTGACTTCAATATCGTAATATTTAAGAAGCTCCATTACACCCATCGGAGTACATGCTGCAAGATCATATTCTCCGAGCCAGAGCTTACCGACATTAATCTTTGAAAATCCGTCAACATCCTTATCGGGAGATATTCTGTCAATGACCTTTTCGTCATCAATGTGCTCAGGCACAGGAAGCTGACAAAGAATTCCGTTTACCGTTTCATCGGCATTCAGCTTATCAATAAGCTCAAGAAGCTCCTGTTCGCTTGTTTCTTCGGGCAAGGCAAATTCAAGAGATCTGAAGCCTACGTATTCACAAGCTTTTTTCTTATTGTTGACATAAACCCTCGAAGCGGGATCGTTACCGACGATGATAACAGCAAGGGTAATCTCCTTACCCTCAGCTTTCAACGCTTCAGTTTTTTCTTTAACGGTATCTTTAATAAAGGCAGAAACCTTTTTTCCGTCAATAAGATTGTACATACATTTTTCTCCTTGAACAATTATTCATCATCAGAATCATCCTGAATATCCTCCGAGGATTCGTTTTCATCAAAGCTTACTTCTTTAGGCTGCTTTTCAGAAAGTCTTTCCTCACGGGTTTTCATAACCATTTTTCCGTCTTCAATTTTCATCTGATGCATCTTCGCCTTAAGCTTTTTTCTCTCAAGCTTTTTCTGCTCGTTAAGAAGCTCTTTTTCAGTTTTTGGCGGGAAATAGTCTATTCCCTCAATAGGCTTCGGATTCTTTGTATACCTGACAGTAAGAGTCACAAGAAGTGTACCGCATACAAGTACAAGTCCAAGCGAAATAAGCTGTGATACTCTGAGGTTAGTATTGCCGATATAAAGGCTGTCTGTTCGCATTCCTTCAACAATCATTCTTTCAAGACCATACCATAAGCCATAGCATAGGAAGAGCTGACCGCTGAATTTACGGTACTTTTTAAGAATAATGTAAAGCACGAAGAAACCGAGAATGCACCAAACTGATTCATAGAAAAAGGTAGGGTGAACATAAAGCTTATTCTGTGCAATGTACTCCCCTATTGCTTCAGCACCTGAAAGGTTTTCAAGTCCGAACTGAGAAGGATTTTTAGCGATATATTCCACAACCTTATCGCTCATCATGCCCCAGTTAGCATTGGTGAAGCCTCCGAAGGCCTCCTGATTGGCATAATTGCCCCATCTGCCTATACCCTGACCAATGAGAAGGCTCATACCGACCATATCAAGCAGGTTGTAAAAATTAAGCTTTTCGACCTTACATACAACATAAGCAGCTAAAATTCCACCGATTATACCGCCGTAAATTGCAAGACCGCCTTCCCATATTTTAAAAATATCAAGAAGATTGTTTTTATAATCATCCCAGGCAAAAGCTACATAATAAAGTCTTGCGCCGATTATTGCAGATACTGTTCCGTAAAGAAGCACATCGATCATTTTGTCAAGATTGATCTTCCACACATAAGCGGTTCTTCCGCCAAACAAAACAGCAAGTGTAAAGCCAAAAGCAATTATAGCACCGTACCAACGGACGGTTGTAAAACCAAGGTCAATGAAATTTGAAACCTCAAAAACCTTATCTATTCCGGCAAAGCTTACCGGCAAATTCTGAAAAACATCCATAAATAATCCTCCTTATAAAAATTCAAAGCAAAAGGAAGAGTGTTTTACCCGGCTTTTTTCTCAGTAGAAGATTTAACAGCTGCAGCGGCAACAAAAATTGCAAAAACGCCAAAAAAAGCATCTGCTACATTGAAAGGATATTCCGCATTGATAAAATCATTAGCAACAAAGGTAAATATGAATCTCGGAATATTAAGACAAAGTGCGATCAAGCCGCCGCTGAAACCGAAAGCAGTTATCCTCCAACGTGAATCATCACAATACACGCCTGAAACCACTTGTGAAAGAGCAACAAAAAAGAGAATCATACACGCGAGCATCATAAGCTCAAGGAAAAGATCCGATACTTTTATGTAGCTTATCTGCTTGACAAAGCGAGTAATCATTTTAAAGCCAGCCCACGCAATAGGTGCAATAGCTATAAGCTTATGCTTGTGTGCAGCAGAGCTGCCCTTTGAAAAGCTCTTGGCAAGAAGCATTACATACATCGCTGAAACAAGAGCAAAAACACCTTCAAGCATATACGGAAGTGCGCCTGATGACATAACAAGCTTAAAATAATCTGCCCTCTTAATAAAAAATGAAGTGTCAGGAAGCTCATAAAATAATCTGACCCCTTCAACAGCGCTGTCAAAAAAATCGTAAAAAAGTCCAATTGCTAAAAGCAATGAAGCTGTTGAAGCTCCCTTATCTTTAAAGGCAACAAGATCAACCTTTGCACCCTGATGCGACAAAAAGGAGACACCTATAAAAACAAGACATACTGCGGCAAGCAACACATAAAAAATTATGTTGAATGCATCGCCACCGACAAAAAAGCCGGTTTCGCTGTCAATGAATCTGGCAAGCTGTATGCTTCTCAGAAGCGAAAAAGCAACGATACTGATAAATGCAACAGGAACAAGAGTTGAAAGACTTATCTTTTCGTTAGAGTTTTTAATCTTCATTTCCTGCCTCCTTATTATACTCGCGCTGATCTGAAGGAATGTAATTTTCAAGAGTTTTGTAGTTCTCTATACGTTCATCAATAGGCACATATTTTTTGGGAAGAGCAATATTTTTATACGCAGGTCTGATAATTTTGCCGCCTGAAATAAGCTCCTCGAGACGGTGAGCTGACCATCCTACAATTCTGGCACAAGCAAAAAGAGGAGTAAAAAGATCTTCAGGAATACCGAGCATCTTATAAATAAGACCTGAATAAAGATCAACGTTTGCACACATTATTTTACTCTTGCCCTTTACCTTTTTGAAAACCTCAGGAGTAAGTCTTTCGATTGAATTCAAAAGCTCAAAATCCTTCTCATAACCGTTTTTATAAGCAAACTCTCTTGCCTTCTTTTTAAGTATAACTGCTCTCGGATCGGAAAGAGTATAAACCGCATGACCCATACCGTATATAAGTCCGCTTCCGTCACCGGCTTCTTTTCTGACAATTTTCTCAAGATAAGCTGCAATTTCCTGCTCATTGGTGATGTCAATGTGAGCCTTGATATCGTCAATCATATTTGTTACCTTGATGTTAGCACCACCGTGACGTGAACCCTTAAGTGACCCTACAGCACCTGCATAAGCAGAATAAGTGTCTGTTCCGCTTGAAGTAAGAACTCTGTTTGTAAAGGTTGAGTTGTTACCGCCGCCGTGCTCTGCGTGAAGAATAAGACAGATATCAAGAAGCTTTGCTTCCTCGTGAGTATATTGTCTGTCGGCTCTGATTGAACGAAGAATTGTTTCAGCAGTTGAAAGCTCCTTTTTCTCAGGATGGAAATACATACTTTTACCGTAATATTTCTTTCTTTTTACCTGATAAGCATAGCAGATGATCACAGGAATCTGAGCAATAAGCTGTACCGACTGACGAAGAACGTTTTCGATTGAAACATCGTCCGGGTTCTCATCAAAAGAATAAGAAATAAGAATGCATCTTGCAAGCTTATTCATAATGCTCATAGAAGCATTTTTCATAAGCACATCCTCAATGTATGTATCCGGAAGAAATCTACAGGTGCCAAGCACATCTTTAAAAATATCCACCTGATTGTTAGTGGGAAGAGAACCGAACAAAAGAAGATAAGCAACTTCCTCAAAGCCGAATCTGTCTTCCTTTTCACAAGCTTCAACAATATCGTTAATATTAATTCCTCTGTATTTAAGAACACCGTTTTTAGGCACTCTTTCACCGTCATCAACATAATAACCTTCAACAGAGCAAATATTGGTAAGGCCTGCCATAACACCGGTACCGTCGGGGTTTCTCAAGCCTCTTTTTACTCCGTATTTCCAAAATGCATCAAGGTCAATCTGGCTTTTTCGTTCAATTTTCTCACTCATTGCTTCAAGCAATTCAGGTGAAATCGGGTTAATTTTATCGTACATTTCTTTGCCTCCCGAAAAATATTAATTGCATATAAAAAAGTAATTACTATATATTTTATAACATACAGATTGTAAAGTCAATATTTATATATTATTTTAACAAAAGGAGACATTTAAAGATATGAAAAAGCATTTGATTTTAAGCACCGTTCTTTGCTTAGCCATGTTGTTATTACCTTTTTTATCAACATGCACGAAAAATACAGAAAGAAAAGCTATCATCGAAACAGAAACGAACAAGATTGAAGCTGCCGATTCACTTGCGGAAGAAGTACAGGTTATGAGATCACTTACAGGTGAAACTGTTTCAGTGAATCTTTTCGATTATCTTGTCGGCACAGTTGCCGGAGAAATGCCTGCAAGCTTTTCTGAAGAAGCGTTAAAGGCTCAGGCTGTTGTAAGCTACACTTATGCGAAATGGCTTACCGATGACCGCGACAACAACATCAAATACATAACCGACTCAGCTTCACTTCATCAGAAATACATTGACAAAGAAGAACAAAAGGAAAAATGGCAGAATACATACGATGAAAACAGAAAAATAATTGAAAATGCTGTGAGAAGCGTTTACGGAGAGTATTTGTCCTACAACGGAGAAACAGCCATGACAGTCTTTCACGCGCTTTCAAACGGAACTACACTCAGCGCATATGAGGTTTGGGGTAACGAAGTGCCTTATCTCAAGGCTGTTGAAGCACCCGGTGATGTAATTGCTGAAAAATACGAAAGTGTTGTCAGCTTCTCAGCAGATGAAATGAAAAAGCTGTTTGAAAAAGAAGGCATTAAATTTGAAAATACGGAAACAAAAAATCTTATAACGGTAAAAGCTGAAAATAAAAAAGGCTATGCGGACATTCTGACTGTATCCTCTGATGACTTTACAGCAAGAGAAATAAGAAAAATGCTTTCACTGCCGGGAAACAGCTTCAAATTAGAAAAAAACGAAGATAACATTATATTCACTGTGCACGGAAGAGGTCACGGCGTTGGTATGAGTCAATACAGTGCTGATTATATGGCCCGTCAAGGAAAAACATACAGAGAAATTCTTGCACACTTTTATCCCGGAACAAAACTTGAAAAAGAGTAAATTTTTTGATTTACAAAAAGAATAAACCGATGTATAATATTAAGGAAAGGGTGATGAAAATGTTTGTAAGAGTCAATAGTGTCGGTATTTTCGGCATGAACAGCTACGGAGTCGGTGTTGAGGCCTCAGTTGATAACGGCATGGTTCGTTTTGATCTTGTAGGATTGCCTGATGCTGCAGTAAGTGAATCCCGTGACAGAGTCCGTTCTGCAATCAAAAACAGCGGTTTCCTTTTTCCTGCTTCGAGATATACTGTCAATCTGACCCCTGCAGACATAAGAAAGGAAGGCCCTCTTTACGACTTGCCTATTCTTGTTTCAATCCTCATTGCAACAGGACAAATGCAGTGCAGTATTGAAGATTCAGCGTTTTTCGGTGAGCTTTCACTCAACGGAAAGGTGAATAAAGTCAACGGCGCTTTACCTATGGTTATAAAAGCTCAGGAGCTTGGAATAAAAAAGATTTATATTCCCTCAGACAATGCAAGCGAGTGTTGCATTGTAAAAGACATTGAAATTTATGCAGTACATAACGTCAAAGAGCTTCACGCTCACCTTACAGGAAAAAAGCTGCTGAAAAAGGTCAATGAACGTTACTATGGAGAATATGAGCATCCTTGGGAGTATGTTCCCGATTTTGCCGATGTTAAAGGTCAGTTCCAGGTAAAAAGAGCATTAGAAATTGCAGCTGCCGGCGGACATAATGTTTTAATGATCGGACCTCCCGGTTCAGGTAAAAGTATGCTCGCAAAAAGACTCCCTTCAATTCTTCCCGATATGACATTTCAGGAAAGTCTCGATGTAACGAAGATATATTCAATTGCAGGTATGCTTCCCGATAATGTTTCTCTTATTAAATCCCGCCCCTTCCGTTCTCCTCACCATACAATCTCAACAGCCGGTCTTTCCGGCGGTGGCAGAATTCCCCGTCCGGGTGAAATCAGTCTCTCCCATCACGGTGTGCTTTTCCTTGACGAGCTTCCCGAGTTTCCTCGCGTATCTATGGAAACCCTGCGCCAGCCTATCGAGGACGGGAAAATTACCATTTCACGAGTTTCCGGCACTCTCACTTACCCAAGCGAAATTATGCTTGTATGTGCAATGAACCCTTGTCCCTGCGGCTTTTACGGGCATCCCACAAAAAGCTGTACCTGCTCAAGAGGAACACCTCAGAAGTATCTTGCCAAAGTCAGTGGTCCTCTCCTTGACCGTATGGACATTCACATTGAAGTTCCTCAGGTCGATTTTAAAAAGCTTTCAAGCGACGAAAAGGGCGAGGCATCAATTGATATCAAGAAAAGAGTTAACGAAGCAAGATTAATCCAGACTCGCAGATTCAAAGGAACAACTGTTACCTGCAATGCTAAAATGACACCTGAGCAGACCCGAAATTTTTGCAGACTCGACGAAAAATGCAAAGCTATGCTTGAGCGTTGCTTTGAAGCAATGGATCTTTCCGCAAGAGCTTATGATAAAATCCTCCGAGTTGCAAGAACAATTGCAGATCTTGACAAAAGCGAGAATATCGAGCTTGAGCACATTACCGAAGCCGTGCAATACAGATCACTTGACAGAAAGTTCTGGAGAAACGAATAACAAACAAAAATCACCCTGAAGCAATCAAAGCTCAGGGTGATTTTTTAGTTTCATCAGTTATTTACAACAAGAAGAAAAGGAGTCAATGCGATAAGATACTGACCTACATAGTAGGTTGTATGATTGAGTACAAAGTTAACAGGAGTGTTCTTATCCTGCTTGATTGCAAAGTACATCGGTGAAAGAATAACGTCTGAAAGAAGGAAAAGTGCAGCACCGATTGTATAAACGAGATAAGAAATCTGCTTTGTCTTGATGTATGCCCAGAAGGCTGTACCAAGCATTGTGCCGAGAATCATACAGTAAACAGTTACAATAGCAAAGAATTTACCGTACTTCTGCTTTGTGGGCTTTTCAAGAGCAAGGTTTACAACAGTAACAATCGCACCGATTACAAGAGGAACTATCATATCCTTGATTTCAAAGCTTGCGTGAGTGTACATTGCTCCCATATAGAAGAAGTGACCGATACCGAAGGAGATAAAGCCCATATTGAGATACTGGTCATTGTGCTGAGGATAAAGCCACTTCTGATCAAGATAGATGTCACCCATAAGACCGAACACCTGACCTACAACGATGGGAAGTGTATATTTCCATGCATCAGGCATATCGGTATTGTTGAATGCACCTGTAACCGCTGTAAGGATGAAGAAAATACTTGTAAGATTTTTGATATATACGCCGAGAACGCTTCTTTTCTTATTGCACATTACCATAAAAGCAATAAGAAAGCACATTCCGATTCCTAATGATAAATATGTAGTCATGATTTTTCCTCCGATTTTATAAATGTTTAACCTTCTATACAAATGCCGCGTTCAGCTCTCTTAATTTCAAGCTCCTTGGCAATTTCAGCCTTCTTATCATTTGTAAGCTTATAGAAGAACATGGGAATAGCACAAAGCAGCATACTGATACCGGGAACGATTGAAACAAGAGTGAACATTGCAAAACGAAGATTATCAGGCATTTCGGTTGCAGCAACAACAGCAGTCGATGAAAGCATCTGTTCGGGCTTAAGACCGATTACCATATACATAACAACAATACCTGATGTTGCAAATGCGTTACCGATTTTATTAATGAAGCCCTGACAAGCGGCACCGAGCGCATTATCTCTGAAGCCGGTTTTGAGCTCCATATAGTCAAGACAGTCACATATCATTGCAAAGCAAACAGTGTTGATAACACCAAGAGGAATGCATGAAATGATAATAAAGGGAATGCAGGCATAAAGGTTCATTGTGAACCAACCAACAACAGTTGTAACAATGCTTGCCAGGAAGCCTGCAAGACAGCTTACGATAACAAGCTTCTTGAAGTCAATTTTCTTCATAAGCTTAGGCATAAACAGTGTTGCACCGAAAAGGCCGACAATTGAGCTTATCTGAAAAACTGTTTTAACTGTTGAAATGCTTGCTTCAACAGCAGCAATTCTTTCTGCTTCAGTTGCAAGTGTGGCAAGATCGGGTCCGATGTAGAACGAATATCTTGCAACGTGGATAGCTGCAGGGGAAACCATATATCTGCCGCTTGAAAGAACGCCCATAAGAAGAACAAGAACAAGAGGCTTGCACTTGAAAATTCTGCTCAGCTGAGAAGGCTCACCTTCAGCACGCTTGCGCACGGGCATTTTAACTCTTTCTTTAACCTTGAAGGCAAAGGCATAAAGTACAGTACCGAGAGCAACCGTTACAATAGCCATAAGCAGATATTTACGCTTCTGAACGGTAAGAGGATCAATTGCTTCGGGTGAATTTTCAACCCAGGCCGCAATAATAAGACCGATGATAAGGAAAAGGACTTCAGGCACGGCAGAGCCGATAGAATTGAAAATCTTGCTGATTGAAATAACTGAGCTTCTTTCAGTTGATGACGGTGTGATAACATTAGGAATGCCCCAGAAGGCAACGTCACCAACGGTGTAAATCATACCCCATGCAACATAAACAACTGCCGAGTAAATCATAAGCTCAGTTTTATCAAGATCAGGACTGAGATACATAAGGAAGGTCATTATCGCAATAGGTATAAGCGCAGCCTTGATAAACGGCTTCATTTTTCCGCTTTTAAGATTGCTTCTGTCGATAATCATACCCATCATAGGGTCGTTGATTGCATCCCAAACTCGTGCAAGGAGCATGAGAAGAAGAACAAACAAGGGTGTTAACTGCAGAACATTGAGATAATAGTCACTGATATAGCTTGTCATAAGGGCATAAATCATACCCTGACCCATACCTGCAACACAAAATGCCGACAGTTCTTTTTTAGGTACATACTTTTTCTGATCCATACTGAACCTCCATGGTTATAATCGTGTTAATAATTCTATCATAAAAAAACAAAAAAATCTATCAATTATATTTTTATATAAGATTATTATTAGTAGAAAAAAAACGCATTTTTTTGTGCTTTTTGACAAAAGTTAATTTTATTATTGAAATTGTAACAAATTAATGTATATTATAAAGTTGAATAAATATGAAAGGAAACAAACAGTATGAATACACCGAGCAAATATTTTACAGATACTTTTTCCTGGGAAAGCCAAGGAAAAACCGATGAGAGTCTTGTTATTACTAAAAACAATGTTCGTCTTTCACTTATAACAGAAAGACTTCTCCGCGTTGAGACAGATCCGGAAAGAAACTTTATTGACGCACCTACACAGACTGTTCTTAACAGAAATTTCTGCAAGCCTCAGATAAGAACAATGGAAGACGGCGATATTGTCATTATTATGACAACCAAGACCATTTTCCGCTACGACACAAAAAACGAAAAAATGGTAGGCATTTCTCTCAAAGGAGGAAAAAATCTTACTGAATATAAAAGCGGAAACCTTAAAGGTACCTACAGAACCCTCGATATGACAAAGGGTGAAATTCCTCTTAATGACGGTATTATGTCAACAAACGGTGTCGCTGTCGTAGATGACTCTCTTTCACTTACAATCAATCCCGACGGTACACTCAGTGAAAGAAACGGAAGCAAAAAGGACGAATACTACTTCGCATATAATCATGACTACAGAGCTTGTTTAAAGGATTTCTTCTCACTTTGCGGTGAGGTTCCTCTTGTTCCGAGATATTGTCTGGGTAACTGGTGGAGCAGATATAAGGCATATACACAGCAGGAATATATTGACCTTATGAATAAGTTTATAGACAAAGAAATTCCCATCACCGTAGCTACTATCGATATGGATTGGCATTGGGTCGATGTTAAGAAACGCTTCGGAAAAAGTGGCGGTAAGCCCTCAATCTTCCCTCACAGTAAGGATTTCATCCTTCAGGGTGACGGCTGGACAGGTTACAGCTGGAATACAGAGCTTTTCCCCGACTACAAGGCTTTTCTCAGATGGCTTCACGAAAAGAATTTCAAGGTAACGGTAAACCTTCATCCTGCGCAAGGTGTTCGTTTCTTCGAGGATATGTACGAAGACATGTGTAAAATGATGGATGTTGATCCCGAAAGTAAAAAAAGAATTGAATTTGATATCACCGATCCTAAATTCATTGATGCTTACTTCAATGTTCTTCATAAGCCTTACGAAAATGACGGTGTTGACTTCTGGTGGATTGACTGGCAGCAGGGTAAAAACACAAAGCTTAAGAATCTTGATCCCCTTTGGGCTCTCAATCATTACCACACCCTTGCAAACACCGACGGAGAAAAGCGTCCTCTCATTCTTTCACGTTATGCAGAGGTCGGCTCACACCGCTATCCACTCGGCTTCTCAGGTGACACTAAAATCTGTTGGGAGGCACTTGATTTCCAGCCTTACTTCACATCAACCGCCACAAACATCGGCTATACCTGGTGGAGCCATGATATCGGCGGTCATATGATGGGCTCAAAGGATGATGAGCTTTACACACGATGGGTACAGTACGGACTCTACTCTCCCATTATGCGACTTCATTCAACAAGCAACGAATTCATGGGTAAAGAGCCCTGGAAACATACTTACACCGCAGAAATGCTTGTTACAAAGGCTCTTCGTGAAAGACATGCACTTATCCCCTATCTCTACTCGATGAACTACAGAACTCACAAGGACAGTCTTGCTCTTTGTGAGCCTATGTACTATGAATATCCCGAAGCCCCCGAAGCATACAAGGTTAAAAATCAGTTCTTCTTCGGTTCAGAATTGATGGTAGCGCCCATCACATCAAAGCTTAATCCCAAAACAAATCTTGCCTGTGTTGAGGTGTGGCTTCCCGAAGGCAGATGGACCGATATTTATACCGGTGCGATTTATGAAGGCAACCAGATGCTCACAATGTACAGAGGCATTGAGTCTATTCCCGTTTTCGCAAAAGAAGGTGCAATCATCCCTATGGCAACTGATGACAAGTCAAATGACTGCAAGAATCCCAAGGATATGACTTTGCGCATTTACAGAGGTAACAACAGCTTCAGACTTTATGAAGATGACGGAGAAACCAATGAATTCAGAAAAGGTAATTTCGCAATCACCGAATATGAAGTTAAAGAAGATGACAGGAACCTCCTCTTCACTGTTTCACCTGCAGAAGGTAACTGCAGTTCACTGCCCCAGAGAAGAAACTATACATTTGTTTTCGAAGACATCACAGATACCCGTGAAATCCTTGTTACAGTAAACGGCAAAGCCGCAAAATTCGACATTATCAAAGCTGACGGAAAAGTAAAGGTTGTTCTTAAGGGGGTTACACCTAAGAGTAATGTTGAAATCACTCTTAAAGAAACAAGAATAAGAGTTAACAGAGATAAGCAAGAAGCTATAATTGAGCTTGTAACAAAGTATCAGTTACCCGTAAGCTATAAGCGTGTTAAATTCTATCCCTTCCTTAAAAATTTCAGCAAGATGCCTTCCTGTGACGAAGCATTAAGAGGTCCCCTTAACGAAATTCTCAACATGAAATAAACAATGATTATTCCCGATAGTTTTATGTTAATTATCGGGAATGCATTTGAAAGGTTCTGATAAAATGATTTTTCTTGAAAAGGTAAAAAAAATATACGGCAAACAGGTTCTGACCCGTTTTAAGGATTACGGAACCGTATACTTCTTTTCCGAAAAAGATTTTCCCGGCCTTAATAAGTACCCTTATACATTCGAAGGCTGTGACGAACAAAAACTCTGTGGCTATTTTTACACCTACGAAAACCCCATAAAAAACAGAATAGTAATATTCGAGCATGGAATGGGTGGAGGTCACCGCTCATATTTCAGAGAAATAGAAATGCTTGCCAGACACGGGTACCTCGTTTTCTCTTATGATCATACCGGTTGTATGGAATCGGAGGGTGAAAACACAAAGGGATTTTCGCAAAGCCTTAATGACCTTGACTTCTGTATGAAAGCATTAAAAAAGGAATCAGCTCTAAGCGGTTATGATATCTCCGTAATGGGTCACAGCTGGGGCGGTTTTTCCAGCATGAACATTCCTGCCCTTTATCCCGAAATAAGCCATATTGTTGCAATGTCCGGATTTGTAAGCGTAAAAGAAATGATCAAACAGATTTTTTACGGAATAAAAGGCTTTTACGGTTATTTTTACGCTATTGAAGAAAAAAATAATCCTGTTTTTTCAAAGACCAACACCGTCGAAAGTCTCCGTAACACCAAAACGAAGGTGCTTATCATTCACTCCGAAGATGATAAAACCGTAAGCAGTAAAAAGCATTTTCAGGTAATGAAAAAAGGACTTTCAGACAATAAAAACATAAGCTTTTTGCTTGTAAACGGAAAAAATCACAATCCCAATTTCACAAAAGAAGCAGTAGCTTACAAAGATGCTTTTTTCAAAACACTTTCCAAAAAGCTGAAAAAGCATGAGCTTTCAACTGAAGAAAACAGAACAGCTTTTGTTGAGTCATTCGATTGGTGGAAGATGACCGAACAAGATGAAAAAGTATGGGAAAAGATATTCACTTTTCTTGACAACTAATAAAACAACAGACAGACCATAAGCGGTCTGTCTGTTGTTTTATACATTGATGTATTTTATAAAATCCTTATTTCTTGCTGCAATCTCACGCAAGGAATAATAAACCTGAAACATATACTGTCTTTGGTTTGAAGCAACGCCGTGAGCCTCTATTCCGTACCTTGATGCTATATGCATTGATCTGTACAGATGATATTTCTGAGTAACAATTACAACCTTATCAACTTCAAAAATCTTGCTGAGATTTGTTACACTCTCACCTGTTGAAAAGCCGTAATCATCACAGATAATTCTGCTTTCATCAAAGCCGTTTTCAATGCAATAAGTCTTCATAGCGCCGACTTCGTTATATTCTTCACCACTGTTATTACCTGAAAGGATAAGCTTGGCTTCCGGCAATTTATCAGCAACCTCAAGCGCTCTGAGAAGTCTGTCCTCAAGCATATCGGACGGCTTTCCGTCGATAATACCGCAACCCAGCACAAGAATATATTTGGCATCACTTGTTTCATCAATTTCATTAACATTAACAATATTATCATTCTGTGAAAATATTACATAAAAATTCACACC
The DNA here is from genome assembly GCA_045612205.1 of Acutalibacteraceae bacterium. Taxonomy (GTDB): domain Bacteria; phylum Bacillota; class Clostridia; order Oscillospirales; family Acutalibacteraceae; genus UBA6857. Next base: position 3,058 of record JAZKYQ010000100.1, on the reverse strand, counting down.
TAATATAAGCACCGAAAATGAAATTGTCAGAGCAAGAAAAATAGCCAACGAACGTCTCATTCTGCTCATTTTTTCTTACCCTTCACACATTCAAAGCATACCCAGCCGCCCTTTGTGTGACGAGCCTTGATCTCAAAGCCGTACTTGTCAAAGGCATCAATTACATCCTGCTCACGGGTATCAATAATGCCCGAAGTGATGAAAAGTGCATCATCCTTCATAAATGAAGCAACATCCTTGCAGAACATTATGATTACATCAGCAACAATATTTGCAACAACAACATCAAATTTGCCACTGACCTTATCAGTAAGATTACCCTGTAAAACCGTATATTCAGGCTCCTTGAAATTATTGACCTCTCCGTTTTCAATTGCAGTTTTAACTGCAAGAGCATCAATATCAACACCAACTGCTTTTTCAGCTCCGAGAAGAAGTGCGGCAATTGAAAGAATACCACTTCCGCAGCCTATATCAAGAACGGTTGTACCTTCCTTGATATGCTTTTCAAGTGTTTCAAGACAAAGTCTTGTTGTTTCGTGAGTTCCTGTACCGAAAGCAAGACCGGGTTCAATGTTAAGAACCTTTCTGTCACCTGCTTCAAATTCATCCTCCCAGGTAGGTCTTATAAGAAGCTTTTCACCAACGGGAATCGGATGGAAATACTGCTTCCAGTTGTTTTCCCAATCCTCGTTTTTGCACTGATTAAGAATAATCTCGTTGTTGATTCCTTCTGCAGAGTATCTTTCACGCAAGAAAGCCACTGCTTCCTGAGGATTTTCCTCGGGTGAAATATAAACGTGAACTATTGCTTTTGATCTGTCCTTTTGAAGAAGCTCCTCATCAATAAGGTCAATATGAGCAATTTCCCAGGCCTCTTTTTCAAGCTCGCGATAATCCTCAATATAAATTCCGTAGGGCACAACCATTGAAGCGATGTCGCCTGCTTTATCAACATTTTCAGCATCAACGCTGATTTTTACTTCTGTCCAGTCACTCATTTCAATTCTCCTTTTTAAGTATTATTGCACCAAGTGCATCAATAACAGCCTTATGTCCCTGCATTTCAGCGCCAAATACAGTCTTAACATTATGCCACTCAGAAGGCAGATAATAATCTATCGGATGATCGTTACGGTTAACAATAACCATAATTTCATCATTCTTGTTTTTTCTCGTATAAGCAAGGCAACCGAGCATTTCTGAAACCGTCGTATAATCACCGTCGGCAAGGCAGCTGCAGCCTTTGCGCATTTTTCCGAGGCATCTGTAATGCTCAAGAAGCTCCTTATTTTCCGCGCCCCAAGGATAAAATTTACGGTTAAAGGGATCCTTGTAGCCTTCCATACCCGCTTCGTCACCGTAATAAATACAAGGAACACCAGGCAAAGTAAACTGTATCACGGAAGCCAGCTTCATGAGCTTCACACCTAATGTGTACTGCTTTTCCGAAAGGAAATGCTCACTTTGCCACTGTCTGTCCCGATATTCACAGCTTTCACCTGCAAGACAGGTAATTGCTCTCATTGTATCGTGAGTACCTATATGATTCATCAGTACATCAATACAGCATTTGGGGTAATTTTCAAGTATGGTAAGTATTTTATCCGAAAATCCTTCAACCTTACCGCTTCTTATAAAGCTTATAACAGCTTCAGCAAACGGATAATTCATTACGCTGTCAAGCTGTTTGCCGCCAAAGTAACGCCGTCTGTCACCGTAGCTGAATTTATTTGATGCATCTTCCCATACCTCACCAAGCACGAGAGCTTCGGGATTTTCAGCCTTGACCGCTTTTCTGAATTCATCAAGAAATATATCGGGAAGCTCATCAGCAACATCAAGTCGCCATCCTCGGGCGCCTAACTTGAGCCATTTTCTTGCAATGCCGTTTTCACCTGCTATAAATTCAATGAAGCTCGGACTTTCTTCTTTAATTTCCGGAAGAATACTTATGCCCCACCATGAGTGATATTCTTCAGGATAGTTGACAAACTTATACCAGCTGTAATACTCTGACTCTTTTGATCTGAAGGCGCCCGAATCACCATATCGACCGTACTTATTGAAATAGATGCTGTCGTCTCCGGTATGACTGAAAACACCGTCAAGAATGACAGAAATCCCAAGCTTCTTTGCTTTTTTACAAAGGCTTTCAAAATCCTTCTCGTCACCAAGTAAGGAATCAATCTTACTGTAATCCGATGTGTCATAACGATGATTGCTCTGAGACTCAAAAATAGGATTGAGATACAGGCATGTAACACCAAGCTCTGATATATAAGGCAGCTTTTGTTCAATACCTTTAAGGTCACCGCAGAAATAATCATTATTAAGCACCTTACCTTCTTTGGTAGGCCTCCATTCAGGCTCACCTGCAAGATCCTTTCTGAGAACCCTGTCAGATGGAACGTTTTTCTTAGCTTTACCGGAACAATTGAAACGGTCAGGAAAAATCTGATAGAAAACTCCACCCTTAAGCCAGTCAGGCGTTTTAAAATCTTTACCGTAAACCGTAAGCTGCCAATCGTTAGTTCCCTTCGAAAGTGAGCCGAGGCAGCTTCCGTCATGAAGGATTTTAGTCCTGCCCCAGGCGGTTGTATATTCAAAATGATAAAAGTAAATATCAGCTTCTTCAGCAGTGTAGCCTAAAGCCCACCACTCCTGATCATTTCCTTCCATTGAAAGCCAGTTCATAGGAATATAGCGGTATTCTCCCTTGTCGCTTCTGATAACAAGGTCAACACCCGTGCAAGAAAGAGTTCTCGGAAGAATAACCTTGAAAACAACATATTCTCCCTCTCTCAGTGCTCCGAATTTACTTTTATGTATGTTATTTCTGGAATTATAGGGAATATAATCCATAACTCACCTCTTTTATTGTTCTTACTCGTAATATAGAAACATATATATTTATCAAAAAAGATAGGAGCAAAATATATGTTTATCATCTCTGTAAAATCTGATATATTAAAAAAAGTAATGTCTGTAATTTTTGTAGCTGTATTTTTAGTAATCGGCGGTACAATTGCCGTTTCATCAAACCGCACAGCCACAG
>JAZKYQ010000099.1:0-15935 GCA_045612205.1 Acutalibacteraceae bacterium | reverse complement strand
ATACGACCTGCGCCGATAATACCAATGTTTAACTGTTTCATAGGAATTCCTCCGTAAATTTAAAATTATTGCGATATTAACCGCATTATTGTATCAATTATAACATAATGACCAACTATGTTCAAGAAAAACTTAGTTGGTCATTTTTACGAATATTAGGTTAAATTATTGTACAAATTATCAAAAATTATAAAATAGGTCTCATCCAGAATGAAAACTCAAGCTCATCCTTTAGAACAACTCTGTATTCAGGTAATGCGTTAGGTCCGCAACTGTTTGTACCTGTACCTCTGAGATAACCGTCAATGTTAAGGCTTGTCACCTTACCGTGCTCGATATCTTCGATATGTCCTGACTTGCAGATGCATTCTTCTGTATAATCATGAACACCGAAGGAGAAGAAATCATCACAAGCAGAGATTTCAATACCGCAGCCTTCATCATTGGTAACAGTAAGCCAACGTGTTCTTCCGTGGTTACCGTGATCCTGAGGCTTGATATAAGGCTCATACATATCACTGACCTTCGCCTTATAGATACCGATTGTGCTCTGAGCGTCAAAGTCACAAAGATTTTCCTTTTCGCCAAGACCGTAATATTCAATGTTATTGAAAGAAGGATCAAGCTGGACATTAAGACCGAAACGGGGAAGCTCATAATTCACGGGATCAAGCTTTCTCTTTTCGATTTCACACTTTACGTTCATTATGCCATCAGCATAAATCTTGAATTTACATTCGAATTCAAAGGTCTTTTTACCGTTGAGACAGAGCCAGCCTTCACTTTCGATTTCAACCTTTTCAGATTCTTTTTCTTTAAAGGAGACAAGCTTACCCTTATACTCAACCTTGTCATAACCCTTCTTTTTCCAACCCTTGACAATATTTCTGTCATTGTCAAGGAAAGCTCTGTAAAGCTGAGGAACAAAGCCCTTGTTGTCCGCAAGAAGCTCCTTACAGTTTACAACATAGCTGTTCAGCATACCACTCTTCTTGTCAAATTCAGCATGTCCCATGGGATAGCTTACTCTGATAAGGGTATCCTTCTTTTCAACGCAAAGAATACCGTTTTCCTTTATTTCAGGCTTTTCAATAACTTCGCTGATTGTATGCTGCTCCTTGGCAATAACCTTACCGCTCTTGTCACGGTAAATAAAGTTGATGTGGCTGTCAACATTGCCCGGAAGTGTCTTGTGAGCAAGCACAATGCTTGTTGAAGCACCGGGAGCGATATCAAGCTTCACCTTGCCTGTTTCAACGCATTCACCCTTTGAAAGAAGCTCATAAGTGATGTCATATTCATCAGAAGATGTGAAAAGATTTGTGTTTGTGAACTTGTAAAGATTCTCACTGATCATCTCACTTCTGATAGGACGATAAACCTCTTTCATTTCGAAAGCACCTGTGTGAGGTCTTCTGTCGGGATAGAAAAGTCCGACAACGCAGAAGTTATCATCGTGATATGCTTCGCCATGATCACCGCCATAGGTGTACTTATACTTTGCATCTTCATTGTAAACGCTGTGATCAGCCCACTCCCAGATACAGCCGCCTGTGAGATTTTCGTGAGCATAAATAATCTGCCAATAATCTTCAAGTGAACCCGGGCCTACACCCATTGCATGACAATATTCACAAAGGAAATAGGGCTTTCCTTCATATCTCTTAAGGAACTTATGTTCACCGATTTTCTTGATTACACCGGGAACCTGATACATTTCCGAAACAACATCATAGGAACCGCGAGGAGTTCTGATAACAGCTTCATAATGCACAGGAATATCGGAAAGCTCCTTGAGCATCGCATAACACTTATCCTGATTCTTCCAACCGCCGGACTCATTGCCAAGACTCCACATAGTAATTGAAGCGTGGTTTTTGTCACGGTGATAAAGTCTGAATACTCTGTCCTTCATTGAAGGAAGCCAGATTTTGCCGTTACTGATAACATTAGGCTTACCTGTAAACTTAAGATTAAGATTAAACTGTGTACCGTGAGTTTCGATATCAGCCTCATCAATAACATAAAGTCCGTACTCATCACAAAGATCAAGGAAAATGGGATCGGGAGGATAATGAGAGGTTCTGACACTGTTGACATTGAATTCCTTCATAAGAAGAATATCCTCAAGAAGTTCATCTGCAGTCATTACATAACCATTTTTATAATGGGTATCATGATGATTTACGCCCTTGAATTTGATAAGCTTTCCGTTGAATAAGAACTTTTCACCCTTGATTTCAACAGTTTTGAAACCAACTGAATTTCTGACAATCTGAATATCCTTATCTTCATCGGAAAGAGCGAGATAAAGAGTGTAAAGCTCAGGCTTTTCCGCATTCCATTCAACCGCATTAACAGGTGCAAGAGCCAATGAAAGGTCATCCTTCGCAGCAGACTGAACCTTCCCCACTGACTTTCCTTTATAAAGAAGCTCAACAGTAACCTTTTTACCGTCAAGGTTACCCTTAATGTCACAATCAACAGAAAGAATGTAGCCGTTATCAATTTTCTGTGTATTGATCTGATAATCATAAATATATTCAGAAGGATTTTCTGTGATATAAACATCACGGAAAATTCCCTTTTCACGGAACATATCCTGACATTCAAGATAAGTACCGTTACACCACTGTGTTACAATTGCAACAAGCTCGTTTTCACCGTCACACACATAATCCTTAAGCTCAAATTCAGCACTGTTGTGACTGCCTTCACTGTAACCTACATATTTACCGTTAACATAAAGAGTAAGACTTGAGCAAACACCGAGGAAGGTAATGATCGGATTCACGCATTCCTTTGAAAGTGTGAATGTTTTTCTGTAAACACCTGCGCTCATTTCCTCAGGTACATCAGGAAGAGTCATCGGGAACTCATAACGGGTATTTATGTATTTCGGCGGTGCATAGCCTGTTCTCTGCCATGTTGAAGGAACGGAAATTTTATCAAATTTCACATTATCTGTATCAAATTCCGAAGGAAGCTCAGAAATCTTTTCAAGGAACCAGAAATCCCATTTACCTGAAAGCACCTGAACCATATCACTCTTGTAACGGTTAGTAAGTGCATTTGTTTTTTCGAGGCGCTTTTTGCTCTTGTAAGGAATAAAATAGCTTCTTGCAGAAAGCTTATTCTCCTCATAGACTGCAATATTATTGATGTTGAGTTTGTTTATACTGTACTTCATATTCAACCTCCTGTGTTCATTTAGAGCATTATAACACACAATAACAATTATTTCAATTACTAAATCAAAGTTTTAGGGTCAATACTTTTAATGAAAGATTAACCTTAATAGGTTTGTGGGGGTATTTTTTTGTATTACAATAAGGTTGAAATATGCGGTATTGATACAACAAAGCTGAAAGTTCTGAAAGAAGCTGAAAAGATTGAACTTCTTAAAAAAGCTCGCTTGGGAGATGCATATTCTCGAGAAAAGCTGATAAACGGCAACCTCAGACTCGTTCTTTCTGTCATCCAGCGCTTTTCATCAAGAGGCGAAAACTCTGATGATCTTTTTCAGGTCGGTTGCATCGGATTAATTAAAGCAATTGATAATTTTGACATAAGCCAGAATGTGCGTTTCTCCACCTATGCCGTTCCGATGATTATCGGAGAAATCCGTCGCTATCTCAGAGATTATAACCCTGTCAGAGTAAGCAGATCAATAAGAGATACTGCGTATCACGCCATGCAGATAAAGGAAAGAATTCTTAACGAAACACAAAAAGAACCCACTCCCGAGGAAATAGCCAAGGAAATGGGCATAAAAAAAGAAAGTGTTGTGCTTGCACTTGAGGCAATTGTTGAGCCTGTTTCACTGTATGATCCCGTTTATTACGATGCAGGCGATACAATATATGTTATGGATCAGCTCGGTGACAACAATAGCGATGTTGACTGGATTGACGAGATACTGTTAAAAAAATCTATGAAAGAGCTACCCGAAAGAGAAAAAAATATTCTTGCAATGCGATTTATGGACGGATTGACGCAAACAGAGGTTGCAAATGAAATAGGGATTTCTCAGGCGCAGGTGTCAAGGCTCGAAAAAGGAGCTCTTGACAAAATCAAGAGCCACCGTAAGGTTATTATATAAGCAGTCGTATCAATCATTGTGACTGCATTTATCACAGCAATCAGAAAGGGTTTCTTTATCGATTTCAATATAAGGTAAAACAGAAGATTTTATAAATCCGTCGCAAATCATCTTCAATCATAACACAAAACCTGATCAATAAAATCATTCAAATATAAACAGTAGAACTTCTGTTCTGTCATATTGATCACATCCTCAAGATCATTATATCATATTTTCACAACTACATCAAGATGTAGCCTTGCATATTATCCGCAGCTTGTTGCGATATATCACCAACATAAAGTGTTGTATCTTATCAAGCCGCACGAGAATTCACATTTAGATATGATATCCCCTTACGGTGACGATATGCACGCTAAAGCGTAATAATAGACCAATTCTTGCGACTTGGATAAAAAGAACACACTTTTGATAGACAAAAGCGTGTTCTTTTCTGGTGCCGGTGGCGGGGGTCGAACCCGCACGGTATCGCTACCAACGGATTTTGAGTCCGTCACGTCTGCCAATTCCATCACACCGGCCTATTAAATTAACATTGTTGATTATATAATATATTATCAGAGTTGTCAAGAGAAAGAACGCAAAAAATCAGCCGTCGGAAAACACCGACAGCTGATACGCATATTAAAGGATAATCTGCGATCTTATAAAGAGAATGCTTACTGCAAGAAGAATCTGTGCAATAAAATATGTAACGATATTGAAAATACGCATTCCCCTCTTCACTTCGTCACCCATAAGAATAAGTCCGAGCGAACCGTCAGAAAGAAGGAAGAACAAAGCGCCTATTCCGGTTGTAATCATAGCAGGATACATAAAATCACTAATACCGTATGACCATTCGGCAACACAGTAGCTCATTGCTTTTACAAACATTGTCACAAGGAAAAGACCATAAACAAGAAGTGCGATAACCATAGGTCCTTTTTTCTGATAAAACTTTTTGAACACTACATAAATGCAAACAAGAGCCATCAAAGCAACAATGCTCAGTATTTCATAGATATTAAAGAGTGACGCTGTAGGATTAATACTCTTGATTGCGTGGTGGAAAGCGGCAATAAAGAAAATGTGACCAACAAGGAAAGATACCACGCCAAAGACAAAGTGAAGCATTTTATCCTTAAGGCTGTGAAGGAACAAATCACCGAACCAACCAAAAACAAAACCGATAAGCATTATTGCAGCATAGGATGTGTTGTTACCTGACATCTGCATTGCAAAAAAACCGCAAATAACAAACAATGTGGCTGAAATCATCTTGAAAATAAGTGACTGCTTACATTTTTTCGGCCAATAATACTTAAGAAAAATCGGAACTGTTACAAACTCAGCAACAATAGATAATGCAAAAAGAATTTTAAAAAACATTTTACCCTCCATAAAAGTCAGAATTTTATTTTAATTTTATCAGTCTTTAATTTTACCTCTTTGCACTGCATCAATAAGAGGAACTACCTTAGGAAGTGCTTTACTTACGGCAGACTGTACAAGGGGCTGCTTAATAACACTCTTAACTGTTTCCTTGAGAGTTTCAGCCATAACCGAAACAGAAGGAATCGAAGACGGTCTCATAACAACGTTATCACCGTTGAACTTGAAAGTAAGAACTCTTTCAGCAACAACCTCAATACAACGAATATGTACCTCAAGCTCACTGTCAGTGTTCCAACAGCCTGTTGAGCAGGTGTGATATGGAATTTTACCGATAACGATATCATCCCATCTGTATTCACCGTCAAGACCGATTTTTACACTGTTGATTTCATCGCCTTCTGTCCAGGTCATCACACAGTGCTTATCATAAAACTTAAAGCTGAGATCACTGATGTTACCTGCCTTATCACTTTCCATAAAGAGAGCAGGAAGAGGCACAACACTTGTAGGATAGCCGGCAATATTGACAGCAATAGGCTTAGAGAGCTTCATGCTCTTACCGTCAAGTCTCTGTTCAAGAGCGGAACGACTCTTTTCGGGCAAGCGTTCATAGGCAGGAATGCTGATTTCGACTGTTTCGCCTGTATTCTCTTCAAGGAAAGCCTTGGGGAAATGCTCCCAGATAACATCTCTCATGCCCTGCTCATTAACCTCTCCGCCTGTTGAAATGAAGCAGGCATCAAGATCCTCAAAAACCATACCGAACTGACAGAACATACCGTCTGCACGGTAACTGTTCTTATATCCGCCGTTTCTCCAGAAGCAATATCCGTAACCTACTGTTGAGTCGATTTCAGTATTTGCTGCTGCATTATCAGCATGATAGCGCACAGATTCCTTTACCCACTCTTCAGGTATGATCTGCTTACCGTTGAATTTACCGCCCTGCTGATAACAATATATGTACTTTGCAAGATCCTCTGTTGAAATCATAAGACCCCAACCGCCTGTTTCAACACCTTTGGGACAAGTTTCCCAGAAGGGCTTTTCAATACCGAGAGGCTCAAACAGACGAGGCTTAAGAAATTCCATTACGCTCATTCCGCAAAGCTTATGAATGATTGAACAAAGAACATACATATTTTCACTGATATAAAGGAACTCTGTGCCCGGCTCGGAAATCCAACGTGAATTCATAATATCCTCAAGCCAGGTGTCACTTGTTCTGTCAAGGAAAACGCTTACTTCCTTACCGCTGCGCATAGTGAGAAGATCTTCAACAGTCATCTCTTCAAGATATTCATCAGGCTTCTTACCGCGAAGCTCAGGAAATATATCGATAACTCTTGTATCAACTGTAAAATATCCCTCGTTGATAGCAAGACCGATTGCTGTTGAAGTAAATGACTTGCTTACAGAATACATCATATGGTTATGCTCAGGTCCGAAGGGCTCTCTGTAAACCTCACAGGCAATCTTACCGTGACGAATAACAATAAACGAGTGAAGCTCCTTTTTCAGCTCCATACAATGATCAACAAAAGCCTTGACTTCCTTTGAAGATACACCGACTTCTTCCGGAGTAGCGGCTCTTTCAATCCATGATTTTTCTTCTAATTTCACTGCATATTCCTCCTTATATTTTAAATGCGAAAGCTTAATTTTTCTCCTTATTGCTCTTACGCATTTTATAAACATATATCTGACCTGCAAGAAGAGCAAATCCGACAATTATCGCCGAAACAACCTTACCTACAGTAACGTTCAGCGCTCCCCTTGTGTCAACCTCGCCTGTTGATATTTTCATATCGTTAAGTGCAAAAACAAGCTCAGAATAAGCCCGTTGAGCCTCATCAAGTGAAAAAACAAAATCCGACATAAGCTTTTCGCATTCAGTTTTCGCCTTATTGAGATTAGCAACGCTTACCTGTGAATATTTTTTCATATCCATAGCTTCGCACTGTAAAAGCAGTTCACCGACAGAAGCTTTCAAGCTGTCTGCTTCATTTCTGTAAGCAATAAAAGCCTCTGTATTATTCGTTTCAATAACAGAATAGCCTTTTCCTATAAGTTCATTCCAACCGTCAGAGCTGTCTCCTCTGAGACCGCAAAGATCCGATGAATAAGTTGCAGCAACAGCACGAACCTTATCCCTTATAAGGTATCGATTGGTAAAAAATTCACCAAAGCATACATTGAAATAATTCTTACTCTCATACTGAACTGCAGGAGCATCAACAGCTGTAAGACTGTTAATCTGAGAAATCGTACTGAAAATAATATTTCCGGTATATTTACCAATTACATAAACATTTTCTTCCTTGTTTCTGATCCAGGAAGAAAGATTCTTTCCGCTTTCTTCAACCCTGATGATCATACGGGAAAGTGCCTTTTCAGCTTTAAGGACTTCATATACTGCATCCTTATCCTCACTTTTAATATCAAGGATTATTCCGTCATCTTCATCGGTATTGTCAATTAAATTTTTAAGTGAACACAATTTGTATTCAGTTTTTTTGCCGTAAACATCAAATAGAAAATACTTTTCAACGTCAGCAGAGCTGATATCTGAAAGCTTATCATAAGGTGCATCACAGATATTACCCAAAGATTCATCTTCACAAAGATAAAAAATTCCGTCTGACGTTTTATCAAGATTGACAGATACAAAATCTGCTCCCTTTTCAAGGGCGGATTTAACTCCCTGCAAGGAATTTTCAGGATAAGATACCGTATCACCTCTGTGGGAAATACAAATAAGTTTGTATTCACTTGAATAAAAGGCATCCGGCGCTGTCTTATCATCTGAAATACCGCTTCCACAAACAGTAAAAAGAGCAATTAAAGCGACGAGCACAACTGATGTGCATAAAAATCGTTTCATCAATATCATTAAAACCTTTCAAAGAAAAACTTCACATAGAAAAAATATTCTGTTTCATCCATATATAATAACACAAATTTAATCGTTTGGCAATGATTTTTATTACATTTTAACAAAACTGTTTACAAAAATTTCCGATTATACTCAGAGTATAACCGGAACAATGTCTTTTATAATCATTTCATCTTCAGAGACATAGCAATCATATGCAAGAATACGAACACCCGACTTATCGGCATTTCTCAAAGCTTCTGAAAAAGCAGAATCAGTTATATCATTCGGCGAAAAACCGGATACACCTTTCATCTGCACCACAAAAAGAACAAAAGCCTCAAATCCGTCTTCGACACATTTGCAAAGCTCGTTAAGGTGTTTCGTACCTCTCACTGTCGGAGCATCCGGAAAGAAGACAGCCCCGTCTTTTTCAAGTGTTACCCCCTTGACCTCAAGAAACGCTTTCTTGCCATCGTGTTCAAAGTAAAAATCGAAACGAGAATTACCGTATGTTTTTTCAGCCTTCAGATTTTCAATGTTTTCAAATAAAATTCCATCTGACAAAAATTCTCCTGCCGCCTTATTAGGTGCTTGAGAATCAATATTTATAAGCCTTTCGCCCTTTCTCACAGTCACAAGAGAATATGCGTATTTTCTGTCAGGATTAGATGACTTTTCAAGATAGCATTCAGCGCCTTCTGTAAGTATTTCGCTGCACCTGCCTGTGTTTTTGACATGGCAATATACTTCTTCACCGTCAATCTCACAAAGAGCAACGAATCTGTTTAACCTTCTTATAAAAATGCCTTTAACGATATTTTCGTACTTCATATAAACCTCTTTGAAAAAGCTCACGACCCGAGCCGTGAGCTTTTTATGTTACATTACCTTATTTACCGCCTTATTAAGGCCCTTGAAGAGCTTATTGATAATTGCTTCAAAGTTTCCGGGTTCACCGTTTTCCTTGAGACCTAATGAAATAAGAGCAGCATCAAGATCAGCATCAGCCTTATCCCATTCAGCAGTATCAATTACAGTCTCCTTCTTAAGCTCATTGACCCTCTTAATCTTAGCGTTAACCAGAGCTATTTCATCTTCTGAATATTCGGATTTATCAGCACTGTTCCACAATGAAATGTTTCTGTTTGCATTTCTTATGCTTCTTGCACCATTAAACTGAGGATAAGCTTCTGAATTGCTGTAAACATCAATCATATTATCATCAGCCATAAGCTCAGTTGCGAGATTAAGAACTACGTCATTATTAGCAAGATCCTCATGGGACTGACCTCTGAAATACCATGTTGTGCAAGGAAGAAGTCCTGTTGTAGGATCAACTATACCGTCAGGTGAAAGATGGTTGTGTGAAGGATTGCTGCAATATGTACCTACAGCCTTATAGCCTTCACCGAGAGTTGTGCCAAGATCAGCGAAGGTTGCTCCCATTGATGTTGAAGCTGACTGAATAATACCGTCTGAGTTAGTTGTTCTGTAATCGGCTGTAAGCGGGAAAAGCTCAAGGTCATAACATACGATATCGTAAACTCTGCCGCCTTTTTCAATGATCGAAGAGGTATTTTCTTCGAGATCAGATCTTGCCTTCATAAAGGCATCAACCTTTTCTCTTATGACAGTGTGTTCATCATCTGAAAGCCATTTAGCGCGAGCTTCTTCATAATACCTTGTGGGACAAAGCGCCCAGAGCTGAGTTGTGTTTCTTATAGCTGCCTCCACTGCACCCTCACAAAGGCCCTGTAAAGCCTGCTGAAGAACATCTGTAGGAAGTATGCGAAGAACCATATTAAGCATATATGAAGTGAAGCTTTCACCCATAAGAGTAACAAGAAGCTTTTCATAAAGAGTTTCTTCATCATAAATGCTCAGATTACCTGTGAGTACATCACCCACGATGTCAGAGCCGTCAATAGCAGGAACAACATATACAATCTTCTTGATAAGCCCGTGATCTTCCGGATACTTATCAATGTAATTAACTGCAACAGTTCCGCCGAGACTGATAGGACAAAGGTTTACCTTTTCAGCATCTGTCTGAGGAAGAACAACCTCTGTGATAAACTTATGAAGTCGGTCTGTGGTTGACTGAATATCACCGAGAGAATCATAGCCGAAATAGTAAAGATTGTTTTCGCCTATAATTTCACCACATCTGCGAAGAGGAATCATATTATAAATTCTGTTGCTTACCTCTTTAGGCATTTCAGACATAGGACATTCATAGCAAGGCACTTCTACGTTATGCTCGTAATTACCTTCATTGTCCTTGTGAATTGCATAAAGAAGATCGTAAGCTCCATCCTTCATTGCTTTGCTCAAGCCATTATCTCTTCTTGTAAGGATCGAGAAAAAGAGATTGGGAAGAACATTTGCCAAAAGAGCGTTAATGTCGATTTCAAGCGGCCATCCGTTGATATAATCACCGTTGGAATCAACCTTTCTGTTTCCGTCTTCATCGAGAATGTATGTGTCATTCTGACCGATACCGTGAAGCACAACAACAGGAGTTTCAGTATCGTAAGCGGGTGCGTATGCATTGCTTTCTGCTACAGCTAAAATGCCGAAGCAGGAAAATGCCATAATTAATGCGAGAATTAAACTTATAGTTTTCTTCATATGAATTTCTCCCTTCATAATATGAATCCGACAAACATAGTATATTTGTCTTACAAAAGTGATTTTACAACAAAAGAAATCAATAATCAATATAAATGTTAAATTTACAATAAAATTAAATTAATTAATGAGTTTCAAACCATGTTTTACCTGAATTCACATCAGCAGTAAGCGGTGCAGCAAGTTCACACGCACTTTCCATTTCTTCTTTAAGAATTTTCTGCACCTGCTCTTTTTCACTTTCAGGACACTCAATGATAAGTTCGTCATGAACCTGCATAATCAGTCTTCCTTTGCAGTTCTCTGCCTTAAGTCTGTCTGCAACTTTAACCATTGCAATCTTGATTATGTCTGCAGCAGAGCCTTGTACAGGTGCATTTTTTGCAACTCGTTCACCGAAAGCCTGAAGCATTTTATTGCTTGATGAAAGCTCAGGAAGATATCTTCTTCGTCTGAACATAGTCTCAACATAGCCGCAATCTCTTGCATCAGAAACGACCTTATCAAGATAATGACGGATACCATCATAATGATGAAGATAACCCTTTATATAACTGTCGGCCTCTTTGCGGCTGACGCCTATATCCTTTGCAAGTGAAAATGCACCGATGCCGTAAACAATACCGAAGTTAACTGCTTTGGCACGGCTTCTCATAAGCGGAGTAACCATATTCATCGGCATATTAAACACCTGTGAAGCGGTTATACGGTGAATATCTTCGCCGCCAATGAATCCGTTAATCATTGTTTTATCACCTGAAAGATGTGCAAGGACACGGAGTTCAATCTGAGAATAGTCAGCATCAACAAGAATATTACCTTCATCAGCAACAAAGAATTTTCTCATTCTGCTGCCGAGCTCACTTCTTACGGGAATATTCTGCAAATTGGGCTCTGTTGATGAAATTCTACCTGTTCTCGTTTCGGTCTGATTAAGTGTAGAGCGTATTCTGCCATCCTTTCCGATAACCTTAAGAAGCCCTTCGCAATAAGTAGATCTTAATTTTGCAAGGGTGCGATATTCAAGCACCATTGCGACAATCGGATACTCATCTGCAAGCTCCTCAAGCACATCTGCATTAGTGCTGTACCCGCTCTTTGTTTTCTTTTTACAAGGTAAGCCGAGAGTTTCAAACAAAACTACTCCAAGCTGCTTGGGAGAATTAATATTGAACTGACATCCTGCCTTTTCATAGATTTCTTTTGTAAGAGAATCTACTCTTTCGCTCATTTCTTCACCGAAAGCTTCTATTCCCTGCTTATCAACAAGAAAGCCTTCATTTTCCATACCTGCAAGCACAGCTGCAAGAGGAATTTCAATTTTATGAAGCAGTAAATCCTGACCATTTTCGCTTATTTTATCCTGAAAAACAGCACTAAGCTTCTTTAAAACGGTACACTCTTCTGCCTTTTCCCGATCAGAACTTTCATTATTTTCAAATTCAGGTTTTATAAGAGAAATATCATACTCTGCCGCAAGTCTGGAAATCTCATATGAATTAGCGGCAGGATTGAGAATATAACCTGCAAGGGCAAGATCCATTTTTATATTTTTTATTGTATAGCCGTGAGAAAGAGCATACTTATGAAGTAATTTAGAATCCGTTGTATACTTATCCCACTCTCCGGCTAAAAATGCAGAAACAAAGTCATAAAAATCAAGACAGTTATTTTCAACGCAAAGAACTTCATCCTCAAATAAGAAAAACAACTTTCTCAAATCACCATCAACATAATCGGATATGAAATAAGATTTTCCCTCATTTTTAAATCTGCCGAGAAGTCCCATCAGATCTCTTTCGTATCTGAAAGAGATCTTCTTTTCATCAACAGCCTTTTCTTCAGCACAGAGAACAGGATTGTCAGCTGTCAGACCTAATTTTTCAATTATTCCGAACATTTCAAGCTGAGAGAGAAGGCGTATTGCTTTTCCGGGCTCGCCCTCTGAAATCCTGTACGCATCCATATCAAGCTCAATCGGAGCTTCAAGATTAATCGTTCCGAGCGTACGGCTTAAAAAAGCACTTTCCTTATCAGCAATAAGCTTTTCACGCACACCTTTTTTTATATCAATTTCATCAATATGCTCATAGATATAATCAATTGAAGCGAAACGTGAGATAAGATCCCCTGCCGTTTTCTGCCCGATTCCCGCAACACCCGGAATATTATCCGATGAATCACCCATAAGAGCCTTTATTTCAATCATACCCTTCGGTTCAACACCGTAATCTTCCATAATTTTGTTTTTGTCGTAAATAACTGTTACAGCCTTACCCATTTTGGTAGCCGCAAGAAGCACAGAAGTATTGTCACTTACAAGCTGAAGAGAGTCTCTGTCGCCTGTTGCAACAAAGCATTTATCTCCTTGCTTGCATTGAGCTGAAAGTGTACCGAGAATATCGTCTGCTTCGAAGCCTTCTTTTTCAACAATTGTATAACCTAAAAGAGTCAGAAGCTCCTTTAAAATGGGCATCTGACTGCGAAGCTCATCAGGCATCCCTTTTCTTCCCGCTTTGTATCCGTCATACATTTTGTGACGGAAAGTGGGAGCGTGGACATCAAAGGCAATAGCGACCCTGTCAGGGTCGCATTCTTGCCTTAATCTGATGAGAATATTCATAAAACCGTAAATGCCGTTTGTAAACTGACCGTCCTTAGTGGTAAGAAGCTTTATACCGTAAAAGGCTCTGTTTACAATACTGTTTCCGTCAATTACAAGTAATCTCATATTATTACTCCTCAAATATAAATTTTATCTGAGCTTTTCAATCATTCTGTCAGGGAAATTACCGATAAGAGCATCCACACCCAAAGCAGCAAGACGCTCGATATCCTCATATTCATTGACAGTCCATGTGTTGATTTCACAGCCTGCGGAGTGCATTTCTTCCACAACTTCCTTGGAAAGGTTGCAGAAAATAGGATGGCAACACTGTACATTCTGTGCCGCTGTGTACTTGCCGTAGTCAATAAGCCAGCTTTCGCAAAGGAAGCCTCTTTTTATTTCGGGTGCAATTTCTTCGCAACGCTTTACAGTAAAGTGATTGAATGAAGATAGAATAATCTTATCCTGTAAACCGTACTCATAAATCATATCAATGACTCTTTTTTCGATGGTAGGATACTCAAAAATACCTGTTTTAAGCTCAATGTTTGTGATAATCTCTGCATCCTTAACAAGCTCAAAATATTCTCTCAGCGTAGGAATAGGATTAACACCGTAAACACCTACGTAAGTAGCTGAAGCATCAAACTTTCTGAGCTGTTCAAGAGTCATATCTCTTACAAGACCTTCACCGTTACATGTACGCTTGATATCTTCGTCATGAATAATAACAAGCTCGTTATCTTTTGTAAGATGTACATCCATTTCAATGCCGTCAACACCGATTTCAACCGCTTTTTCAAAAGCGAGCATTGTGTTTTCCGGATACTTTCCGCTGAAACCTCTGTGTGCAAATATCTTTGACATAAATAACACTCCTTATATCAATTAAACTGCCGATTAACCGAGAGCTGCAAGGCTTTCGTCGATCATTTTGATCTTTTCTGTAAGCTTTTCAGCATCAGCCTTCTGTGTATCAATAACATTCTGAGGTGCCTTTGCAAGGAAACCGGGGTTGTTAAGCTTACCGTTAATCTGTGCAAGCTTCTTTTCAGCTGCTTCCTTTTCCTTGTTAAGACGCTTTCTTTCAGCCTCGAAATCAACAAGGTCACCCATGGGAATATAAATCTTTGCTTCTGCAGTAACAATGCTTACACTGCCTTCAATGTTGAAGCTGTCGCCGACTGTAACGTCAGAAGCTGAAGCAAGTCTCTGCATAAATACAACGGCTGTTTCAAAGATATCTTTCTCATCTGTCGCAACATAAACGTGAGCCTTTCTTGAAGGAGGAACGTTCATTTCTGCTCTTCTGTTACGGATAGCTCTGATTGCATCCATAATCATGTTCATCTGCTCTTCTTCCTTTGTGAAAACGAGAGCATCATCAAAGGTGGGCCAAGCTGACTTCATTATTGTTTCACCGTCGTGAGGAAGTGTCTGCCAGATTTCTTCTGTAATGAAGGGCATGAAGGGATGAAGGAGCTTAAGAGTTTCGCTCATAACATAAACAAGAACAGCCTTAGCAGTCTTTGCTTCTTCGCCGCCCTTCTGAAGTCTGATCTTTGCAAGCTCAATGAACCAGTCGCAGAAAAGATCCCAGATGAAATCATAAAGCTTCTGAACTGCAATACCGAGCTCAAACTTGTCAAGATTTTCAGTAACTTCTTTGGCAAGAGAGTTGAACTGTGAAAGAATCCACTTATCCTCAACAGCAAGATCAGCAGGAATATGAGGAGCAGGCTCATTTTCATCAAGATTCATAAGAATGAAACGTGCAGCATTCCAGATCTTGTTTGCAAAGTTTCTTGAGGCTTCAACCTTCTTATCGCTGTAACGCATATCATTTCCGGGGCTGTTACCTGTTGCAAGAGTAAATCTGAGAGCATCAGCACCGTACTTATCAATAACAAGAAGAGGATCAATGCCGTTACCAAGTGACTTACTCATCTTTCTGCCGAGCTCATCACGAACAATACCGTGAATAAATACAGTATCAAAGGGTACTTCACCCATCTGTTCGCAAGCAGAAAAAATCATTCTTGCAACCCAGAAGAAGATAATATCGTAACCGGTTACAAGTGTGCTTGTGGGATAGTAGTGCATAAGCTCAGGTGTCTTTTCGGGCCAACCAAGAGTTGAGAAGGGCCAAAGAGCTGATGAGAACCATGTATCAAGTGTATCGGGGTCCTGTTCAATATTCTTGCTTCCGCACTTACAGCAAGCTGTAGGCTCACCCTTGCTGACTGTGATTTCACCGCAGTCAGCACAGTACCAAGCAGGGATTCTGTGTCCCCACCAGAGCTGACGGGAAATACACCAGTCACGGATATTTTCCA
>JAZKYQ010000098.1:0-89635 GCA_045612205.1 Acutalibacteraceae bacterium | reverse complement strand
CCTCTTGTCTGAAGCTGAGAGTAATATCCTGCTGCAAAAGTCTGTCGGAAAGCTGAGACAGAAGCTTTTCGGCAATGCTTTTTATCTCATCCTTTTTAAGCTGTTTAAAGACAATTATCTCATCAATACGGTTGATAAATTCAGGACGGAAGGCTTTTTTCAGCTCACCCATAACTGCCTGTTCGATTTTACTGTCCGCTTCCTGTGAAGCGTTATGCGAGCCGAAGCCTATGGACTTGTCCTGTCCCGCTATAAGCTTTGCGCCAAGATTAGAGGTCATTATAATCACGGTATTCTTGAAATCAACACGTCTTCCCTGAGAGTCGGTTAAAATACCGTCATCAAGAATCTGCAAAAGCATATTGAAAACATCAGGATGTGCCTTTTCAATCTCGTCGAAAAGAATCACACTGTAGGGCTTTCGTCTTACCTTTTCCGTAAGCTGACCGCCCTCCTCAAAGCCGACATAACCGGGAGGTGAGCCGACAAGACGGGAAGCATTGTGCTTTTCCATAAATTCACTCATATCAAAGCGTATCACCGCATCCTCCGAGCCGAACACTGCCTGACCGAGAGCCTTGCAAAGCTCCGTTTTACCTACACCTGTAGGACCGAGGAAGATGAATGAGCCCATAGGCCTTTTCGGATCCTTAAGTCCGCTTCGGGTTCGTCTCAAGGCTCTTGAAACGGCTGATACAGCCTTATCCTGACCGACAATTCTTTCATGAAGGATTTCCTCCATTTTTAAAAGTCTTTCGCTTTCCTGCTTGCTTATTTCCGTTACGGGAATGCCCGTCCACCCTGAAATAATCTCGCTGATTTCCTTTGCCGTTACGCTACCCTTTTCACGGGAATTTTCTTCCTTCCAGCGAGTGCGTGAAACGGTAATCTCACTCATCAGCTCCTTTTCTTTGTCTCTTAATGCTGCCGCACCCTCAAAGTCCTGAGAGTCAACGGCGGCACTTTTTTCTTTTGTGATATCCTTGAGCTTTTCCTCAAGGATTTTTATTTCATCAGGCGTTGTGTAGCTTCTGAGTCTGACTCTTGAAGCCGCCTCATCAATAAGGTCAATCGCCTTGTCGGGAAGATATCTGTCGCTTATATATCTTGAAGAAAGCTTAACTGCAGACTCAATAGCTTCATCGGTGATTTTCACCTTATGATGAGCCTCATATTTGTCACGGATGCCCTTGAGAATCTCAACTGCCTCACCTTCGGAAGGCTCACCTACCTTAATCGGCTGAAAACGTCTTTCCAGAGCGGAATCCTTTTCGATATATTTTCTGTATTCGTTAAGCGTCGTTGCACCGATAAGCTGCATTTCCCCTCTTGCAAGGGTTGGCTTTAAAATATTAGCCGCATCAACAGCGCCCTCAGCTGAGCCTGTGCCGATAAGGTTGTGCACCTCATCTATGAAAAGAATTACATCCTTGGCCTTTATTACCTCGTCAATGCATCCTTTGATTCTTTCCTCAAAGTCGCCTCTGTATTTCGTGCCTGCAACAACTCCCGTAAGGTCAAGTGTAACAAGCCGTTTGTCCTTGAGGATTTCAGGCACATCACCGGTAACAATTTTAAGGGCAAGGCCCTCTGCTATTGCCGTTTTACCGACACCGGGCTCACCGATAAGGCAAGGATTATTTTTTGTACGCCGTGAGAGGATCTGAATGACACGCTCAATTTCCTTTTCTCTTCCTATGACAGGATCGATTTCATTTTTCTGAGCCTTAGCAGTCAGATCCTGACCGTACTTGTCAAGCGATGGTGTTGATGATTTCTGTCCCTTCTGCCTTTTAGCCGAAAGAGGTGTCTGCGTAGGATTACTTCTTCCTCCCGAAGCTATTTCTTCAAGAAGCAAGGGGACAGAAACTCCCAACGCCCTGAGAATTTCACTTGCCGAGGATTCCTCCTGACTCAGAAGTGACCTGAAGAGATGCTCGGTACCTACATATCCCGAGCTTTCCCTTGCAGCAAGGGTCAGAGCATTTTCAATTATATCCTTTGTCCTCGGAGTGAAATCCGACGGAGTAAGCACTGTAGGAATACCCACACCGATTGCCTTACTTATGGCATTACGTATGCTCAGAGAGCTCACTCCCCTCGAGGAAAAGGAATTCTGTATGCTTCCCGATTCCTCACTCAGAAGTGCTGAAAGCAGATGCTCCGAGCCGATATATGTGTGTCCCATATCCTCTGCAAGCTCCACAGCTCTGTTAAGGGCTCTGTTGGCTTTTTCCGTAAATCCCGTAAATTTGTACATTCAGATCACCACCTTTTAATTAAATTAACTGTATCTTACATTAAGGTTTCTCTTATCTTCTTAGCACGGAGAATATCCCTTTCATCACGGGAAAGATTTTCTCCCTCTGACTTTTTTAGTGTTGCCGGAAGAAGAATAATCATACTCTCAAGAAGCTTTTCCATCGGTGCTTGGATTATTTTTTCCTCTGCACCAAGAAGCACAAGAGATGAAAGATTGATAAGCTCCTTTGAAGTAAGCTTATAAGCGCTTTGCAAAATACCCTTAGAACGGTAAATCATATCAATAAACTCACTGTCGGAAAGAAGAGATGAACGAGCCTGTTTTTCCTGATCAATAATCTGAAGCGCAATTGAACCGAGATTCTGAAGTGCCGCCTCTTCACTTATGCCGAGAGTTACCTGGTTGCTGAGCTGGAAAATGTCACCTGCCGCCTCAACGCCCTCACTGTAGGAGCCTCTTAATGTAAGGCCAAGCTTGGCAACGGTTGAAGAAAGGCGTCTGATTGCACCCTTTCTCACAAGAGCGGGAAGATGAAGGATAACGGAGGCTCTCATTCCTGTGCCGAGATTTGTAGGACACTGAGTGAGATAGCCGAGCTTTTCGCTGAAAGCATAGTTGAGCTTTTTTTCAATCTCTCTGTCGATTTTGTCAGCCTTCAGGAAGGCTTCCTGCTGACTGAGCCCCGGAAGAATCACCTGAATTCTGATGTGATCCTCCTCTGAAATCATTATGCTGACTTCCTCATCCTCACTTATAAGAAGAGCTCTGCCCGTTGTATCATAGGCAAAGTCAGGGCTTATAAGATGCTTTTCAGCAAAGGAAACGGCATCATTTCCCGACAGCTCTTCCATATCAATAAAATTAAGCTTAGTTTCAGTATAATCCGAAAGTGCCTCTTTTACACATAAGCTTACCTGCTTTTTTCCGTCACGGTCAAGACGTGAAGGAAAGGGAAAATCCTCAAGGTTTCTTGCAAGTCGCACTCTTGTGCTTAAAACTATATCACCGTGTTCACCGAGTTTGTTGTACCAGCTCATATTATTTTTCCTCCTTCAGCTTTTTGATTTCGTCGCGGATGATTGCCGCTGTTTCAAAATTCTGCTCTTCAATAGCCTTCTGCATCTCCCTCTGAAGGTCTTCAATCTTTTCTTCCTTTGTCTTTTCCTGTGCGGTAATCTTTACACCGTGCTTCTGAGGAATCTTTCCCTGATGGCTTGCTTTGCCGTGAATTCTCTGAATTGAAGGCTGAAGCTTTGAATAAAACTTTTCATAGCAGTCAGCACAGCCTACCTTACCTGTTTTAATGATATCATCAAAGCTGCAGCCGCATTTCTCACATCTTTCAAGCTGTCTTTCTCCCAAGGAAAAAACGCTGTCCCCGAAAAATGAGGAGAAAAAGCCGGGAAGGTTGAGTGAGAAGTCATCGAAAAAGCCTCCGACATTCATGCTTTGCGCACAGCTGTGGCAAAGGTGGCTTTCCGTTGCTTCACCGTTGATTACTCTTTTAAGGTGCATTGTTGCTTCGTTTTTCTTACAGTTCTGACATAACATATTAAGTTACCTCCTTATATTAAATGGTTGGTTGTTCCTTCAGGCATCTACTGCCGTAAGAAGCATCTGCTTGAACATTGCCGCTCTCAATCGGTCGCGGTATTCATAGGGCAGAGCTCTTAAAATATTATCACCTGTGGCGGCAAGAATCAACGCTGCATCGTGCTCGGAAATAAGATTCTGATAAATAAGATTCACAAGGTAACCTCTTAAGGTATTTTCATCAATACGCTCACCGATACAGGAAAGCACCTCTGTAAGCAAGGTATCCTTATTATAGTTTACCCTTGTTATTCTTATACAGCCTCCGCCACCTCTGCGGCTTTCAACAATAAAGCCTCTTTCAGGGGTAAAGCGTGAGGAAAGCACATAATTTATCTGACTTGGCACGCATCCGAGATCCTGCGCCAGAAGGTTACGCTGAAATTCAATTTCGCTTTTTTCCTCAAGCATCTGAAAAATCATTTCAGCAATTGTGTTTGAAAGATTCATACTGTCACATCCTTGTTTGATTTTGACTATCTTTGACCTTTGATTATATTATAGCCCGTTTTTGCATTTTTTCAAAGGTCAAAAAAGGTCAAAAGAAAGCTTTGATTTTAAATTATCTCGTTTTTTCATTGATTTTCTTTCATTTTCTTCTATTTTTAATTTTTTTGACTTTTATTGACCTTTATCGAAGCAAAAAAATCAGCAGGCCTGACCTGTAACCGTCTTACCTGCTGATTTGAAAATTTATTGACTTTTGATTATCTCTTGAAATCGCTTACGGGACGAAGCTCTGCTTTTACTGAGGTGTTATTCATCGCACACTCTTCACAGATTATTGAGTCTTCCACCGTTTCAAGAGCAACGCCTTCTGTGTCACCGAAAAGTGAGCCGAAAACCGAACCGAGCACACCCTCGCCTGTTTTTTCCTTGTAGTAACCGCTGCCGAAAATTGTCGTACCGCAATCGTCACATTTATGCACACTAAGAGCAAATACCGTTCCGATAAGAGCAACAACGGCAACTGCCACAATTACGATTGAAAGCATCTTTTTAATCTGCTGCTTTTTCTTGATTTCATTTCTTCTTGCCTTTGACATATTGTATTACCTTCCTTAAGCTATCGAAGTCCGAATTTAAAAAATTCTTTTTTATGATTATATACCTTTGTTAAGGTTTCGTCAATCATTTATAAATTTTTTCGCTTTTTGCGTTCATCAAAAGCTGATTAACAGGAATTGTTACAAATTATCACAAATTGTCAATTGACTATTACACTTGGCTAATATATAATATGTGAGACCCAAAGAATTGTGAGCACTTGTCATAATTCTTACACATTATTTTAAAAGGACGGTAAAATCCAATGGCTATCAAAATGACAGTTGCAGATTACGGCGCACATCCCGAGCAGTACCTCAAAGCTCCCGAAAATCAGTCTTGCTATGAATACATCCACGAATGCTACGACAGAATCAGAAAGGATCTCGGTGATGATTACATCGCATTTATGATCCCCGTTGCAGATCAGGAATCAGCAGTAAGAATGCCCAGACTTTTTGCAGACGTTGAAAAGCTTGCAAGCTACTTTGCATCAATTGGTCTTAAGAAGGGTGACGTTTACACTGTTTTCCTTCCCACCTGCGGCCACGCAGTTGTTGCTCTTTACGCTCTTAACAAGCTTGGTGTTATCGCTAACTACGTTCATCCCATGACACCTCCCAACGTGCTTGCACAGATTATGGCTCACACAAAGAGCAAGGGCGTCCTCACTCTTGACCTTCTTGCAGTACCCTTTGCTCCCCTTCTCAAGAACTATCCCACAATCGTCGGCTCAGTATCAGACTTCTGCGACGGTGTAGCTCTTCAGTATGCACTTTACAACGAAAAGCAGAACGCAGTTCTTCCCGAGGTTGAATCCTACACTCTTTACAGAGACATTCTCAAGATGGACCTTCCCGAAGCAGAGCTTGTAAAGGATATGGGCAAGCAGGATGCATTCTATATGCACGGTGGCGGAACAACAGGCAGAAGCAAGACAATCCGTCTTTCAAGCTATGCCTTCAACAGCCTTGCTTACAAGTTCTACCTTCTTGACGTTCCTCACGATTACAGCACCTGTCACGCAATCAGCGCAATCCCCTGCTTCCACGCTTACGGCCTTGCAGGCGTTATCCATTACGGCATCTGTAACGCATACAAGCCCTTCCTTTGCGCCAAGTTTGATGCACGTCAGACAAACGAAATCATCCGCAAATATAATGTTACCGAATTCATCGGTGTTCCCAAGATGTTCCAGAAGATGATGCAGGAGGACAACTTCGAAAACGAAGGCACAAAGAATCTTCAGATGCTCTTTGCAGGCTCAGATATTGTTAGTAAGGCTTTTGTTGACGAATTTGATGCAGTGCTTGAAAAGCACGGTGCTCCCGGCAGAATGTGCCGCGGCTACGGTCTTACAGAAGTTTGCGGCGTTGTTTCAACAAACGGCGGCTCAGGCCCTTACAGCAAGGATTCCGTTGGTTATCCCCTTTACGGTCTCACCGTTGAAATCTGGGACGAAAACTGCAACAAGCTTGCTCCCGGTGAGCTTGGCGAAATCTGCGTAAGCGGTGACAGCATCATGAACGGTTACCTTCAGGACGACATAATCCACGACAGCGGCATTTACACCGATGCAAACGGCACAAACTGGATCCGCACAGGTGACATGGGTTACATGGACGAGGACGGCTTCATTTACTTTGCAGGCAGAATCAAGAGAATCATCATCATTTCCGGCTACAACATTTACCCTGCAACCATCGAAGAAAAGGTTGACACTCTTGACTACATCAACGAGGTATGTGCAGTTCAGGGCTACGATGAAGAGGGCAAGCCTCTTGTTAAGCTTGTTGTATCTCTCAAGGATCAGGATGCTGACCACGAAAAGGTAATTGCTGACCTCAAGGCATTCTGCGAGGCTAACCTTGAATCAATTGCAGTGCCCAGAAAGTACGAAATCATGGACCTTCTTCCCAGAACAAAGATGGAAAAGATTGACTTCATGAAGCTTGCAGATCCCATTCCTCAGGTGTAAAATTTTCTTCGAAAATTTAATGAAATATCCGCTTCGCAGATGTGAAATACGTCTTTGACGTATGAAATACATACTCCGTATGTATGAAATTTTTGCCGTTGGCAAAAGTTAAGGGACTGCGACGCGATTGATAAAAATATTAAGACGGTAGTTTTTAGCTACCGTCTTTTTTCTTCCCTTCCCCCATTTACAAACCCCGTCCAATATGCTATAATTTACTCATCCGAAAGGAAAATTTTACTATAAAGGAGAACGGCTATGAATTTACAGGATATGGAATGGTATCAAGAATTAATGGACAGACTTGAGTTTGTTTCAATGAAGCTCTTTGTCAAATTTCTCCTCAAGCTTATTTTCTGATAGTATGCAAAGCTGACGACCCTGATTTTCAGGGTCGCTTTCTGTTTAAAATCAAAAATCGAAGGAGATAAATATGAAAACAATATCAGTAATCGGTCTTGGAAACAGAGGAACAGAATATATGGGCTTTCTTAAGTCCTTCCACTCAAAGAAGGTCAGGCTTCACTCACTTTGCGATATCAGTCAGCAGGCTCTTGACGATATTGCTCCCAAATTCGGCATTCCCAAGGACAGGCAATACCTTTCAACAGAGGATTTCTTCGCAAAAGGCGTTGTTTCCGATGCCCTCATCATTTCAACTCAGGATGCAAGTCATTACGAAATCACAAAGGATGCACTTCTGACCGGCTATAAGTATATCCTTCTTGAAAAGCCCGTCAGCGGCAACAAGGATGAATACATCGAGCTTCGTGACCTTGCAAAGGAAAAGGATGCCGTGCTTATCATCTGTCACGTGCTTCGCTACTCAAACTATTACAGCAAAATCAAGGAAATCATCTCAAGCGGTCAGATCGGTGACATTGTTTCCATCAATCACACCGAAAACGTGGGTTATTTCCACTTCGCTCACAGCTTTGTAAGAGGCAACTGGAGAGACGAGTTCACCTCAACTCCCTCAATCCTTGCAAAATGCTGTCACGACCTCGACCTTATCTCCTGGTTTGTTGACAGTCCCTGCAAAACTGTCAGCTCCGTCGGTGGCATCCGCTACTTCAAAAAGGAGTGCGCTCCCCGAGGTGCGGCTGAAGCCTGTATGGGCGGTTGTGCCGCAAGAATGAATTGCCCCTATGATGCCCAAAAGCTTTACATAACCGACCCCTTCTACAAGGCAAAGTTTATCAAATATATGAAGCGCACCCTCACAGGCAAGGCTGAAAACAGCAAAGAGGACATAGTTAACGCTCTTCGTTACGGCGATTACGGAAAATGCGTTTTCCTCAATGATAACAATGTCTGCGACCATCAGCTCGTTACAATGACCTTTGAAAGCGGAGCCGTTGCCGTGCTTAATATGAATGCATTTTCAGAAAAGATGTTCCGTGAGAGCCATATCGTCGGCACAAAGGGTGAGCTTATCGGCTACGGTGCAAAGCTTCATATGAACATCTTCGGTGGAAAATCAGGTCCCGTATTTACAGGCAGCGTAGGTGTCGGTGGTCACGTTGAAGGCGATATCCGCCTTATTGCAGGCTTTGTGAAGCTCCTTTGCGGTGAAAATGACGATCTATCCGACATCACAACAATCGAAGCAACCGTTGCAAGCCATAACATCGCCCTTGCCGCAGAGGAATCACGCAAGGACGGCGGCAAGGTAATTAATCTGTAAATGAAAATAAATTAATCGTCAAAATCACGAAGTTTGTGTTAAAGTATTGAATTTATCTTCAGTTTTTGATAGTATTTATTTATCATAAAAATAAAAAAGGAGTAAATTTTATGAAAACAGCAAAAAAAATAATTGCACTTCTGCTGGCATTTGTCATGATCGGACTTGTGGCAATTGTTCCCGTATCAGCAGAATCAAAGGTTGACCCCAATGAAGGTCCTCTTCAGAAGCTTGAAGCTATGTTCTATATGTTCTTAGACAAGCTTATTTATGTTATCGGCAAGGCTCTGAATGCCTTTATTCCCGGTCTTGACTGGGGAGACAGCTGGCAGAACTATGACGACTACCAAACCCCTGCAGAATTCTATCAGGGCGAAGAAAGCTTTGACACAGAGGTCAAAGACGGTGCAACATGGAGCGCAGGCTATGCTTATGCTTCACTTCTTGAGGGACTCAATGTAGAAAAGTTCTATATGGCAGGCTCTCTTCAGGTGGCAGAGGGTCAAAAGCCCACAGGTGTCCTTGACGATCAGGGCGTGAATGTTTACGCTCTTTCCGACGGTGACGGCATCGTTGTCCAGGCCGTTCTTGACGGTTACGGCATTGCAAGAGCAGATGTGCTCGAAATCAGAAGCAGACTTGCTGAATTTGCAGCTGCAAATGATATCATCAGCATCAACATTTCCGTTCTTCATCAGCATTCGGCAATCGATATTCTCGGCATGGGCGTACCTCTCATCCCTGCTCTTATCCTCAATCCCGGCATGAGCGTTACAGGTGTTAACAAGGACGAATACATCACCGGCAAGAATAAGGAATTTATGGATAACCTCTACGAGGTTGTTACAGGCACAGTTATCGAAGCTGTTGAGGATATGGAAGAAGGCACTCTTTACTACGGCAGTGCTGACGTAAGCGACCTTATGTATGACAAGCGTAAGCCTATCGAATTTGACGGTGAAATCCACCGCTTCCGCTTTGATCCCGCAGATGAAGCATCAGATGAAATCTGGATCTGCGAAGCAGGTATCCATTGCACAGGCGTTGGCGGAACAGAAATTTCAGCTGACTATCCCTACTATTTCAAGGAATACATCAAGCAGGAAACAGGCGCAGATGTTGTATTTGTTCAGGGCGCAGAGCTTGCAATCACAACTGAGCGTGACAATGTTCCTTCACATGCCGGCAACCACAAGGTAAAGGATTACGGCATTGAGCTTGGCAAAAGAACAATCGCAATTGATAACGATGTGAAGCTTGATCCCGTTCTTAACATCAAGCTCAAGGAAGTTCCCATTACCGCTGACAATCAGATTCTCACTCTTGCAGTAAGACTCGGCATTGTTGATTCACTCATCACAAAGGACGGCTCAGAATTCACGCTTGTAACAGAAATAGGTTACATGGAGCTTGGCAACAAGATTGGCGTTGTTATGGTTCCCGGTGAAATTGCTCCCGAAATCATCTGGGGTGGTGTAGTTTCAGCTGAAGAAAGCTGGACAAAGGAAAGCTGGGATTATGCACCTCTTGCTGAAACAGCTAAGGCTGAAAAGGTTATCTGCTTCGGCCTTAATAACGATCAGATCGGTTACATTCTTCCCGACAACGACATCCGTTCAATTCTCACTGAAAATGAAGAAGTAAACGCTTGCTCAACAAAGGCAGGCTCAGACATCACAAGAGCTTTCCAGGAGCTTTTTGCAACTGTTAAATAAAAAGTTTTCCAACAGCTTAAGGAGAGAAAATTATGGCTTCAATTTTAGCAAAAATCAGATACTATGTAACCCTTCCCCTGCTCATTTTCACCTTCCTGACAACACCTGCTGCTTCAAGCACCGAAACAGCAGAGCTCATCGATACAAATATGTTTGTTTTTGATTCTGCCCTTCTTATGGGTCAGGGCATCACAACTGACGGTGAATACTACTACACAAGCGGCTCTCTTGCCGCAGTGAACATTCAGGCTCTTGGTAAGTTCACTGTTGACGGCATGGAAACAGTCGAAACAAACCTCAGCCCTCTTCCCTCAGTGTGCATCAGAAGAGGCAACAACCACATCGGTGGCATCAGCTACTACAACGGCAAGATTTATGCTCCCGTTGAAGGCGGTGACGAGGTTTATGCCTGCATCGTTGTGTTTGACGCAGAAACCCTCAAGGCTACCGGTGAGGTTTACGACCTTCCCAATGAGCTTTACGAGGACGGTGTACCCTGGTGCGCTGTTGATCCGGCAACAGGCTATCTTTACGCTTCAATGTGGGATGACGCAAAGGTTATTCACGTTTACGATGTAAACAACAATATGGAGCACGTAAAGGATATTGAGCTTACAGGTCTCGGCATCATTGACCGTACTCAGGGCGGTGAATTCTGCAACGGCAAGCTTTACCTTTCCTATGACATCAAAAACAACGGCAACATCAAAAAGATTATGAGTGTTGACGTTGAAACAGGTGAGGTCGCTCTTGCAGCTGAAAGAAACGTAGGCTCAGAAAATGTTGAAGCAGAGGGTATGACCTTCACTGAAGGTGAAAACGGACCCATCCTTCATGTTCTTGACTACAACAAGGCAATCGGTGTATTTGTTCACCATTACAATGTTGCATTCTGAAAAAAATAAAAGATAACGAAAAAGTGTTCAAGGTTTAATGCCCTGAACACTTTTTGTTATTTAATCAGTAAATCACCAGGAAATCGGCTCAAGTCCGTTCTTTTCTAAAATAGCATTTGCCTTTGAGAAGTGCTTACAGCCGAAGAAGCCTCTTGAAGCTGAAAGAGGACTCGGATGAACGGTAGCCAGCTTATAGTGGATGGGATTTGTTATTATTTCAGCTTTTTTCTGAGCGTGAGCACCCCAGAGAAGGAACACAACGGGAGTTTCCTTTTTATTAAGCTCACTTATCACTCTGTCGGTAAATTTTTCCCAACCCATACCCTTATGACTTGTAGGCTGACCTTCTCTTACGGTAAGGACATTGTTAAGTAGAAGCACACCCTGCTTCGCCCAATCGGTCAATTCACCGTGAGGAGGTACGGGTTTACCTATATCGGCATAAAGCTCCTTGAAGATGTTTTTCAAGGATGGAGGAGCCATTACTCCCTGCTTTACGGAGAAGCAGAGTCCGTGTGCCTGACCTGCTCCGTGGTAAGGATCCTGACCGATAATTACAACCTTTGTGTTTTCAAAGGAGGTATACTTAAGGGCATTGAAAATATCATTCATATGAGGATATATTTTTTGCGATGAATACTCAGATTTAAGAAACTGACGAAGCTGCTGATAATAAGGCTTTGCCCACTCGTCAGCGAGAATCTCATCCCAATCGTTACCTAAATGTACCATTATTCTGACCTCCTTTGGTTTTCAACCAAACTATCTGAAAACTCCTTTAATGATCCGAAGCATTCGCAGTCTGCCACTTCACTTTCTCCCACATAAATTGGAGTGCACCCTGCATTGACACCTGCCTGCATATCGGTTATGCTGTCGCCCACCATATAAGATCTGTCAAGATCAACATTAAAATCTTCAGCTGCCTGTAATATAAGTGCCGGCGCCGGCTTTCTGCAGCTACAGTTTATTTTCAGCTGCGCCACCTCTCCGTCAAAGCCTTTATCGGGATGGTGAGGACAATAGTATAATCCGTCAAGATAAGCCTTGCTTTCAGCAAGAAGCATTTCAAGCCTGCAATGTATGTTATCCAGCATCTCAAAACTGCATTCACCACGGGCAACTACAGGCTGATTACTTATCATAATAACAAGATATCCGAGATCATGAAGATTATTTATCGCCTGAGCCACACCCTCAATAAGTTCAACATCTTCGGGATCGGTAATATAACCCTTGTGAACATTCAACGTACCGTCTCGATCAACAAAAACGGCCTTTTGCAACTTTCTCTTATTTTTAGCAGAAACCACACCTTTAGCTATATCCTCTGAGGCTTTATTAAGTCTTTCAGGTGTTCCTGCATCATGAACGTATTCTGCAGAACAATAGGCAAAAAGTCTGCCTGTTTCTGCTGCCGGAAAAATAATATCCTTATCAAAGTCAGCCTTTCCGGAATAGCTGTACAAAGCAAGAAGTTCGGGAGAAACTATCTGTATGCCTGCATTGCAGATATTGTGAAAAAATTCCGCCTTTTTATTTTTAGGATAAATACGGGTAATTCTGTTATCCTTATCTACAGCAAGTGAAAGGCTGTCCTCAGGATGGCTGTTAGGGTGAACAAACAAGGTGGCAAGAGAATTGTTAGCAAAGTGAAAATCCGACATTGAAGAAAGATCAATATCGAAAATCAAATCACCGTTGCACAAAACAAAATCCTCATTAAGCTCAAGTTCAAAAAGTGCACCTGCCGTACCTAATGGAGTTTTTTCTCTGTAGTATGCAATATTAACACCAAATTTATTTCCGTCTTCAAAGTATTCTTCAATCTTTTCACCAAGATAACCGGTAACTATTATAAAGTCAGATATCCCCTCTTTTTTCAGAGCTTCTATCTGATGAAGAAGGATAGGCTTTCCTTGAATCTCTACCAACGGCTTTGGCAAATAATAGCATATTTCACCCATTCGTGTACCTAAACCTCCGGCAAGAATAACGGCTTTCAAAATAATCACCTCACATCTAAAGCTTAATATATTATATCAGTTTAAAAAGCATTTTTCAATTCTTTTTACAACTGACTGAAAAGACCTTTTAACTCTTGCAAAAAAACATCTTATAATGTATAATAATATATTAGGTTATTGGGTTTATTTCAGGTATATCTTATGGCTCAGTCGAACCATATTTAAAATACTCCACACTTAAAGGGGGAAGCAATATGTCAAAGATTCTTATTACCGGCGGAGCAGGTTATTTGGGCTCTGTTTTAGTTGGTATGCTTCTTGAAAAAGGACACGAAGTGGTTGTCCTTGATTCGTTTTTATATAAACAGACATCATTATTAGGATATTGTCAACATAAAAATTTCACCGTAATAAACGGCGACTGCCGTGAAGAAGATGTTCTGAAAAAAGCTCTTGACGGTGCAGAATATATTTTCCCTCTTGCAGCACTTGTAGGTTTTCCTCTTTGCGATAAAGACAAAACTGCCGCAACAACCACAAACTATGAGGCTATAGAAACTCTTCTCAGACTTCGCAAAAAAGAACAAAAAATCATTTTCCCTTGCACCAATAGCGGTTACGGAATGGGACAGGGTGACAAGTGGTGTGACGAGGAATCACCTATTGAGCCTATTTCTCTTTACGGAAAAACAAAAATGGCTGCCGAAAAGGCAGTTATAGAAGCAGGCAATTCAGTCACCTTCCGTTTCGCAACACTCTTTGGCGCTTCACCGAGAATGCGTACAGATCTTCTGGTTAACGACTTTGTTTACCGAGCTGTTTTCGACCGTTCACTTGTTGTTTTTGAAGGCAATTTTATGAGAAATTACCTTCATGTAAGAGATGCCGCAAGAGCGTTCATTTTTGCTATGGATAACTTTGAAAAGATGAACGGAAACAGATACAACTGCGGCCTTTCAGAAGCCAACTGCTCTAAGCTCGAGCTTTGTGAAATCATAAAAAAACATATTCCTGAATTCAGTTATCTTGAAGCTTCTGTGGGCACTGATCCCGACAAAAGAAACTATATAGTATCTAATGCAAAAATTGAAGCTTTAGGCTTTAAACCCATATATAATCTTGACGACGGTATAACTGAATTAATAAAAGTTTATCGTATGATTAAAAATTCCTTATACGGAAATGTTTGATAAAATAAGATTTATCGGAGATGTGAGATGAAAAATGTCTATTTTGTGCAGGTTGGATTTGAGTTTGACGGCTCAGTGTATCTGCCATATGCAGTCGGCACCATTATCGCCTACTGCCGTTCAGATAAAAAAATAAATGATGAATATAGCTTTGCCGATATCATTTTCCGCAGAGAAAAATTGCAGACAACTCTTGAAAAAATCAAAAATCCTTTTGTTGTCGGTTTTTCCTGCAGTGTATGGAATATAGAGTACAACAAAGCCCTGGCTAAGCTTATAAAAGAAAAATATCCTGATTGTCATATTGTTTTCGGTGGACACAGCGCAAAGGAAGATTCTCTTAAAGAAGACTATATTGACTTTGTTATGTTCGGAGAAGGTGAGGAAACCTTCTGCAATCTCCTTAAAGGATTGTCAGCTGAAGATGTTTCCGAAGTGTGCAATATAGCATATAAGAGCTATGGTAAGACAGTAGCAACCGAAAGAAAATATGCCGCATCTGTTGAAAACTATCCTTCGGCTTATCTTTCCGGTGTATTTGATAAGATTATCAGCGAAAACAAAGGTGCTGATTTTTTAGCAGTTCTCGAAACCAACAGAGGCTGCCCTTACTCATGCTCATACTGCGATTGGTGTGCTGATAAAAAAACTCGATTCTTTCCTATGGAAAAAGTCCTTGCCGAAATAAAATGGCTGTCAGATAATAAAATAGCCTACTGCTTCGGCGCAGACTCAAATTTCGGCATGTTTGAGCGTGATTATGAAATAGCTCTTGCCCTTGTTGAAAGCAAAAAGAAAACGGGATATCCTGAGATTTTCAGACCTTGTTATGAAAAAAACAGTGCAGACAGAGTGTTTAAAATATGCAGCACCTTCAACAGCGTCGGAATGGACAAAGGCGCAACTATGGCATATCAGACTCTTTGCGATGAAGCTCTTGAAAACATCGGAAGAAAAAATCTTACAATGGAGCATTTTTCATCATTGATGAAAAAATACAATGAAGCAGGAATACCGACATATTCCGAGCTTATATTGGGACTTCCCGGCGAAACAAGGGAAAGCTTCTGTCATGGAATATGCAGTCTTTTCGAAAATGGTCAGCATAACAGCGTCAGTGTATACCATTGTGAGATACTTCCCAACGCTGAGCTCGCTCAGCCCGAATATATGAAAAAACACGGCATTGAAACTATCAAGGTCGCCTTTAACCACATTCACAGTGCACCGGAAAAAGAAGAGGAAGTAAACGAATATTCATATCTTGTGCGTTCAACAGCAACACTAAGCCGTGAAGATTGGGTTTACGCAAATCTTTTTTCTGTTTGTGTGCAGTGCTTTCACAGCCTTGGCATTCTTCGTCATTTAGCTATGTACCTGCGAAACGAAAGGAATATTTCATATTATAACTTCTATACCGATCTGCTTGATTTCATTTTCAGCAGTAACGGAAAATTAAACAAGCTTTGGAATACTTTCAGAGAAAAATATGATAAATCTCTTGCAGGTGACTGGAATTATTATAAGGAAGATTTCGGCAATGTTACCTGGTTCTTTGAAGAAGGAGCGTTCATTGAAATAGTAAACGAGTATGACGATTACATTTCAGAGCTTATGCCTTTTATATCAGAATACGCTATTGAAGAAGAACTGTTAAACGAGCTTCTTTCATACCAGAAGCAGATGATAAGAAAGCCTTTTGAAAAAGAGAATGAACGTAAATACAGCTACGATTTTTACTCTTATTTCAGCAGTATATTAAAAAACGAAGCCGAACAGTTAAACAAAAAAATAACGGTTATAAAGATTTCGCCGTCAACGGTTTACAATGACATAGCCCTGTTTGCAAAAGAAACTGTATGGTTCGGCAGAAGGCGTGGTGCAACTATGTACAACGCAAAAGAAATCAATACAAATTTATAAGATCAAAATAACAGGATAGGAAAAAGAGCTATGATTCTTATAGTAGGATGCGGATATTTAGGCAGCTATTTACAAAAGGAGTTTTCCGAAAAATCCGACGAAACCATTCTTGCAACTGTCAGAAATTTAAGCGATGTGAAAAACAAGGATCTGAGCGAGTATGTTTACTGCGACATCACTGATGAAGACTCATTAAAAAATCTTGCAGTTTTATGTGAAGACAAAGAACTTATAGTATTTTATTTTGCTGCTTGTCACAACGTTGACTATGTTTTTGACAATCCGTCTAAAGCAAGAAAAATCAATGTCAGCGCTTTAGAAAACTTCTTTGAAACCGTTCCTAATATAAAGAAATTCTTTTACGCCTCAACTGACTGTGTTTACGGTGAAGGAAAAAATCCCGACATCCTTTTTAATGAAAGTTCTCCCCTTACTCCTATTAATGAATACGGCATACAAAAGGCTGAAGCCGAATCCATTGTGCTGAAAAAGGGATTCACCGTTTTACGACTCCCATTTATGATCGGACCGTCTCTTGGTAAAAAGCCTCATTTTTACGATAACATTACGTCAAGCTTGCTGAAAGGCGAAAAAGTAGAAATGATTGATGGTATGCACCGATCTGTTCTTAGCTACAAACAAGTTGCAGAAATTATGGTAAAGCTATCTTTTTTACCATACGATTCACTCCCTGAGATTATCAACATTTGCGGTGATAATTCTATGACCAAATATGAGATAGGATGTGCCATAGCAAAAAAAATAGGGATATCCTGCAACAATATAACAAAAATATCGGAAGACGACAGCAGAAAATTCTTCAGGGACAAAAGAGCTTCCTATGCTGTAATGGATAACAAATTACTGAAAAATCTTATAGGTTTAAAAGAAATAAAATGGGAGGTGTAAAAATTGCTGATAACTCGTGCACCGTTCAGAATATCTTTTTTCGGTGGCGGAACGGATTATTATGACTATTTTTCAAAATACGGCGGTTGCGTTTTATCAACAACCATTGATAAATACTGTTATGTAACTATGCGACACCTGCCTTCTTTCTTTGAATACAAAAATCAGTTTACATACTCAAAAATTGAACGTTTTAATAGTGTTGAAGATATCGAACATCCATTGGTTCGTGCAGCACTTAAGCATGTGCCGGTTGAAAAAATTCAGATAGCTTACGATGCAGACCTTCCTGCCTGTTCAGGCATAGGCTCAAGCTCTGCCTTTGCGGTTGCTCTTTTAAAAGGGCTCTATGCTCTCGATGATAAATATCCTGATAAAATGACCCTTGCCAAGGAAGCTATCTATCTCGAAAGAGAATACCTCCAAGAGGCTGGTGGTGTCCAGGATCAGCTTGCTGCTGCTTTTGGAGGATTCAATGTAATTCACTTTGATGAAAACGGTTATCGGATTGAAGCCGCTCCGATTTCAGAAAAAGTCAAGGAAAAATTAAACAGAAACCTCCTTCTCGCGTTCACGGGATTCACTCATTTTTCAGGACAAATTGCCATCGATCAGCAAAAAAATATATCCTCTTCACTTTCTCAGCTTCACGAAATGAAAGCCCTTGTAAACGAAAGCACATCACTACTGAAAAAAGGTGACACCGACGAATTCGGCAGACTTCTTGACCACACCTGGCATCTTAAACGTTCCTTGTCAAAAAGCATAACAAACGACGCTATTGATGCTTTTTACGAAGAAGCGAAAAAATACGGTGCTCTGGGCGGAAAGCTGATCGGTGCAGGCGGCGGTGGGTTTATGCTTTTGTATGTACCTGAGGAAAAACAGGAATATCTTAAATCCAAATTGCCCGAATTGAAATATTCACCGTTTCAATTTGAAAACGGCGGCACAACAATTCTTTATTCCGAAGATTAATAATAATTTCATAATAAAACACTCCCCCGGCATAGCTGATAAGCTACGTCGGGGGATATTGTTTGAAACATATGACGGTCAGAAACTTCAATTTATAACCTGATAATAAGAACTTGTATAATCAGTTGCTCTGCGGTTTCTGCCGTACCATACAACCTCTCGTGCATAGTCGGTAAAAGTTTCAACATCAAGGCTGTCATTTATTTTAAGTGATGTCTTTCTTTTTACAAGAGGCTTGTAAGAGTCCGAATAAATGTTATTGAAATATGAGTAAAAATCGTAATCAGACTCAATAACTACTTCTCCGTGACTAACCTTTTTTATGATGTCATATTGATAAGAGAAAAGTGAGTCTATGATATCGCCTTTTTCAAAAAATGATATTACGAAATTCTTCACTTCCATATAAAAACTTTCCAGATTTGCGAAGCAATCAAGATAAATCAATTCATCAAAACCCCAGAGAATGCCACCGGTTTTTTCAAAGGTGGCAAACATTTCGTTTTCTCCGGATATAATACCTTTGCAAAGCTTTTTAATCCGCGTATATATACGGTTTAAAACTGTATCGGTATTATCCTCAGACCACTCAATTAATTTTTTATAAAACTCAGAATAGCTGATTTTATGCTCGTTGCAGATGTAAATCGCAACAGCTCTGAGCAGACCAAGATTGTGAAGTCCCTGAACATAATTAGAAAAAATCAATGATTTTACCCATTGAGATTCATCCATAGAACAGGTTGAAGTAATGTAATCGGAATACTCTGTGATTTTTTCAGAACCTTCACCTTCTACGGAATGTATAAGCTTGAAGGGTACACGTGTGCATCCGATGGAGAATTTATCCATATATTCTTTCTGTCCCATTTTTGAATTTGGCAAAAGCTCACAGGGATAAATGTTTATTGCAAAATGCTGTCCACACTCAAGAAGAACATTTACACCCTTGCAGAAGGATTCATATGTTTCTCCCGGAAGTCCGAGGATAAGCTCCGAAAATGTGTCTATGTTCATTTCTTTATACTTAACAAGCAGTTTTCTAAAAAAATCTACAGAGATATTTTTTCTGCCGATATTTTTAAGCACCTGCTCATCCATGCTCTGGAAAGAGATTGTTTTAGCCTTATCCAGACCGCTTTTGAAAAATCTGGTGCTTACATCAAAAACAAAGTCTATTCTGTTTTTAGTAAAAAAGACTCTGAACACCTTGGGATATCCGTACTTCTCTTTGCATTCTACCACATAATCAGCGATTTCAGCATCTCTGTCAAAAAGGCAGAAGTTAGCATCCACACAGTAAACATATTCGATTTTATGTTCAGCAAACCAATCAAGCTCCGCCTTGACTCTTTCCATGGGAAACAGCCGCACTTTTGAGCCCAATTCACTCCAATCACAGAAGGTACAGGCATTGGGGCAGCCTCTGTTACTTTCAAAAAGCGCAGAAAAGTTTATATCATCTTTCAGAATTTCGTCAAATGTTCCCTCAAGGTACGGTGACGGATAATCTGTTCCCGTCTGACTTTCATAAGCGGTAGTCACAACTTTTCCGTCAGCATTTAAAAATGAAAGATTGCTTACTGAATCCACAGGTCGATTGAGTGCCAGATTACAAAGCAAAGCTTCAGCAACCTCTTCACCGAAACGATGAATTACAAAATCAACATAACTGTATTTTTCAAGCTCATTTCCGTCAGATGAAACATTGTGACCGCCAAAGGTTATCAGGCACGAAGGATATTTCTTTTTAATAGCCTGAGCAAGAGTCTTATTATATTCCATGTTCCAGACTGAACAGGAAAAAAGAACCATATAAGGCTTCTCCAGAGAAGCAACAACCTTATCAATATGATCTTTAGTATAAATGAATTTTCCGAATCTATAATGATCATTTATTGTTTCATTTTTTTGACAATATGCCTGTATACAGCCTACAGCGTAAGGAATATATACATTTTTTGTATCTGTTCCGTAAACATCGCTTACTTGTACAAAATATATGTTTTTCTTCAACACTGTACCTCCGTTAATCTTCTATAAGATCCTTTGTTCCGTCTTCAAGTTCCACTCTGTTTGTATAAAAAGCAACAAGATATGTATCCTTCAAAAAATCAAAACGATGCTTTACTTTTTCAGGAATAAGAAACATATCTCCGTTTCCGAAAGTGCATTCCTGTTCTTGATCTTTCAGCTTAGCATACACCTTCACTTCACCTGAAA
The DNA here is from genome assembly GCA_045612205.1 of Acutalibacteraceae bacterium. Taxonomy (GTDB): domain Bacteria; phylum Bacillota; class Clostridia; order Oscillospirales; family Acutalibacteraceae; genus UBA6857. Next base: position 69,266 of record JAZKYQ010000098.1, on the reverse strand, counting down.
TGACAAAAAATATCTCCTTAGTGAAGCAATGATAATGAAAGTTACCCCTGATCTGATGAGCCTTTGTAAAAACAGCATTTGTCTGAGCGAACGGTTCATGAGTAATCTGAGTGAGAGTACCTCGCTGATCCTCAAACACAAAATCAGATTCAAGTTTTTTTATAAGCTCCATAAAATCACACATTCCTAAATAAAAATTAAGCTCTGCGCACTATACAATTAATTATAAATTATAACACAGATATATTTTGTTGTCAAACAAAGTACCTACAGATAAAGTTTTGTATTGAAATAGAAATCAAAGCGTGGTATAATAAAGATTATTTGATATGCAATGTGCGATTTTTGACATTGATATAAGAAAGTGTTATAATATCAGTGAATATACAGTTAGTTAAGGTGTGAAGTCAGTAGTATGAAAAACATTTATTTTGTGCAGGTGGATGTTTCTGCAAGCTCCGGTGCACAGAATGCTTATTTACCCTATACGGCAGGCATTCTTGTTGCATCAGCGTTTAAAAGTGATATAGTAAAAAAAGCTTGTGAATTCAAAGAATTCATTTTCTTACGTGAGGACATAAATCAGGTTGTCGACAGATTGGAAAATCCGGCATTCGTAGGATTTTCATGTTACTGCTGGAGCACAGAATATAACAAGCTGCTTGCCGCCGCTATAAAAGAGCGTTATCCTGAATGTCTCATTGTTTTCGGAGGACATGACATCCCCGACAACTTTGATTTTTTGAATAAATTTCCTTATATCGATATTCTTTGTCATGGAGAAGGCGAGGATATAATAAGAAATCTTCTTGAAAAATATATCCTCGGCGAGTCATTTGATACTGTAAATAACATCTCATACAGAGGTTCTGACAATACCTTTATCAGAACGGCATCCGTTCTCCCTAATGAACTTGACTATCCCTCCCCTTATCTCGAAGGCTGGTTTGATAACATAATCAAAAATCATCCCGAAATCACCTTCAACGCAATTTTGGAAACAAGCCGTGGCTGTCCGAATAAATGTGCTTACTGCGACTGGGGATTACTGCAGAGAAAAACCCGCCTTTTCCCTCTTGACAGAGTAAAGGCTGAAATCCGCTGGATGGCTGAAAACAAAATTGTTTTCGTGTGGGGAGCCGATGCAAACTTCGGCATGTTCAAGCGCGATCTTGAAATCGCAGACGAGCTTGTAAAAGCAAAAAAAGAAACCGGTTTTCCCGAAAGAATGAGAATGAATTATGCAAAGAACAGCTTTGAAAATGTTTTTGCCATAGTAAAAAAATTCAAGGAGTGTGAGTTCGACCGTATCGGCGCAACTCTTTCCTTCCAGAGCATGGATTCCGAAGCTCTCAAAAATATCGGCAGAACAAATTCTTCTCTTGATTTTTACAAAAATCTCCTTACCGAATATAATAAGGCCAATATGAAAACTTATTCCGAGCTTATTCTGGGATTACCCGGTGAAACTTATGAAAGCTTCATAAGAGGCATCGGAAAGCTTTTCGAAATCGGCCAGCATTTTGTGTTTGAGGTTTACGGTTGTATATTACTTCCGAATGCCGTAATGGGCCAGAAGGACTATATCGAAAAGCATAAGATAAAAACCGTCCGTTCTGAAATCATCAGACCTCACTTTAACAATGAGGCTTTCAGCGTACCTGAGTATAACACCATCATTGTTGAAACCGCTACCATGAGCCGTGATATGTGGGTGAGAGCAACAGCTTTTTATTATATGGTCAAGGCGCTTCACGGCAACGGACTTATCAGAGCTTTCGCAATTTACCTTTTCAACGAAAAGGGCGTGCCTTATGAAAAATTTTACGATAAGGCTATTGACTATTTTGAAGAAAATCCCGAGCTTATGATTTCCTCACTTTATCAGGATGTAAAAACAAAATCCAAAGAGCTTTCTCTCGGCATCACCAACAGAAAGCTTATGTTCGAGCCTTGCGGAGAAATTGTCTGGGATGACCACGAGTACGTTGTTCTTAATGTCCTTGATAAGCTTGATAAGTTCTACGAGGAAATGCTGCCATTTCTTAAATCATTTGACATAGAAGATGATATTTTCGTGGATATTCTCAATTATCAAAAAGCTATCATCCGCAGACCCGATGATGAAGAAAAAGCTGTGGAGCTTAACTATGATATTCACAGCTACCTCAAGGATATTTATATAAACAATGTTCAACCCTTAAAAAAGAAAAAACACACTCTGATTATGAAAGACAGCAACGTGATGTCCGATTGGCAAAACTTCGGAAAATTCGTTATCTGGTACGGACGCATGGGCTGGTCCTCATACAAAGACGACATTGAAGAGAAATAAATGCAAAGGAGAAAGAGCAGATGAAGAAAAAAATATATTTTGTGCAAGTGGGCGTTTCTGCCACTTCTCCCTGCTTTTTACCCTATTCAGTAGGATGTATAGTTGCATACTTAAAGAAGGATACAGAAATAACGAAGCATTATGACATCCCTGATATCATTTCCATCCGTGAAAAAATACAAGATGTACTGAAAAGATTTGTCAACCCTTCTTTAGTTGCATTTTCATGCTGCACCTGGAATTTTGAATATAACAAAACACTCGCCCTCGAACTGAAAAAACTTTATCCCGAAGTGAAAATAATCTTCGGCGGTCATAGTGTGCCTGCTGACAGTTCTCTTCTTGATGAATATGACTTTATCGACTACCTTACACATAATGAAGGCGAAGAGGCAACTGCAATTCTGCTTAAAGCTCTCGCAGAAGGTAAAGATCTGTCTCAAGTACCTAATCTTTCCTATAGAGATCATAATAAAAACATCACCACAAAAAGCTATCATCCCGAAGATTTATCTTCATATCCCTCCCCGTATCTTGAAGGAATTTTTGACAACCTTATGAAAGAGCATCCCGAAATTGAGTTCCATGCTACGATTGAAACCAACAGAGGATGTCCCTACGACTGCGCTTATTGTGAATGGTGCTTTACAAAGAAAATAAGAAAGTTACCATTAAAGAGAATCAAAGCCGAAATTGAGTGGATAGCAAAGAACAAAATCCGCTACTGCTACTGTGCTGACGGCAACTTCGGCATTCTTGAAAGAGACGTCGAAATTGCAGAATATGTTGTTGAACAAAATAAAAAGTACGGTTATCCGGATGTTTTCAAGCCTTGCTATGCAAAAGAAAGCAATGAGAATGTTTTTGCAGCAGGTTATATACTCAACAAAAATCACATCGATAAAGGTGTTACCCTTGCCTATCAGTCTCTCAACCCCGATGCACTTAATAATATCGGGAGAAAAAATCTTTCTCTTGAACATTTTTCAAATCTCTACACCCGTTTTTCCGAAGCAGATATTCCTACCTATACCGAACTGATTCTCGGTTTGCCCGGCGAAACGTATGAGAGCTTTTGCCGTGGAATTTGCAAGCTGGTTGATTCAGGTCAGAACAACTCTATGACTGTTTACGAATGTCAGGTTTATCCTAACACCATAATGAGCAGCAAGGACTACATAGAAAAGCACGGAATAAAAATATCTCGCATTCCTTTATTAGGCATTCACTATAACCCCGAATTCTGCGGCATAGATGAATATCTCGATGTAATCACAGAAACCTCAACAATGCCCAAAAATGACTGGGTCAAAGCCTGTATGTTTTCTGTCATTCTTCAGACCTTCCATCATCTCGGACTGATAAGATTTTTTGCCCTTTATCTCCGCTACGAGAAGAACGTTTCTTATTACGATTTTTATAATTCTCTGTTCGATTATATATATAATCAGGATAAAGGCTTCCTCAACCAATTTTTCACAGAGCTTTACAAGCGAAAAGCAGACACAAAATCAGCTGACTGGACCTATAAAAGAGATGTTTTCGGAACCACAGGCTGGTATTTTGAAGAAGGCGCTTTTCTTGAAATGGCCTATCACAGTGAAGAATTTTGGCAATCAATTGAAAGCTTTCTCAATGGATTCAATATAGAAAAAGAAGTTTTTGACGAGCTTTTTATTTATCAGAAATCCCTTGTACGAATACCCGGCATTGACGAAATCAAGATTAACTCAGGTTATAATTTCTACAAGTATTTTGAAGCAATTGAAAAAGGCAATAAAGCAAGACTTGAAAAGAAAGCCTGCAGTCTGGAAATAAAATCATTCAAGTCAGTCGCCAACTGGGAAGAATATGCACGCGAAATAATCTGGTTCGGCAAACGCTATAACGCAACCATTATGATAAACCCCAGGGCAGAAATCAATTATTCGGAGGAATAATTATGTCAAAAATACTTCTTATACAGCCGCCACAGTGGTATCCGGTGTCGCCATATCTTGCTGTACCTCTGCTTACAGGTCAGCTCAAGGCGGCAGGATTTGAAGCCAGAGCCTGCGACCTCAACGCTGAATTTTATAACGACATTCTTACCGCTGAGCACACAAAAAAGTGCGACTGTGCTGCAAGAGAAATACTTTTCAATTCTGAACAAATATTTAAAAATGCAGATGTAGATTGCATCAGAAACAATGGTTCATACGAAGAAAAAACTGCATACCTCAAATATATAACCATAAAAAAATTCTACGAAGAATACAATGACGAAATTCCCGAAATAATCAACGGTATAGAACAAGCGGTTAAAACCATGAAAAATAAAGTCGACTTTTTCATACCTGAGAAGCTTTCACAGGCAAAACACATTGTAAAATCAGCCATAAAGCTGGTTTCTATGCCTTATGCTCCAAATGAGCTTGATTTTGACAACTACTATTTCAATCCCTCTGCCAATCTCGACTGGGCAAACATCAAGTGTCAGGTCAACGATAAGTCTGTGAATATGTTTGAGGATTACTTCGATGCTTTTGCAAAAAAAATTGCTAACGACAACTATGATATCATTTCAATTTCAATGACAGACCTCAGTCAGCTCATTTCAGTTTTTACACTTTCAAAAAAGATGAAAGAGAAAACCGGGGCTAAAATTATTCTTGGCGGCAACTATTCAACTCAGATTTACGACAAAATAATGAAACACGCCGATATCTTCACCGACTACATTGATTATATGATCATCGGCGACGGTGAGGTTGCTCTCAGACAGCTTTGCAAACATATAGACGGATTATGTGAGTTTTCCGAGGTGCCGAACCTTGTTTATTCTGACAAGGACGGAATCGTAAAATCAACCGGCTTCTCCTGCTCAAAAATTGATATGGACAGCCTTGCTTACGCTGATTTCAGCGACTATGATTTCAGCCTCTACTTTTCCCCTGACCCCACATTTCCGATTCAGCTTTCAAAGGGCTGTTATTGGGGCAAGTGCAGCTTCTGCGATTATCCATACGGTCAGCAGAACTACAGTCCCAAAAATATCGAACGTATAATAGATGAACTAAAACACCTGAACAAAACCTACGGCGCAACAAAATTTATGTTTGTTGACGAAGCAGTTCCGCCTAAGTTTTATAACAAGCTTGCTCTTGCTATTATAAAAGAAAATCTCAAAATCAACTTCTATTCTTTTGCACGATTAGAAGAAGATTACACCCCCGAAGTTCTGAAAAATCTTTATAATGCAGGTGCACGTCTTTTCCTTTGGGGATATGAATGCCATTCCGAACGCATCATGAAGCTTATGAACAAGGGAATTAATATTGATAAACGTCTTGAAATACTTACCGATGCACGTCGTGCGGGCATCTGGAATAATGGTCTTTTTATGTTTGGTTATCCTACAGAAACTCTTGAAGAAACCAAAGAAACAATGGATTTCATAAAAGAACACAGAGACATCATTCCCAGCTGCACACTTTCCAATTTTTCCTTGAAAAAAAATTCCCGCCTTGTTGAAACAATAGGCGAAAACGGTGTGCAAGGCTATTCTTCAGCCGGTGAGTTTTATATCGTTTACAAAGATGTTACAGACGGTATTTCACAGCAAGAGCGACGCAAGCTCAGAAGAGATTTTCAATTCAATTTTCTTGAAGAAAATGCAAACTCACTCTGGTCTGTGGTGTTCTCTGATTTTGATCATCTTCTTTTGTATCTGTCCGAATACGGCTGTGATTATGTCAGTTCATACCGTTCACAAGAACGCATTTGTCCCGAATTCAGGTAGGTGAAAACAATGAATTTTACTTCGGTTACTATAATAGTGGGCACAACAAATGAAAGAGAGTCCCTGATACGTACCGTTGATACTATTATGGAAAGCTGTGACAACAGGGATATTTCAAAGATTCTTCTTGTCAAATCAAAGGACGCTTCACCCGACTGCAATTACGCTATCGCTCTTCTTGAAAACAAGTACAAAGGAAAAGTATTCGGGCTCGAACAAAGCAGGCCCTTCGTCGGCGGAGCCATAAGAGATGGCTTTGATGCGTCAGACTCATCACACATTATGCTTTTACCTTCCGATCTTGCAATAGAGCTCAGTTGTGTTGCAAAAATGATTGAACGATCCAAAGCAAAACCTGAAATTATAATCAAAACTTCACGGTGGCTTAAAAAAAACAGTTTTTTCAATTACGGAGAATCAAGAAAAATTCTTAATAAAGCAGCACAGATTTTTTTGCGTGTGCTTTACGGTGTCAGCCTCACTGATTTCACAAATCCCGTTCAGACAGCGCCCTGCGAAGCCTACAGAAAGTCTGACTGGAAGGAGCTTAACTTTCCGTTTCTGCTTGAAATGGTAGTTGTTCCTATTCGACTCGGATACAGATTTGAGGAAATTCCCGTCAGATGCTATTCAAGAAAAGAAGGCTTCTCCCGCAATTCTGCAAAGCAGACAGCACTATATCTAAAAACCGCCATGAGAGTAAGATTTACACCAAAGACAAAATTAACTAAGGAGCACAGAAAATGAAATTTCTTTTCGCATCAGTACCGCAATGGTATCCCATAAGCCCCTATCTTGCGGGTGCATTGCTTGTGGGACAGCTAAAAAAAGCGGGATTTGAAGCTGAATCTTATGATTTTAATATTGATTTTTTCAATGACATACTCACTGAATCCTACCTGTCCGTATGTCTGAAAAAAGCTCAGGCGATAATTGAGGATAACTCTGAATTTATCAACGATGATTCCTTATCTTCCGACATAAATCAAAAAATCAGAACCACACGTGAAATCAGAAGAAGTATTGTTACCGAATATCTGAAAAACGATAACGGAAATGCTGAAAAAACACTTGAAGAAATTGAATGGGCAATAAAGGTATTCAAAACAAAGGAGCTTTTTTACAATCCTGAAAAAATGTACCGTGCAAAGGATATTATAAAAGCTGCGCTTGATATAGCATCCTTGCCTTATGTGCCCTCAAGAATTATGCTTGATAATTTTATCGCCAATTCAGTTTTCACTTATGACTTCAAGGATGTAGATTATCAGTGCAAGCATAGCGACTCGAATATGTTTCTTGAGTATTTTGAAAAGAAATTAACTTCAATGGATTTATCTGAATACAAGCTTATCGGTCTTTCAATTACAGACCTCAGTCAGATTGTTCCAGGTCTTACCCTTGCAAGGCTTCTGAAAAAATATACCGATGCAAAAATTGTAATCGGCGGTAATTATATTTATAAAATCGAGTCCGACCTTAAAAAAAATCTACCGATTTTTGAAGAATACTGCGACTTCCTTTCCATCGGAGATGGTGAAACCGCAACAGTAGAGCTCGTCGAACACATAGCGGGAAAAAGAAACATTGAGGATGTACATTCTCTTGTCTACTGCGATGAAAACAAAAAAGTACGCACAACAGAGAAGGCTCCTTGCCTCAATCTTGATGCAGTGGCTTTTCCTGATTTTGACAGCTATGATTTTTCAAAATATTTCTCACCCGAAACAGTTATCCCTGTTCAGCTGGGAAAAGGCTGTTACTGGGGTAAATGTACCTTCTGTGATTTTTACACAGGTCAGCAAAAGTTCGATATGAAAAGCGTAATAAGAGCAGTTGATGAGGTTGAATATCTGTCAAAAAAACATAACAGCAAGCTCTTCAACTTCGTTGATGAAGCAGTACCGCCAAAATTTTATAACGAATTTGCAAAAGAAGTAAAGCGCAGAGGTCTTGAAATTTATTATTACTCGTTTGCAAGGCTTGAAAAGGCTTTCACTCCCGAAGTGCTTAAAAATCTTTATGAATCCGGCGCGAGATTCTTCATGTGGGGTTACGAAGCAGAATCTGAAAGAGTTATGAAGCTCATTAATAAGGGTATTGACCTGAAATTCAGAAAGCAGATACTTGCCGATTCAAGAGATGCCGGATTATGGAATCTTTGCACCTTTCTCCTCGGTTATCCGACAGAAACCTGGGAGGAGCTTCAATCCACAATCAAAGTTATCTATGATCATGAGCTTGTAAACACCTGTACACCTTCCAATTTTGCGCTCAAGAAAAATGCTATACTCAAAGATGAAGCATCTTCCGTCGGCATCACTGATTTTAAAGAAAACGGTGAACTTCATATATCATATAAATACCTCTCTTACACACAGACAATGGAAGAGGTAAAGTCAAAGCGAAATGCCTTTGAAAAGAAATATCTTGAAGATACCCGTAACCGTCTTTTTGCGCATTCCTTTACCGAAAGCGATTCAATTCTTATGTATCTTGTAAGATACGGAAGAGACTTTGTTAGAGACTACAGGCTTGAATATAAAAGAAAATTATAGTAGCAATGGGATGTAAAAAACTTGCGTTTTTTACATCCCATTGTTTTAACAACAAACCACCCACAATATCTTTTTCAGATTAATAAAATGAGATAGAGTGATACGGCAATACACTTAAATTTTATTCAATGTTAAGATTATATTTTTTTACAACTGACGGAAAGAAATGCGCATAAATAAAAATATCCAGAAACTCGTAAGCTGAACTCAAAATCAATTGAATTGCGAATCGCAGATCATGTCCCTTGAACTGTTTTAAAACATCCACAATATCTTTTTTTGCAATATCATACTTCCTTGAGGTTTCGGAAAAATGTTTTCTTGCAAAACTTTTCCAAAGAAAATATGACCTTACTACCTTCAGATCCTTAGAAGGAACTTTTGAAAAATTGGGCTTTGGTGAATAGAAGAATCTGATATTTGTATAATCCTTGAAGGTCTTCGGCGGATCATATCTTCCACTTGAAACAAGTTCCTCATAAAGTTCACTTCCCGGACCAGGCATGAAGAAAAAGAATGTTCTTTGAGTTGCCGCAATTCGTGATGCCATGTCTATAGTTTCTCTGAACTGCTCTTCTGTTTCATCAGGAAAGCCGATAATAAAATTAGCTATAGACACTAAATCAACCGCTTTACAGTTTTCAAAGGTTTCATCGATTTTTTCATAAGGCAGGTTTTTCTTTATCTTCTTCATCATTTCCGGAGAACCGGTTTCAATTCCGAATGCTACACATATACAACCGGCCTTTTTCATCAAAGCGTAATCCTCCTGATCAAAATAGCCGGCACGCGTCTCTGTAAACCATTTAAATCCAAGTCCTGACTCAATAAAAGCATTACACTGATAGCGAAGCTCCTCTTTGTTTCTGCACCAGAGTTCATCTGCAAAATATATGCAGTCAACATCGTGATGTTTCATCAGATACTCAACTTCCTTAAGGAAGGTTTCAACTGGACGCACACGGTAGCATCTTCGATGAAACTTCTTGTTGAAACAGAAGGTACAGTTGCCGTAACATCCCTTTGACATATATAACAAAGCTGTTTTTTTGCAACCGTACATAGCACCGAGATATTTATCGACATCAACAAGAGTGAAGTCAATAGGCGGCAACAAGGAAAGATCCATAAACTCTCTTTCGGCAGTGTAATATGTTTTTCCGTTTAAGTTATAAGCAAGACCGGGAACCCGAGTAAGATCTCCACCGGATTCAAGGGTATTGACAAAATCAAGCCATGTAGCTTCTCCTTCACCAATTGAAATAAAATCGATATCAATGTTCTTGAAAGTAAATTCTGTATCCAGTGAAACGAAAATACCGCCCCAGACAACTTTAGCACCATGTTTTTTTGCAGCAAGACTCACCTTGGAAGCATCAGTAAATGATTTAAGCGAAAATACAGAAACCCCAACAACATCAGGTGCAAAGTTCTTTAGCTCTCTTTCTATTTTTGTCGTCTTTATAGTACGATCAATAATTTTCACCACATGACCATTAGCCTGCAAATATGTTGCTATAGACATAAGTCCCAACGGCATACTTACCTGTCGAGTATATCTTTCCATGGCAGGATTTACAAATAAAATTCTCATTTTTTCTCCTTTAAGTCGAGACCGTATTTTTTAACAATGTGAGGAAAAAAGTTACCGTAAAAGAATATATCAAGAAATTCATAAGCTGAAGCTATAAACTGTATGACACCTTCTTTAAAGCCGTGACCTCGAAGACTTTTGAGAACATCGATGACATCTTTTTTAGCTACAGAATAATCAAGCTTTCCGTTTTCAATAAAACTTTTTTTAGTAAAACTACTCCAAAGAATGTGACAACGCACAACCTTAAGATCAAGAGATTTAACCTGAGAAAGATTAGGCTTTGGAGAATAAAAGATTTTTGTTTTCATGCACTCCTTCATTGATTTCGGCGGAACATATTTCCCCTGAGAAACAACCTCCTCAAATATTTCGGAGCCGGGAAGAGGACTGAAATATGAACAGACAAATTTTGTATAGCTGATTTTATTTACCAATTCACAGGTAGCTTTAAGATCTTCTTCTGTTTCGCCGGGAAAGCCTACGATAAAATAACTAAGAGTAATAATTCCTACTTCACGACAGTTCTTAAGATCTTTTTCAACCAAATCAGGATTAAGTGCTTTCTTCATTTTTCTCAAGGTTTTCATTGAACCGCTTTCAACGCCAAATTCCAACCAACGACAACCTGCATCATGCATAAGCTGAAAATCTTCTTTGTCAAAAAGTCCGATTTTAGTCATTCCGCCCCAATGAATATCAAGCTTTGCGTCAATAAATGCATTGCACGTCTCACGCAAGGTTTCCTTATCATAACCGAAAAGCTCATCAGTGAACGCAATTGCTTTCATACCGTACTTTTCCTTAAGAAGTCGTGCTTCTTCAATAAAAACCTTTACATCTCTTGTTCTTCTGCAATTACTAAAGAAATCCTTGTTGTAACAGAATGTACAATGACCGTTACAGCCTTTGGATATGTACATACCCATAATGCCGTCATAATCATAATTTTTATAAAATGTTTTCTGTATATCGATAAGACTATAATCAATTGGCGGCAAAATTGAAAGATCCAAAAATTCACGGTCAGGAGTTCTGACAAACTTACCGTCTTTTACATATGAAAGACCTTTTATTGAATAAAGATCTTCTCCTTTTTCAGCCTTATCTGCAAGCTCCAACCAAGTTGCTTCACCTTCGCCCATTGAAATAAAATCAATATAACCAAGTGTAAGCACCATCTCAGGCGAAGCGGAAACATACGGACCGCCCCAAACTACAGTGATACCTCTTTTTTTAGCACGCTTTGAAATCATTAAGCAATCTTTGACAGCCATGACGGATAAAAGTGAACAGCCGACAAAATCAGGATTAAACTCATCCAGTTCATCTTCAATGTTTGTTGAAGCTACCGCTCTGTTGAGAACCTTTACTGTATGACCGTTCGCCTGAAGGTAACTGCCTATTGATAAAACTCCTAAAGGAGCACAACGCGCCCTTGTATAATGCTCCGGAGCAGGATTTATAAGTAAAACTTTCATTTTTCAGCCTCCGTTGAATAACTTGAGTCTATTTCATCAAGATAAATATTTCTGCTGTCTTTTCTTCCGTACCAGACAATGTACCTTGCATAATCAGCCCAACAAGCACACTTTACTGGCTTTGAAACTGTATAATGGCAGTTTTTCTCTTCAAGCTTTGCAGTATTACCGCAAAGAATATCGAAAAAATAGTTCTTGAAATCGTAAGCGCAGTCAAATTCAATATTTTCCCTGAAGGGAAGCTTTACAATGTTTTTCTGATAAGTAAAGAGATTTTCAAACAGCCTTTCATCATCAAAAAAGCCTTTAAGGAATGATTTTATTTCTTCATAAAATTTTTCAATTTCAACCGCAACATTAAGAAAAACAAATTCTTCCGAGGGCCAGCCCACATCACCGAAGCGTCTGTCCTCCCAAACAAGACCTGCTTTACCTTTTGTAACAGCCTCAAATCTGCTTTTCAGAAGTGAATATACTTTTCCGCCTACTGTCTCAGTCTCAGTCATCATATAATTTATAAATGCCTCGTAAAACTCAGAAAACTTCAATCCTTTTTCATAATGAAGATACAACGCAAACATCATTAAAAGACCTTCGTGATGAAAACACTGTATAGTAGCTGAATATATGTTCATTTCGACCCAGTCTTCTCTGCTCATTGTGTTAGTTTCCACAATTAACCTGGAATACTCCGAAATCTCTTCGTTCTGCTCTATTATAGTGTGCGGTTCATTAAGAGGAACAAGAACATACTTCAGTCCGTGCTTATGTGTATAATCCTTTTCACCCATTGCAGAACATGGCAACCATTCACAGTCGTGGATATAAATTGAACTGTGCTGACCTGCATCAAGAAGTATGTCTATTCCATCAATAAAACTTCTCAGAGTTTCACCGGGAAGACCAAGTATAAGTTCAGAATATGTCGCAATTCCCGCTTCATTGTATCGGTTAAGAAGCGAAGTAAAAGTTTCAACCGGAATATTTTTTCTCTTTATATTTTCAAGCACAACAGGGCTCAAGGACTGAAACGAAAGAGTCGCACCTTTATCCATACCGCATTCGTTAAGCTTCTGAGAAATTCTGAAAACACGGTCATTACTGTTTTTTGCACTTGAAACCTGAAAACGAGAAAGAACACCTTCTTCATTGTGAAGTCTTATCATTTCATCAACGAAAAACTCATCACGCTCAAACATTCCGAAATTGGCATCAGCGCAACCGAAACCTCTGATTCCGTTATCCGAAAGCCATTTGAGTTCTTTGAATACCTTTTCTTCAGGAAAAAATCTTACAGAACACTGAAGATTTCCCCAATCACAATAAGCACAGTTATAAGGACAGCCTCGATTTGTTTCGATAACTGTATGGAAATCGATCTCGGGATTTTCTTTTAAAATATCATCAAAAACACCTGTAAGGTAAGGAGATGGATAATCTGTACGCTGTGATTTGGTGGTATGAGTGCGGATGATTCTACCATTTTGTCTGTAAGCGATGTTAGGTACAGCATCAAGGGAAGCTCCGTTTTTTAGTGCAAGTAAAAGAGCTTCAAAAACCTCTTCACCCTCACCGAAGCACATAATATCAATATATTCTTCTTTTTCCATAAGGGCAGTGTCCGGAGTAATATGATGACCGCCAAACATAATAAGACATTCGGGAAACTTTAACTTGATTTTTTTAGCAAGAACCTTGTTATATTCGTGATTCCAGATATAGTTGGAAAAACCCACAAGGTAAGGTGAGTCTATAATGCTGAGTATTTCATCCGTATTTTTTCTTACAAAAAACGGTGTGCAAAAATCATAATAATCACAAATTTCCTCATTGGCTTTTGCAGCTGCGATAAGAGTTCCTGCAGCATAGGGCAAAAATGTTGATTTGCCGTGCAGGTAATTTATCTGTGCCAAATAAATCTTCTTTTTCATAATTACTCCATTGTCAATTTCTTATCTTTTAATTATACTATCTTTTATATCAAAAATCAAGTTTTTGATATAATATGAAAAGCAGAGCGAAATTGCCCTGCCTTTCATTGCTTCAACTCATACTTTCTGACCGTTTCTACGGTCTCTGTTTTATCGGCAAATAATCGACAAACCATTTTATCTTCGGTATTAACTTCCTCTATCATAATCCATTCATTTGTCTCTTCATTCAGATAATAAATTTTCTCTTGAAGTCTCTTATGTTTCTCTGTTATTGTAACCGTTTTAATAGTGCGGTTTACCCGATTTGCTATATGCTCAGCTATATCATTTTCAAATTCAATGAGACTGTTAAAACTCCCTTCATCCCACCCAAAAAAGCCATCTATAACAGCATTCAGGTAAGTTCCGTTTTTGTCTTTTGTCGTATATAACTCCAACAATAATTCCTTATGTTCCTCAGATCCTGCAAATGCAACGGCAGAATTGCCGCAATCTATAAACTTATCTGTACCACATTTTTCAGCAACAGTATTTTTTATTCTTGCAATACATTCTTTTTCAGCCTTGATATATTCTTCATTGCGTTTTTTTATTTTTCTGAAAAATCCGAAGAAACACATATTTTCACCGCCTTTGCTTTATTGTATCACACCAAAATCAAAAAGTAAATTCACACAGTATAAATTTCCTTTACTCACAAATACTAACAACACGAATTGCATTAAGAGGAGAAAGATATATATGAAAGCAACAGGAATTGTCCGCCGAATTGACGACCTTGGCAGAGTCGTCATCCCCAAAGAAATCCGTCGCACTTTGCGCATCCGCGAAGGCGACCCATTGGAAATTTTTACCCACAGTGACGGTGAGGTGATCTTCAAAAAATACTCACCCATCGGTGAGCTTGGCCCCTACACAAAGCAGTACGTGGATGTTCTTTCACGCACGAGCGGAATGACCGTGGCAATCTGTGACAGAGACAGAGTTGTTGCCGTTGCAGGTATGCCGAAAAAGGATGTTGTCGGCAAAAGAATCTCACCAATGCTTGAAAGCTATATGGAAAAACGTGCACCCTTTGTTTTCGGCAGTAATAAGGACGAGCTTGTTATAAGCGAAGAGGTTCCGTCAGGTAAAATCTCCGTGATGAATCCAATCATCGGCGGAGGTGACGTTATGGGTGCCGTTGCCCTCATTTCCGATAAACAAGGCACCGCACCAAGCCAGACAGATATCAAGCTTACCCAGGTTGCCGCAGGCTTTTTAAGCAAGCAAATGGAGGAGTGACAATTCACAATTCACAATTCGCAATGCGCAATCGCGGGTAAGATTTTCGAATACGGGAAATGATATTCCGCCTGTTTTAAGCATTACTGTTTTATATGAAAACGGCACCGTTCAGGACTTAAACCTTGAACGGTGCTTTAATTTTTTTTGCTTTAAGCATACCCTTGCTTTCTGTGGGAAAGCAGTTAACGGTATTTGTGATTTGGCGGTGTTTTGTGTTTCAGTTTTTCACAGTTTCCCCCGCGATTGCGCATTGCGAATTACATCTTGCTTCCCTTTGCGCCCTTTGTGCCGCCACCAAGGTTTACGCCCTGAAGCACGTTTGAGTCAAAGCTGTAGGTGATGTTGCCCTCTTCTCTTTCTCTTTTGAGAGCGTAGGAAATCATTCTGTCAAGAAGCTCTGTGTACTTCACACCGAGAGGCTCCCAGAGGTAGAATGAAAGTGAACCGGGAATTGTATTGATTTCGTTAAGCCAGATGTTGCCTGACTTTGTATCCATCATAAAGTCGATTCTTGAAACGCCGTTACAGCCAAGGCACTTAAATGCCTTTACAGCCATTTCACGGATTTCCGTTCTCTGCGCATCAGTGATGTCTGCAGGGATTTTTCTTTTAAGGGTTGCCATGCCCTTACTGCCTGAGGGAGAGCTCTTAACACCGCCCTTGGCACCTTTTGCACCCTTTGCTGAACCGTCACCGATGTACTTTTCAGCGAAGGTGAGAATCTTGTCTGATGAAACAGGCTCTTCACATTCGGAAGCTTCTGCAGTTTCATAGTCACCTAAAACTGAGCAGTTGATTTCCTTGAGATTCTGTACTGCGGTTTCAACAAGAACCTTTGTTGCGTAGTGGAAGGCTGTGTCAAGTGAATCGAAAAGCTCACTTCTGTTTTCAGCCTTTGAAATACCGATTGATGAGCCGAGGTTAACAGGCTTTACGATAACGGGATAACCGATTGCGCTTTCGATTTCGTCAACAACCTTTTCGCTGTCCTCGTCATAGATGTTAGCTGTATAACACTTACAGTCAAGGACGGGAATGCCGTTATCCTTGAGCACGGTCTTCATCACATACTTATCCATACCTACTGCAGAGGAAAGAACATCACAGCCTACATAAGGAATGTTGAACATCTTGAGGTAGCCCTGAAGGGTGCCGTCTTCAACATTTGTGCCGTGAACAACAGGGAATGGGATGTCAATATAATCAACAACACCCTTTGAGAACATCTTCTGAGGATACTTGATAAGCTGAGTCTTACCGCCTTCATTAACCATAATGATACGCTGACTTGTCTTAAGGAGATTGCTGATATCTGAATAGGACTCGATCTTACCTACATTTTCACCAACATAAAACTCATTGTTTTTTGTTATGTAAATAGGGATTACATCATACTTTTCTCTGTTGAGGTAACCCATTGCCTGAATTGCGGAAATAACTGAAATTTCATGCTCAACGGTCTTACCGCCGAAGAGAACACCAACTTTGATTTTCATATATACATCACCTTTCTTTTATTCAATGAAGGGCCGAGGGCCGAGCGTGTTTTTAATAATTGTCGGGAAGATCGTTTTCAAGAAGAATAATCTTTTTCTTACCTTCGGAGTTGAGCGCATAAACGTGGCTGAGAGCCTCGTTGATTGTGTCAGCAACGAAGATTTTATTTTCGTCATATTTAGCATCAAGAAGGCCTGCCTTGATGGGAACAGCCTGCTTTCTGCCGACAAGAACAACATAATCGCAGACTGCAGCTGCATTCCTGCCGAATTCACGGTTAAGCTCATTCTGCTTTTCACCAAGCTCAACCATGCCGGGAGTTACAAGAATCTTGTAGCCGTTAAAGAGGCTGAGAGCTTCAAGCGCTGCCTTTGTACCGCTGGGATTTGAGTTGTATGCGTCGTCAATGATTGTTACGCCGCCCTTATCGGAAAGCTGAAGTCTGTGAGGCACACCCTCGAGCCTTCTTACTGCAGGGCGAAGCTCCTTGAGACTGATACCCATATTATGGCTGATTGCAATTGCGCCGACAATATTAAGAACATTATGTCTGCCGATGAGTCTTGTTGAAAACTCTTCGGTTTCACCGCTTCTTGTTTTAACCTTGAAGGAGGTGCCTCTTTCACTTACCTGAAGGTCAAAGGCAACATAATCTGCATCACCGTCAATGCTGTAGGAGATGTAAGGTCTGTTACAACCGTGATCTCTGATGTTTTCATCGTCACCGTTAAGGAAAAGCATTCCGCCCTCGGGAAGAGAATCAGCAAGCTCAAATTTTGTTCCCTTTACAGCATCAAGAGTCTTGAAGGATTCAAGGTGCTGAGGTCCGATTGAGGTAATTACACCGTGGTGTGGATGAACAATATCGCAAAGTTCCTTGATATCGCCTACCCACTTTGCCCCCATTTCGCAAACAAAGATTTCGTCGGTTGCCTTGAGATAGCCTCTGATAGTCTTTACAACACCCATAGGAGTGTTATAGCTTTCGGGAGTCATAAGCACGTTGTACTTTGTTTTAAGAAGAGTTGTGAGGTAATATTTCACGCTGGTTTTGCCGTATGAACCGGTAATACCGATAATCTTAAGATCCGGGCATTTTTTAAGCATCTTCTTTGCATCGTTGGTGTAATACTGATTAACGCTGAGCTCAACGGGCTTATTGATAAGGTTTGCAACGAGGCAAAGCACGGGAGCAAGAGCGTAAACAATAGCAAGAGCAAGAAGGAAAATGCTTTCATGCTTTTTATCACCGCTGAAAGCGGGAATTGAAAGAAGGCCTGCTACAAGAGCTGTTACAAGAACCTCTGTAAGGAACATTCTTTTTACTCTCGGAGTGTACACAAGGGGCTTTTTAGCCTTCTTAGGCTTTTCTGCAGGAATTGCCGCAATAAGAACAGCACTCATGGCAACAGCCTTGATTTTCAAATCAATTTCAAAGAAGAGAACGATGAGAATGAGCACAGCAAAAATTGAATGGGAAAGGTACTTTCTGCCGTTTTCTCTCATCCACTTTGTGTGAGTGTCGAAACGGTATGAGTTAAGCTGGAAAAAGTGCATTGAATCAATTGCAGCCATCGCTGTGGGAATAAGAAAAATCACCGCAGAAATGATGCACATATACAGATTGATTTTATCCATAACAATAATCCTTTCTTACTTTTATGTTATATCTTCATAAATGAAGCAAGTACTCTTAAGAACTGATCTCTTCTTTCAAGGAAGGAATAATGTCCTGCTCCCTCGAAGGTAACAAGTCCTGCTTCGGGCATAAGCTTTTCCATTATCTTTGCATCACTCAGAGGTGTTGCATCGTCCGCCGTACCCCATACAAGAAGTGTGGGAGCCGTAACGTTGGGCATAAGGTGCTGTAAATCCTCGTTTACAACCTTTACAAGGGTCTGACGCATAATCGGTGAAGCGGCGTTATAGTCTGCAGAGCCGTTTTTCTTGCGGAGATTTTCAAGAGCGTCAGGGAAAAACTTTTTAACGAATCTTGTGGCAAAAAGCCATCTTGTCATTTTATAAATTCTCTGCTTGATTTTCTGCTTGAGGGTTTTCTTCGGCTTTACACCTGCGGCATCAACGAGAATAACCTTATCGATTTCAAAGGGAAGCTCTCTTGAGCAAAGCTTTATGATAACTCTGCCGCCAAAGGAGTGACCGAGAAGTGAAACCTTTTCACAGGGAAACTCCTTCATAAAATCAAGCACGAAGTCGGTGTAATCGTCAACACACCAGGGTTCCTCCGGCTCCTGACTTTCACCGAAGCCCGGCATATCCATAGCGACAACACGGTATTTTGTTTTAAGAAGGTCTATTGCTGACTGAAAAAGTGTGATGTTACT
Source organism: Acutalibacteraceae bacterium (assembly GCA_045612205.1). Taxonomy (GTDB): domain Bacteria; phylum Bacillota; class Clostridia; order Oscillospirales; family Acutalibacteraceae; genus UBA6857. The sequence goes on along the minus strand of JAZKYQ010000098.1, from coordinate 50,454 downwards.
TCCCCAGCCGTGAAGAAGAAGTATTGTGTCTCCCTGACCTTCACAGATATAGTTGATATTAAGTCCTTTAATGTTTACGGTCAACTTGAAGTCATTCCTTTCCTTAAGGTTTATTTATCTGAAAATGAGCATAATTACACAGTCTATGGTATTATAGCACATTATTATAATAATTTCTACCAATTATATGACTATTTATTAATATTTTATCAAATAATTTTTAGTGAAAATTAACTTTAAGTTGTAAAATCAATCCTGTTATGTTAAAATCAGATTATATTGATAATAAAGAGGTGTAAGCTATGTATGATGTAATCGTAATCGGCGGAGGTCCTTCCGGGCTTACTGCGGCGCTTTATGCCGTAAGAAGCGGAAAATCTGTGCTTCTTTTTGAAAAGGAAAGCTATGGCGGACAGATCTCAAAAAGTGCTCTTGTAGAAAATTTCCCCTCCCAGAAGGCTATAAGTGGCTTTGAATTTTCGGTGAATTTATATAATCAGGCTAAAAATTTCGGCTGTGAATTCAAAAAGGAAAGAGTTATCTCTGCCCTTGACGGTGACATTAAGAAAGTTATCACCTCAAAGGGAGAATACGAAGCAAAGAACCTTATCTTTGCTTTAGGTGCCTCACCGAGAAAATCAGGCCTTCCCAACGAGGATGCTCTTATCGGAAGAGGACTCTCCTACTGCGCCCACTGTGACGGTAACTTTTTCAGAAAACGTGATGTTGCCGTAATCGGCGGCGGAAGCACCGCGCTCCAGGATGCTCTTTACTTAAGCGAAATCTGCAATAAGGTTTATCTTATTCACAGAAGAGATGAATTCCGCGGTGAAAAAGCTCTTGCAGAAAGAGTTACCGAAAAGGGAAACATTGAAATCCTTTACAACTGTACCCTTGAAGCTGCTTTTGCCGAGCCTGTTGTCAAAAGCATAACAGTAAAAAATAAAATTACTTCCCAAGAAAAGGAAATTCCCGTAAGCGGACTTTTCCTTGCAATCGGTCAGATTCCCGGAACAGCTGACTTCGGTGACATTCTTCCCTTAGACGAAAACGGTTATGTTGTTGCCGACGAAAGCTGTAAAATCAGAGACGGAATTTATGTTTGCGGTGACTGCAGAAGAAAGACACTCCGTCAGCTCACAACCGCCGTTGCCGACGGCTCCGTTGCAGGAAGCCTTTGAAAGATGGTCAAGGACCGAGGGCCGGGTGGTTATGTTATAAGCCCTACGAATATTTTAAAGCTCAAGAGAGGTTTTTCATGAATACCTTTGACAAGATTTACGAGGTTGTAAAACAGATTCCCGAAGGAAAGGTTGCTTCCTACGGTCAGGTTGCCGCAATGGCAGGAAATCCCCGTTGGAGCCGGGTTGTGGGATACGCACTTCATTCTAATCCCTCACCGGGTGAAATCCCCTGTCACAGAGTTGTGCGCAAGGACGGACGAGTTGCACAGTCCTTCGCTTTTGGCGGTGAAAATGCACAGCGTATGCTCCTTGAAGGCGAAGGAGTCAGCTTTATCGATGAATTTACCGTTGATATGAAAAAGCATCAGATGTAAGTTTTAAACTTGACTTATACTTATAATTGTAATATAATATAAAGCCGCAATGAAACAAAAAAACATTCTATATAAACAACATTAAAAAGGAAAGAGGTTAATATCATGAGTGATTTCAGACCTGCAACAAAATGTATCCACTCAGGTTACACTCCCAAAAACGGTGAGCCCAGACAGCTCCCCATTTGTCAGAGTACAACCTTCAAATACGATTCAAGCGTTGAAATGGGTAAGCTTTTTGACCTTGAAGCTTCAGGTTATTTTTATACCCGTCTTCAGAATCCCACAAACGATGCTGTAGCCGCAAAGATTGCCGACCTTGAAGGCGGTGTTGCCGCAGTGCTTACCTCATCAGGTCAGGCTGCAAACTTCTTTGCAATCTTCAACATCTGTAACGCAGGCGACCACGTTGTTGCTTCAAGTGCAATTTACGGCGGCACCTTCAACCTTTTCAACGTTACACTTCGTAAGCTCGGCATCGAGTTCACCTTCGTAACTCCCGACTGCAGTGAAGAAGAGCTTGAAGCCGCATTCAAGGAAAACACAAAGGCTGTATTCGGCGAAACTCTTTCAAACCCCTCACTTCAGGTGCTTGATATCGAGAAGTTCGCTAAAGCTGCCCACGCTCACGGTGTTCCTCTCATCGTGGACAACACCTTCCCCACACCTATCAACTGCCAGGCATTCAAGTACGGCGTTGACATCATTACCCACTCCACAACAAAGTACATGGACGAACACGCAACTCAGGTCGGCGGTGTAATCGTTGACAGCGGTAACTTCGACTGGACTCAGAACGACAAGTATCCCGGTCTTACTACTCCCGACGACAGCTACCACGGTATTACATACACAGAGCGCTTCGGCAAGGGCGCATACATCACAAAATGCGTTGTTCAGCTAATGCGTGACCTTGGCTCAATTCCCGGCCCCCAGAACGCTTTCCTTCTCAACCTCGGACTTGAGACTCTTGCTCTCAGAATGGAAAGACACGTTGAAAATGCACTCAAGGTTGCAAAGTATCTCGAACAGAGCGACCTCGTTTCCTGGGTTTCCTATCCCGGACTTGAAAGCGATCCTCAGTATGAAATTGCAAAGAAATATATGCCCAACGGCACCTGCGGTGTTGTTTCCTTCGGCGTTAAGGGCGGAAGAGAAGCTGCAACAAGGTTCATGGATTCACTTAAGCTTGCTTCCATCGTAACTCACGTTGCAGATGCAAAGACATGCTGTCTTCACCCCGCATCAACAACTCACCGTCAGCTCACAGAAGAACAGCTTAACGACTGCGGTGTAAAGAGCGACCTTATCCGCCTTTCAGTAGGCATCGAGGACGCAGAAGACATTATCGCAGATATCGAACAGGCACTTATATCAGCCGCCGGCTGATAAATTCTGAATTCAGAATGCGGAATTCAGAATTAAACTAAGGCTTTGACATACAGAAAAGCTTCAGTTCACCGGATTTACCGTATTCTGATTTCCATTCGTATTTATCAAAGAATACTGCCATATTTAAGAATGTATAAAACACCTTCGGTTAAAGAATTCGTTAATCGGGAATAATTCCTAATTCCGAATTCCTAATTCCGAATTTGAAAACGAGGTTAAATAAATTATGAAACTTGGTATAGTTGGTTTGCCCAATGTCGGCAAAAGTACACTTTTTAATGCAATCACAAACGCTGGCGCTCAGTCAGCTAACTACGCTTTCTGCACAATCGAGCCTAATGTGGGCGTTGTTGCAGTTCCCGATGAAAGACTCGACAAGCTTGCGGAAATGTATAATCCCGTAAAGTTCACCCCTGCAACAATTGAATTTGTTGACATTGCAGGCCTTGTAAAGGGTGCATCAAAGGGTGAAGGTCTCGGCAACAAGTTCCTTTCACACATCCGTGAGGTTGATGCTATCATTCACGTTGTACGTTGCTTTGAGGATGATGACATCATCCACGTTGACGGAAGCGTTGATGCAAAAAGAGACATTGAAACAATCAACCTTGAGCTTATCCTTTCCGATATGGAAATGATTGACAGAAGAATTGACAGAACATCAAAGGCTATGAAGGGCGACAAGAGCCTTGCCACAGAGGTTGAATTCCTCAAGAGAGTCAAGGAAGCCCTTGAAAATGAAAAGCCCGCAAGAAGCGTTGAATGCTCCGATGAAGAAAAGGCTATGCTTTCAGAGGTTGCTCTTCTTACTTCAAAGCCCGTTATCTACGCTTGTAACATGAGCGAGGCGGACTTCGTTTCAGGCATTGATACAAATGCTAACTATCAGGCTGTTATGGAAATTGCAAAGGAGGAAGGTGCTCAGGTGCTCCCCATCTGTGCAGGTCTTGAGGCTGAAATCTCCTCACTTTCAAAAGAGGACAAGGAAATGTTCCTTACAGATCTCGGTGTTGAATCAAGCGGTCTTGATCTTCTCATTCAGCGCAGCTACGACCTTCTCGGTCTTATCTCCTACCTTACTGCAGGTCAGCCCGAGGTAAGAGCCTGGACAATCAAAAAGGGCACAAAGGCTCCTCAGGCAGCAGGTAAGATTCACTCCGACTTTGAAAGAGGCTTCATCAGAGCTGAGGTTGTTTCCTTTGAGAACCTTATGGCTTGCGGAACTCTCGCTGCAGCAAAGGAAAAAGGTCTTGTAAAGAGTGAAGGCAAGGAATACGTTATGAAGGACGGCGACATCGTTCATTTCCTTTTCAACGTATAAAAACAACAAAATTAAAAAGCAAATTCTTGTTTTTACGGGAATTTGCTTTTTTATTGCAGAAAAATATACAAAAGGATGTGTTTACATTTCACAAAAAAAATCTCAGCTCTTTTGTTTATGTTGACATGATTAGCTGATAAACGTATAATGTTAGGAAACAGTAATTTTTCACGAGGTGATTTAACATGAAAAGAGTTTACAATTTTTCAGCAGGACCTTCAATGCTCCCGATGAGCGTTCTTGAAAAGGCAGCAGCAGAAATGTGCTGCTACGGAGAAAGCGGTATGTCCGTAATGGAAATGAGCCACCGTTCTCCCGAGTACGATGCAATCATCAAGGAAGCGGAAGCCCTTCTTCGTGAGATTATGGAAATCCCCGACAACTACAAGGTACTCTTCCTTCAGGGTGGTGCTTCAACCCAGTTCGCAGCTGTTCCCCTCAATCTCATGAACAAAAACAAGAAGGCTGACTATATTCTTTCAGGTCAGTTCTCCACAAAGGCTTACAAGGAAGCTCAGAAGTACGGTGACGTTGTTGCGGCTGCATCAGGTAAGGATGTTAATTTCTCGGTAATTCCCGAAACAACAAGAGAATCCTTCAGAGCTGATGCTGATTATGTTCACATCTGCTTTAATAATACAATTTACGGCACAAAATTCAATTATATTCCTGACACAGGCGACATTCCTCTTGTTGCCGATATGTCATCATGCATCATTTCCGAGCCCGTTGATGTAAGCAAGTTCGGCCTCATTTATGCAGGCGCGCAGAAGAACATGGCTCCTGCTGGACTTACTCTTGTAATCGTACGAGAGGACCTTATCGGCAATGCTGACGAAAAGGCTCCTGCAATGTTTGACTATAAGCTTATGGCTGACAACGACTCAATGTACAACACTCCTCCCTGCTACTGCATTTATGTTGCAAAGCTTGTTTATGAGTGGATCAAGGAGCTTGGAGGTCTTGCTGAAATGAAGAAGCTCAACGAAAAGAAGGCTGCTCTTCTTTATGACTATCTTGACTCACAGGATTATTACATTGCTCCCGTAAAAAAGGAAAGCCGTTCAATGATGAATGTCACCTTTGTTACAGGCGATGCTGACCTTGACAAGAAGTTTGCTTCAGAGGCTTCAGCTGCAGGACTTAAGAACCTCAAGGGTCACCGCAGTGTAGGCGGTATGAGAGCTTCAATTTACAACGCAATGCCCTATGAAGGCGTTGAAGCACTTGTTGCATTTATGAAAAAATTTGCCGAAGAAAACCCCAAGGCATAAAGGTTTTACACGGATATAAGGAGATACACAGAGATGAAAATTATCCAGACAATGAATAAAATTGCTCCTGTCGGCCTTGATGAGCTTGACAAGACAAGATACGCTATTACCGATTCAACCGACAACCCCGATGCTATTATGGTTCGTTCCGCAAACCTTAATGCAATGGATTTCGGCTATAAGCTTACAGCTATCGTACGTTGCGGTGCAGGTGTCAATAACATACCCGTTGACCGTTGTGCCGAGCAGGGCATCGTTGTTTTCAACACTCCCGGTGCTAACGCAAACGGCGTTAAGGAGCTTACAATCGCTTCACTTCTTCTTGCTTCAAGAAACATCGTAGGCGGTATTGAATGGGCAAAGACTCTTACCGAGGATGTTGCAAAGCAGGTTGAAAAAGGAAAGAGTGCTTTTGCTGGCTGTGAAATTCACGGCAAGACTCTCGGTGTAATCGGTCTTGGCGCAATCGGCGGTATGGTTGCCAACTCCGCAAAGAGCCTCGGCATGAAGGTAGTCGGCTGCGACCCCTATATCACCATCGAAGCAGCATGGCATCTTTCACGCTCCATCAACAAGGCCTCCACCTACGACGAAATCTACGAAAAAGCTGACTACATCACCCTTCACATTCCTGCAACAAAGGATACCAAGGGTATGATCAACAAGGAAAGCATCGCAAAGATGAAGGACGGCGTCAAGATCGTAAATCTTTCACGCGCTGATCTTGTTAACTTTGACGACCTGAGAGAAGCTCTTGAAAGCGGAAAGGTAAGTGCCTATGTAACTGACTTCCCCAATGAAGAAATCAAAAACTGCAAAAATGCAATTGCTATCCCCCACCTCGGTGCTTCAACTGCTGAATCAGAGGACAACTGCGCTGTTATGGCAGCTCACGAGCTTGATGATTTCCTTCGCAACGGTAACATCACAAACAGCGTAAACTATCCTTCAATTTCAATGCCCAGAACTATGGACGGCGGCAGACTTCTTATCCTTCACAAGAATGTTCCCAACATCTTGAGCTCCATCACTTCCCACATCTCCGCAGAGGGAATCAACATTGACAACATGGCAAACCGCTCAAAGGGCAACTATGCATGTACTCTTATTGACACTCCCGAGCACGCAAGTGACAAGCTTATTGAGAAGATTTCTGAAATTGAAAATATTATCAGAATCATCAAGGTAGATTAATAAAAAAATGCCGTAGGAGTCAGATCTTACGGCATTTTTATTTATTGTTTTTTTAGCAAAGCGACGGATTCTACATGTACCGTCCTTGGGAACATATCAACAGCAGAAAGCTTTTTTACTTCATACCCAAGCTCCTTCATAACCGCACAGTCACGCGCGAGTGTTGCAGGATCACAGGAAACATATACAACCCTGTCAGGTGACATTCTGGAGATTGTTTCAAGCACCTCGGGACTGCAGCCCTTTCTCGGCGGATCAACAACAATCACATCAGGTCTGATACCCTCATCATAAAGGGTTTTTGCCGCTCCCTTGGCGTCGTCACAGATAAAACGCACATTCCCGATACCGTTTCTGCAGGCATTCTCCTTTGCGTTTTCGATAGCCTGAGGAATTATTTCAACACCGATTACCTGCTTTGCCTTTTCTGCCATTGTAAGGCCGATTGTACCTGCTCCGCAGTAAAGGTCAAGAAGCACCTCGTCACCCTTCAGACTGGCATAATCCCTCGCCCTTTTGTAAAGCAGCTCAGTACCCTCGGGATTCACCTGATAAAATGAAAGCGGTGAAATTCTGAAGGTAAGTCCGCAAAGCTCATCTTCGATGAAGGCACTTCCGAAGATTGTTTCACACTCTTCACCGAGAACAACATTGGTATCCTTTTTGTTTTTGTTGAGCACTACACTTGTGATTTTCACTCCTGCATCAGTCAGAGCCTCTATAAGCCTGTCTTTTTTTGGTATTGTATCTCCGTTGATTACAAGGCAAACCATAGTGTCATCAGTTTTAACGCCTTTTCTCAGATAAATATGACGAATAAGACCCGTTCCCGTTTCCTCGTTGTAAATGGTGACGGGATTTTCATATATGTACTTCTTCACAGCCTTGATGAGCTTCTGAAAATCCTTATGCTGAAGCTTACAGTCATCACAGTCAATGATACGGTGACTCTTTTTTGAATAAAATCCGGTGAGTATTTTTCCGTCCTCGCTCATACCGACAGGAATCTGAGCCTTATTGCGATAATGCTCAGGCTTTTCTATGTGAAGTATCTCTTCACACTCAAGCTCAATTCCGCCGATGCGGTTCATTGCATCGGTAACAGTCTGCTTCTTGATTTCAAGCTCCTTTTCATAGGTGATATGCCTGTAGGCGCATCCTCCGCAGCGTGAGTCAACATCACAGTCACTTTCAATTCTGCACTTTGCCTTTTTGTGAAATTTCTGAACCTTGCCGATTGCATAGTTCTTTTTTACCTTGATGATGTGAGCAGTGATAACATCACCGGGAGCTGTGCCGTCAACAAAAACAGCCATTTGTTCAAAACGACCGATACCGCTTCCCAATGAAGTGAAAGCGGTAATTTCAAGTCGGATATCATCATTCTTTTTTAATATCATAATAACCTCATCAACCTGTGACGTATTTTACATCAACGCCTGAATAAAAGACCTCGTGAGTATAGGCAATTTCGCTCTCCCAGTCAACAAGAACAACCTCGAAGCCGTCAATGAGCTGAAGTGCAGATGACTTATGAGGAAGAACATACTGCTCCATGTTGTTGTTAAGATATGAGGGGACATTTAACATCTGACCGAGGATTTCGCTCTTTTCAAGATTAGTTGTAACATAAGGAAGAATGTTGTTGAGGGCATTGTTAAGCTCACCAACACTCATTGTTTTTGCCTTGTTTGCAAGTGAGGTAAGAACATTTCTCTGTCTCTGAGTACGCTCCTTGTCACTGTCGATGCTACGAAGACGTACATAGTTAAGAGCAGAATAACCGTTAAGGGTATATACGCCGGGAACAAGATCCGTATAGCCCTGAAGAGAAAGGGCATACTTGATGGTATCATCCTTGATTTCAGCCTTGGTAAGACCGATATCAACACCGCCAAGGCTGTCGATAAGCTGCTTGAAGGCGTCAAAGGTTGTGCTTATATATCTGTCGATTCTGATCTTGTAGTTCTTTTCAATTGTGGAAATTGCAAGAGGTGCTCCGCCGTAACCGTGAGCATGATTAAGACGGGTGTTTGCGTAGCCGTCAATTGCAACATAAGCGGATCTTGCAAGAGAAACAAGCTTGACTGCTTTTGTCTTTTTATTGATGCTCGCAATAATCATAGCATCAGATCTTCCGTAAGGGTAATTTTTTCCGCCGTTATCTATACCCATAAGAAGAATGTTGAAAACATCATCGCTGTACCAGATTTCGTTGTTGTTTCTGTTCTGCTCAATTGCCTGGTCGTTCTGCTGAAGCTCTTCTTTAATGTCGTCGTCAACCTCGTAAATGATATCTTCAATTTCACTGTCGTCAACATTCTGAACAGGAGGAGCAGGATTTGTAGTTGCAGGTTTTTGTGACTGTCCGTTATTGCCCATTTGTGATAAAAGATTATTTGTAGTTGTTACGGCAGCGGACGGACCGGGCTTGAAAGAAACCGAGCCTGAGGAAGAATTTATTACTGCGTGCTCTGCAACATTATTTATAATGCTGATTGAGCCGTCAGGTGACTTTGAAAGAATTCTTCCGTCTTTTCTGATTGAAAAAAGTGTAACGTGAAGCTGACTTCCGTCAGAGAAAGTGGCAATGCCGTCCTTGTTGATGCTGATTCCCGAGCCGATGATATAGCTTCCGTCCGGAAAAACAACAACTCCGGTGGGATAAATTGTTGTACCGTCACTGAGAACTGCCGCACCGACAGAGTTTGTATAAGAGCCGTCTTCAAAAATTATGCTTCCGTCGGCTGCCTTATATGAAGTGAATTTGCTTTTAGAAGTAGTTGTCGGGAAGGTTGTTGACAGGTATGAATCTGTTTCAGTGTAGACAACAGAAAGATTTGTTCCGTCATCATAATTGATTCTGTTAAGCTTGTCCATAATAAAAATTGCAACCGCTGTTACAAGCACAAGTGCAACGCTTACAATTGCAGTAAAAATCTTATGGCTGAGCACAAAATCCTTTACTGTTTTTAAAACAGGATCCAGTTTTTTCTGAATATCTGCAAAAATCTGTTGAATTTTTTCCTTATCCATTTATGTGTCTCCTACTTTTTTGAATTTATATTTTTTCTTGATTTTATTAAGCTCAATGCAAATTCTCAGTCCGCCGTTTTCTGCGTTTTCAGCGTGAATTTTACCGTCATGAGCAGAAATAATCTCTCTGCAGTTTGCAAGTCCGAGACCGGCAACCTTTCTGCCCTCATCTGAGGTGTAAAGAGGCTCGAAGATAATATCGAGCTTATCCTCGCTTACGCCCTCACCGTTATCTGTTATTGTTATATATATCTTTTTTCTGTCAGAAAAGAATTCTGTTTCAATTACCTTCTTTTCCTTGTCCATATGCTTGAAGGAGTTTGAATAAATGTTATTGAAAACCCGCTTGATTTTCTGCATATCGGCACAAAGGCTGTCCTTTGAAGAGCAACTATTTATAACACGGAAGGTTACTCCGGAATTTTCAAATTCATCAGTGTAGCTGTATTTTACCATTTCACAAATCTCTTCAACCGTAACACGCTCAGTCTTGAGATTGGTTATCAGATTATAGCCGAGATATTCATCAAATTCATCCACAAGCTGACGTATTTCTCTGCTTTTTGTGTACACGGTATCAAGATATCGCTCTTTTCTGTCGTCGGAAATGTTGACATTTTTGAGCCTTTCCGTATATCCCATAATGGAGGTCAGGGGAGTTTTTATATCGTGGGAAATTGAGGCAATGATACGTCGCTGATTGTTCTGTTGCCGATTGAGATTTTCCGTAACCGAAACGAAACGCTTATAAACCTGTCCGGCATATCCTTTGATGACAATATCCTCGAGCTTACCCGTCTTGTCATAATTTTCCATAGCATTGTAAACTGCTTTATAGGGTCTCAGCATAATGCTGTAGATTATGAAAAACAAAAGTCCTATTGCGGAAAGCCCGATAAGAAATTCAACGAAAACAAACCTTACAAGAAGTCTTACATCGGTTATATAATCTCTTAAAAGATACACCGAAGACTTTATCATATATGCATTACCCTTGTATTCAAAGGGGGTCTGTACCTTGACATCAAGAGCAGACCATGTTCTGCCGACCGACTTGGTAACAACATCATTTTCACTGTTTTCTATAACGATTACAACATCCTCATACTGCTCAACAATGTTGGTCCAGGTGCTGACGGAAGGCTCTGCAATGAGCTTGCGGATAATCTCGTTATTATATTCAAGCAAGGTTTCCTGGTCATTATAGGCCGCATTTGTAACAGTGGTTGTAACAGAAGAGTTATAGGAAAATGCAAAGGCAACAATTGCCCCGAGCAAGATAAGAATCACAAGGATGTTTGCTTTTTTATCCTGCTTCATTTACCTTCACCTCTTTATTTTACATTCTTTACAAATTTGTATCCCACGCCCCATACAGTTTTGATGTAGGCGTTGTCGGGGTCGATTTTATCTCTGATGCTCTTGATGTTAACGGCAACCGTACCGATGTCGCCGAATTCTGTATCCCATACATGAGCAAAAATCTGTTCTCTTGTCAGTACCTTTCCTGCATTCTCCATAAGATACTGAAGAAGCTGGAACTCTCTTGTTGAAAAAGAAACAGGTACATTGTTTTTCTTAACCTCAAAAGAACCGATCGATATTTCAATGTCTCCGACTCTGATTATATCCTCATCTGTGCCGTAAAGGTGACGCTGCTCTCTTCTGAGATTGGCTTTTACCTTGGCAACAAGCTCTTCAACAACAAAGGGCTTGGAAATATAGTCATCTCCGCCGGACTCAAGACCTGTTACCATATCAACGGTTTTTCCTTTTGCAGAGATGAAAATAATAGGACAGCTTACCTGATTTCTGACAAACTTGCAAAGGTCCAGTCCGGAAAAGCCCGGCATCATAATATCAAGAGTGATAAGTGAAATATCCTTTGCGTTTTCGGATATGTAATCATAGGCACTCTTTCCGTCATTTTTTACAACAGTTTCAAAGCCTTCATCCTCAAGAACATCTGAGATGAGACCTGCAATAGATACATCATCATCAACAATTAATATCTTGCTCATTATTCTACCTCCACAGAACAAATATTACATCATGCTGATATTGGCATTATTATAATATTATAATACAATATTTGTACTTTAGCAACCTGCAAAAGGACCTATTTTTTTACTAATTTATAAACTTTTTATACCTGTCTGTGTTGCTTGACAACAAGGCGGGTAAAATATATAATCTTAAGAGAAACAAGACTTCAATTTAATTACAAAGGATTTTGTTATGAGTAAAAAAGTAATGCTTGGAATGAGCGGAGGAATCGACAGTGCAATGTCCGCTTATATGCTAAAAAATCAAGGCTATGATGTGACAGCGGTCAACTGCTGCTTTTATAAAAATGAAGGTGACAATGGCGAAGCAGTAAAGGATGCTGCCTCTGTTTCTGAAAAAGTGGGGATTCCCTTTGAGGTTGTTGACCTGCAAAAACCCTTCAGAGATAAGGTTATCAGAAGCTTTATCGACACATATATCAAAGGCGGAACCCCGAACCCCTGCATCGTATGCAACAAAAATCTCAAATTCGGCATAATGCTTGATCTCGCAATTGAAAAAGGCTTTGATTATATCGCAACAGGCCACTATGCACGAATTGAAAAGGATGAAAAAACAGGCAGATACCTTCTCAAAAAAGGACTTGATCCCAACAAGGATCAGAGCTATGTCCTTTACTGCCTTACTCAGCATCAGCTTTCCCACACTCTTTTCCCTCTCGGAGGCACTACAAAGGACGATGTCCGTCAGAAGGCGGATGAGCTTGAGCTTATAAGAAAAAAGGGTGAAAGTCAGGATATATGCTTTGTACCTGACGGAGATTATGCCGCTTTCATTGAAAGAGAGACAGGAAGAAGCTTCCCCGAGGGCGATTTTGTAACCGTTGACGGAAGAATTCTCGGCAGACACAAGGGCATCATCCGATACACCGTGGGACAAAGAAAAGGTCTTGGTCTTGCTCTGCCGGCACCGATGTATGTTAAAGAAAAGGATACGGAAAATAACCGGGTAATACTCTGCGATAATGAAAGTCTTTTCACAACAAGCCTTTATGCCAATGAAATCAACCTCATCACCTGTGATGAAATAACAGAGCCTATCCGTGTCAAAGCAAAGGTCAGATACAAGCATCAGGAACAATGGGCAACAGTAACCCAGCCTGAAAAGGACCTTCTGCGTATTGAATTTGACGAGCCGCAGAGAGCCATAGCAAAAGGTCAGTCTGTTGTGCTTTACGATGGCGATACAGTTGTCGGAGGCGGTACAATTTTATAACAGTCAAAGGAGCAGGAGCTAATGTTGCCTGCTCTTTTTTGTGCATTATGACGGCAAATCAACCATTTATTAGCAGTTTGACACAAAAAAGCCTTGTGCATTTTGTATAAAAATTATGTTGACTTTAGAATTGTTTTAATATACAATAAGCATAATATCATATTCGAAGAAAGGTATGCAGATGTTGGATTATTCTCTTTTAGAAGATGAAAAGCTCATTGCTCTTATAAAGAAAAGTGATGAAAAAGCTTTTGCCACTCTGACCGAGAGATTCTTCCCCACTGCCGAATACCACGCTTCGCACTTCGGAAATTCCACCGAAGAAAAAGAGGACCTGACTCAGGAGGGTATGCTGGGATTCATTTCAGCTGTCTATGCCTACAATGAGAACGAAGGAGCTTCTTTTTCAACCTTTGCAAATCACTGTATAAAAAACAGAATTGTCAGCTCTGTCAGAACGGCAAACTCAAAAAAGCGTATCCCTTCAGAGCTTGTTGTCCCCCTTGACAGTCAGGAAAGCTTCATTTCCGAGGCTGCCTCGCCTGAGGACAGCGTAATTTCTCAGACAGAATCAGAAAAAATCCACAGTCTTATTCAGCTCAGTCTCACCGAGAAGGAAAGAAAGGTTTTTCAGCTTTTCCTTGCAGAAATGAGCTATGAGCAAATTGCAAAGGAAACAGAATGTACCGTAAAAAGTGTTGACAGCACCCTTCAGCGTGTGAGAAAAAAGCTGAGAGAAAAGCTCAGTTAAATATGCCCCATAGCTCAAAGCAGAGCGTTGAAATCAAAGAATCGGTGCAATTCCGATAAGGGCGACTAAAATTCAAGCGAGGTAAAAAATCATGTACGAAGACAAAACACTCAAATGCAAAGAATGCGGAGCTGACTTTATTTTCTCAGCCGGCGAACAGGAATTCTATGCTGAAAAGGGTTTCCAGAACGAACCCCAGCGTTGTAAGGAATGCCGTAACGCACGCAAGAATGCTGCAAGACCTGCACGTGAACTTTTCACAGCAACATGTGCAAGCTGCGGCGGAGAAGCTAAGGTTCCCTTCCAGCCCACAGAAGGCAGAGACGTTTACTGCAGCGAATGCTTTGCAAAGATGAAGGAGTCAGAAGAAGCATAATCTATATTTGAAAGTTTTTGTTTAATTACTTTATAAATACTCTTTATGCGAATCCGCCGATTTTTCGGCGGATTTATTCTTTTGTTTTTTTCTTCAAGCCGTTATTTCACAAAAAAATCCACGCAAAAGCTTTGCCTTCTGCGCGGATAAAAATTAACTTACTCAACGTCAAAATACTTTTTGAGGAAGGAATCAACAACCTGCCAGTATTCCTCGTGGAACCAATGAGATGAAAGAGCGTGCTCTGCACCCTTGATGATGTATTTTTCCTTAGGTGCGGCACAAGCCTCAAAAACAGGCTCGAGGTTTTCAATAAGAACAAAATCATCCTTATCGCCGTGAATGAAAAGTGTAGGAGTCTTTGACTTCTTAAGCTGCTTGATGCAGGAAGCCTGAGAGAAGAAAAAGCCGTTAACAAGCTTATTAACAAGGCTTGCCTGAGGCATCACGAGCTTGGGAGGAAGCTTATACTTTCTCTTACATTGGTCAGTGAAAATTTCCTTGACACCCATGAAGCCGCAATCCTCAACTGCGAGAACAACGTTGTCGGGGAGCTTCTCGCCGGTGGTCATCATTGTTGTGGCACCGCCCATGGAAACACCGTGAAGAATAATCTGTGCCTTGGGATTTTCAGCTACAATATTGTTGATCCAGTCGACAACATCAAATCTGTCCATCCAGCCCATTGTAACGAACTTATGCTCGCTGTTGTTATGACCGCGAAGGTCGGGAATAAGCACGTTGAAGCCTCTTTTGTAATACTCCATAGCGTAGCTTGACATTTCTCTGTTAACATTTGTCCAGCCGTGGAGGCAGATAGCCCAGGTGTTACTGTTTGAGGGGTTAAGGAATTCGGCACCGTGAAGGTTTTCACCCTTGCGGTTTTTGATGATAACCTCCTGATGGTATGTATTGTCATACCATTTGTAGCCTGCAATGAGATTTTCATTGTCAGCGTTTCTTTCAAAAAGGCTGTCCTTACAGGGTACGGTGGGGTCAGGTCTTTTCTTGTTGCCCAAAGCAATAAAGAAGAAAAGTACACCGAGTCCGAAATAAAGAAGAAGCAGTACACCGATTACAACAGCCGCTACAATAAGAGCCACCTGAGTATTATATGTCATATCCATATTTATCAACCTTTCACACTTTAAAATTCCGTATTTTTAATATATAAACCATGGAAAAAAGCAGTTGCTGAATTTACAGAATATATTATACACTTTCATTAACTGAAATGTAAACTGCTTTTTGAAAAAAATTTAAAAATTTTAATGCGTTCCCGTGTGCACCTACAATATCGTAAGTCAGCATCAAAAACTAACAATCGTCAAAAAAACAATTGTTTTTTACCATTTTCTGATTTTTGAAAAAAACTCTTTACTTTTTTGGTTTAGTGTGTTAAAATGTTAAAGGAGAAATCACAAAAAAAGGAGAAACACCATGGCAGACAGAAGAAACGAAAAAATCAACTCAAATATACAGTATCTTTTTGAGACAATCCTCAAGGTTGAAACTCTTGAAGAGTGCGAGGCACTTTCTGACGACCTTTGCACAAAAACAGAGCTTGCTTCAATCTCACAGCGCCTCGTTGTTGCCAAGATGCTCAGCGAAAAGCGTGTATACAGCGACATTGTTGCCGAAACAGGCGCAAGCACTGCAACAATCAGCCGTGTAAACCGTTCACTTGCATTTGGCGCAGGCGGTTATGACAAGATTTTCTCAAAGGAAGGAAAGTAAGCAGGACATGGCAGGTTACGGCGATTTTTCATATTATTATGATTTGCTGACCGAAAACGTGGACTACGAGCAGAGATGTGACTATATCTGTGATCTCCTTGCCGAAAACGGTATCGGCAAGGGGATTTTGCTTGACCTGGCCTGCGGAACGGGTACACTCAGCGTTATGCTCAATCAGCGTGGCTTTGATGTAATCGGCACCGATGCTTCCGAGGATATGCTCACAAAGGCTCAGGAAAAAAAGTACGACTCTGCCCCCGACGCCATTTTCCTTTGTCAGAAAATGGAGGAGCTTGACCTTTTCGGCACAATCAACGCAGCAGTATGCACCCTTGACAGTATCAATCATATCACCGACAAGGATAAGGTGAAGGAAGTTTTCCGCAGAGTCAGCCTTTTTATGGAGGACGGCGGGGTTTTCATCTTCGACGTCAATACTCCCTATAAGCACCGTGAAATTCTCGGCAACAACACCTTTGTGTATGACCTTGACGAGGTTTACTGTGTGTGGCAGAACTCCACCGATGAGGAGCTTCTGACCGAGGTCAGCCTTGACATCTTTGAGTATGATGAGGAAAGCGACAGCTACCTTCGTTACAACGAGGAATTTTCCGAAAAGGGCTACGACCTTGAGCTTCTTAAAGGCTTTGCTGAGGAATTCCGCTTTGAGACAATCGGCATTTACGACGAGCTTACAAAAAATCCCGTCAAAGCGGATTCACAAAGAGCCGTTTTTGTGCTTAAAAAGCACGGAACACAGTAATCAATTCACAATTCGCAATTCACAATGCACAATTATAGTAGTAAGTAGTGAGTAGTAAGTAGCAAGGATTATTGAATGCAAAATGCAGAATTGTGGGCATCGTCACCGAAGCGTTCGCAGTGCGAGAAGAAGCGATGTGAGGATTGCGTAGCGGTGGGAGGGTTTTCCGATGCACCGCAGACTTTCAATATCTCACTATTAATCAACTTCAGTAATATAATTAGAGGTAAAATTATGGGTAAATTAGTAAGATGCATATCACAGGACGGCACAATCATTGCGATGGCCGTTGACTCAACAGACATTGTCAGACGTGCTGAGGAAATTCACAAAACCTCTGCAGTCTGCACCGCAGCAATGGGCAGACTTCTTACCGCAGCTTCACTTATGGGAAGCTCCCTTAAGGGTAAGGACGACAGCGTTACTATCCGCATGAGAGGTGACGGCCCTGCAGGTACAGTTATGGCTGTTTCCGACAGCGAAGGCAATGTTAGAGGTTATGTTCAGCAGAACGTTGTTGAAATTCCTCTCAATGCAAAGGGTAAGCTTGATGTATCAGGCGCAATCGGCAAAAACGGCTTTCTCACCGTTATCAAGGATCTCGGCATGAAGGAGCCTTATGTCGGTCAGGTTCCTATTATCAGCGGTGAAATTGCCGAGGATATCACTGCATACTACTCAACAAGTGAACAGACTCCCACAGTCTGCGCTCTTGGCGTGCTTGTCAATCCCGACCTTACAGTAAGAGCAGCAGGAGGACTCATTATCCAGCTTCTCCCCACTGCATTTGACGATACAATCGACAAGGTTGAAGAGTGCATCAAGGATCTCAAGCCTATTTCATCGCTCATCGACAGCGGTATGACTCCCGAGGAAATCTGCCGTCATGCTCTCAGGCTGTTCGACATGGAAATTCTTGATTCTGCAGAGCCTGCCTACAAGTGCTACTGCTCAAAGGAAAGAGTTGAAGCCGCACTCATCAGCACAGGCGTTGAGGAGCTTACCGAAATGAGCAAGGACGAAAAAACCGAGGTCAACTGTCAGTTCTGCGACATCAAGTATGTTTTCAGCGGAAAGGACATTGAAAAGCTCATTAAAAAAGCAACAAAGTCATAATCACGATGTTGCACAAGCCGCAAAATATTTTATCGCATCTGTATATCATTACATTTAAAGGGTTTCTTCTGACTTTTCACAGTCTGAAGAAACCCTTTGTTTTTCTTGCTTTATGCAATATGCACTTTTTCACTTGAATTGTATATTTCAGATATTATAAGTTCTCATCTGACATAGCTTTGAGCACCGAAGGATGTCTCGTTGTTATATTGTCCGGTGCAAGCTCCATGCAACGACGCATTTCTCTTTTCTTGTTTGCTGTCCACAGAGAAACAAGAAGTCCCTCACTTCTGCAAACAGAAACAAGCTCACTGCTGACTGAGCGGAAGTTGCTATTAAGACCTATTGCACCGCATTCTTTTGCCTTTTCAACAAGAGAAAGCAGATAATCAAGGTCGGTGTTTTTCTTTTTATCAACGCTTACATTAAGGAAGTACGGAATGCCGGGAGCGCCTGATTTCACAGCTTCAACATCCTTTTCCTCCACGCCTGTGAAGAAAATCTTTTCTCTTACACCGTGCTTATCGGCAAGCTCACCGACAACGGCAATGTTTTTTGTTGACTTGACGTCAACATTCATTTTCACATCAAGGCTTGAAAGAAGCTCAAAGGCACTGTCAAGAGTAGGCGCAGCTGCATCAGCCTTCGGCTCATCGTGACTTAAAACAGCTGTGCCGTCAGCAAGAAAATGAAGGTCAATTTCAACAATGTCTGCGCCCACAGCTGCTCCTTTTGAGATGCTTTCAAGGGTGTTGTCCTTTTCTCCCTCACAGCCTGTGTGAGCAGTTACCGTGAAGCCGTAAGGAAGAGTGTAAGTCTCATTTTTCACCCTCGCCGAACCGGAAAGAACAATCCCGACAGCTGAAGCTGCCACAACAGCAACTGAACCTGCAATCAGACCTATTTTACTTTTTTTCATGTTTATTCTCCTTTTTTACACAAACTGCGAATTATAAAGCTTTGCATAAAAGCCTTTTTGTGCCATAAGGCTTTCGTGGTTACCCTTCTCGATAACCTTACCCTCATTCATAACAAGAATGATGTCCGCCTCTCTGATTGTTGAAAGTCGGTGAGCGACAATAAAGCTTGTTCTGCCCTTCATCATTTTTGAAAAGGCATCCTGTATTTTCATTTCCGTTCTTGTATCAATTGAAGAGGTTGCCTCGTCAAGAATGAGCATTGTGGGAAGGCAGAGCATTGCTCTTGCGATACATAAAAGCTGTCTCTGTCCTGCAGAGAGGTTTTCACCGTTGCCTGTTATGACCGTGTCGTAGCCCTGAGGCAGACGTCGGATAAAGGAATGGGCGTGAGCCGATTTTGCCGCCTGAATGATTTCTTCGTCAGTTGCGTCAGGCTTTCCGTAAGCGATGTTTTCCTTTACCGTACCCTTTGAAAGCCAGGTGTCCTGAAGCACCATTCCGTATCGCGAACGAAGCTCGTCCCTTGTCATATTGCGTATATCGCATCCGTCAACAAGGATTTCACCGCCCGTCACATCGTAAAATCTCATAAGAAGGTTGATAAGCGTGGTCTTTCCGCAGCCTGTAGGACCGACAATGGCAACACGGCTACCCGGCTTAACCTTAAGTGAAAGATTTTCAATAAGCGGCTTGTCAGGAGAGTAAGAAAAGGAAACATTCTTAAGCTCAACCTCACCTCTTATCTCGGGAAAAACGGGATTTTCAATATCCCTTGTCATATCAGACTCAGAAAGAAGGTCAAAAACTCTTTTGGCACAGGTGATTGCATTCTGCAGCTCAGTAATAACACCGCTTATCTCATTGAAGGGCTTTGCGTACTGACTTGCATAGCTTAAGAAAATGCTTACCTGGCCGATGCTCACTCCACCGGAAAGAGCGTAAAGTGAGCCGATAAGGGCAACAGCTGCGTAAACAATATTATTTACAAGTCTTGTACTCGGATTTGTAAGACTTGAAAAAAAGGTAGCATAAAGAGCTGTGTGACCGAGTCTCGAATTTATCTCATCGAATTCGGAAAGGCTTTCCTCCTCGTGACCAAAGGCCTTTACAACATTCTGTCCTTCAACAAGCTCATTGATAAGGGCGGTCTGTTCACCTCGGATTTTTGCCTGATCTGTGAAATATGAGTGAGTGCGCGAGGTTATGAACTTCGCAACAAAAATTGACATTGGTGTAAGAAAAAGCACCGTAAGGGCAACAGCTCCGTTGAGCATCAGCATCAGCACAAGGGTTGCCGCAATGGTAATTACACCTGTGAAAAGCTGGGTAAAGCCCATAAGAAGTCCGTCGGAAAGAGTGTCAATATCGGAAATCATTCGGCTTACAAGGTCACCTGCCGGATGACTATCGAGGTAAGACACGGGAAGAGAATGGAGCTTTGAGCTTAATTTCTTTCTCAGATCTCTTACGATACTGTAGGTGATTTTATTGTTGCAGACGGCAAAAAGCTGCTGAGCCGCTGCGGCAACGATGACAGTAAGAGCAATTATGCCGATTACACCGAGCACACCCTCAAAATCAACTCTCCCCTCTCCGAGCATAAGGTCAATGGCATTGCCCGAAAAATAGGGAATGAGAAGCTGAGCCGAAACGCTCAGCACCGAGCAAAGAAGACTTAAGAAAATCAGAAAGGAGTAAGGCTTTACAAGGTGCAGAACTTTTTTGATTGTGTCTTTATCCTTCATTATTCCGCCTCCTTTTTGAACTGACTGAGATAAATTTCCTTGTAGATATCACAATTTTCAAGAAGCTCCTCGTGAGTACCGAGTCCTGCAAGGCATCCGTCGTCAAGAACAAGGATTTTATCAGCGTGAGCAATTGAAGAGGTGCGTTGGCTTACGATAAAGGTTGTCACTTCCCACGGAAGCTTCTTTATCGCCTTGCGAAGTGCCGCATCCGTTGCAAAGTCAAGGGCCGAGGAGCTGTCATCAAGAATGAGGATTTCTGCCCTTGCCGTAAGAGCTCTTGCAATTGTCAGCCTCTGCCTCTGACCTCCCGAAAGGTTAAGACCACTCTGCTCGATTTTTTCATCGAGACCCTTTTCCTTTTTCTCAACAAACTCCTTTGCCTGAGCGCTTTCAAGAGCCTCCCACATATCATTTTCACTTGCATCGGGATTTCCCCAGAGAAGGTTGCTTCTCACCGTGCCTGAAAAAAGAAGCGGCTTCTGCGGAACGAGACTGACTGATTTGTTAAGTGCGTTTTTGCTCCAGCTTTTTATGCTTTCGCCTTTTAAAATAACCTCGCCTTCAGTAGCATCATAAAAGCGTGAAATGAGTCCAACAAGCGTTGACTTACCGCTTCCCGTACCGCCGATAATACCCACGGTTTCGCCCCTGTTCACCTTAAAGCTTATATCTGTAAGTGAGGGTGCACCTGCACCTTCATATGTAAAGCTGACATTTTCAAATGAAAGGATTTCCTCACCGTTTTCGCCATTTGTAAGCTCGCCGTAAACCATAGAGCTTTCCGTATCAAGCACCTGTCCGACTCTTCCCATGCTTGCAATTGAGCGTGCAATGAGAGTAATAAGAGTTGCAAGCTTCACAAGCTCAATAAGAATCTGTCCGATATAGTTGATAAGAGCAACGATATCACCTGAAAAAACGGTACCTTCATTTGTTTTGCCTGCTCCGAGCCAGAGCACAAGGATAACTGCCCCATTGACCACGGCATAGGTAAGAGGATTGAGAAGTGCAGAGATTCTGCCGACCTTTATCTGTGAAGAAAGAAGAGCAGCGTTATCACTGTCAAACTTTTCCTTTTGTCTTTTCTGTCTTGAAAAGGCACGGATAACCCTCACGCCACTGAGGTTTTCCTTGGTGGTGTCAGTAAGTGCATCAAGATTCTTCTGAACATTTTTATGTAAAGGCTTTGTCATTGCCATGATGCCGAAAACAATCACGAAAAGCACAACGATGACTCCTGCAAAAATCAGCGCAAGGTCGTAATTCACCGTAAAAGCAAGCACCATCGCACCGAAGACGATAAAGGGGCTTCGCATAAAAAGACGAAGGAAGATATTAAGACCATTCTGCACAAGATTGATGTCGCTTGTGAGCCTTGTTATGAGGGTGCTTTTGCCGATTTTGTCAAGCTCTCCGAAGGAAAGGCTCTGTATTTTTTTAATAAGGTCGTGTCTTAAGCCTGTTGCAGTTCCGATTGCCACCTTTGCCGCAAAGAACTGCGCCGTGAAGCTGCTAAGAAGCCCCAAAAGAGCCATCAGCAACAGCAGAAGGAAACGGTTAACAATGTAATTTTTGTCACCGTTTGCAATGCCAGTGTCGATAATATCCGCCACAATCAGCGGAACAATCAGGTCAAAGCATGCTTCAAGCATTTTGAACGCAGGTGCAAGAACGCTTAAAAATTTATATTTTTTGAAATATGGGATGAGATGTTTCATATTTTTTTAGCCTTTCGTTTTTGTTGAAGGTGGGAGGAAGAGTAGTCAGTAGTTAGTAGTCAGTAGTCAGGGATGCCTTCGGCATAAAAAAATTCACAATTCACAAAGCACAATTCACAATTAAATTCGTAGGGCAGGGGCATCCTCACTTTGCTTCATCTCGCACTGCGCGCGCTTCCGCGACGATGCTGACGAGAGAATATTACAATCTTCAACCTTACCGCTTCAACTTGTTATCTCTGCGGAATGATGTTAATATCTATGAAAAACTTTTCCCGCGACCACAATTTTGCATTGTGAATTGTGAATTTTTGATGCCTTACTACTTGCTACTATGAATTATATCTCACTCAAAGATGAAAGTAAACATTTCAACTGCTTTTTTTGACTTTTTGACCAAGGTTTTTGCCTTTCTTTCGGCTAAAAGAACGAAGTTTTGAAAGTGAGTTGAAATAAAGAGCTCTCAAGTATATAATTGTAAAGAAATCAAATTAAAGGACTGATAAATATGAGTAACGAAAACATCACCAAAAAAGACAATGCCGTAATGGCGCTGAAATTCTTCTTCTGCTCCACAGGTGCAGGTATCATCCAGACTGTGTCCTTCACCCTTCTCAACGAGCTTTCAAAAAGAACGGACATCTTCTCCTTTATGCCCGAAAGCCTGCTTGAAAATGAGTACGGACCCTTCTACTTCATCGCTCTTGTTCTTTCAGTGCTTTTCAACTTCACGGTAAACCGCAAGTTCACCTTCAAGTCAGCCAACAATGTGCCCATCGCAATGCTCAAGGTCTTCGGCTACTACTGCGTATTCACTCCCCTTTCAATCTGGTGGGGCGTAGCTCTTACAAACATCGGCTGGAATGAATACCTCGTTCTCGCCTTCACAATGCTCATCAACCTTACAACAGAGTTCCTTTTCAACCGCTTTGTTGTTTTCGGAAAGAGCATCAACACCGCTGAAAAGAAATAAGAATAAATAAACAACTTTCCCCTCGGTAAAAAATCGAGGGGATTATTAGAATCAGGAGAAAAAACAATGACAAACAACAAAATTCACGTTGCCTACGGCTTTCACGTAAACTGCTACCATTCCTACAGAGGCGACACAAATGACAACCTCGGCTTCGGCTCGGACATCAGAATCATCCGCAAAATCCTTGATGTACTCACAGAATTCAACGAGCAGGGTATTCCCGTAAAAGGCACCTGGGACACAGAAAACTTCTTCTCCCTTGAAAAAATCCTTCCCGAATATGCTCCCGACATTATCGAAAAAATGAAGGAGAGAGTTGTAAAATACGGCGACGAAAACATCATTATGGGCTACTCAAACGGTGCTTTGGGCGCAATGAATGAAGCAGAGCTTTCAGCTTCAATCAACCTTGCCGTTACCAATGAAGCAGGAAGCGGACTTAAGGATCTTTTCGGTGAGTGTGCTATGCTGGTCCGCCCTCAGGAGGTTATGTTCACGCCTTCTCAGGTTTCCGTTTACAACAAGCTCGGTGTTGAGGCTCTCTGCCTTTACTATTCCTGCGTACCCTTTGATGCCTTCCGTACAATCGTACCGAAGCTTCCCGATGAGCTTGCCTTCAATCCTCTCACTTACACCTATAAGGGTGAAAGCATCACCGTCATTCCCACCTACAGCAACTCCGACGTCTGCGATGCCGGCTGTCTTCGTGCCTGGGTGAAGGATTTACATCTCAAGCAGGAAAAGGGCGAAATCAACAACGATCTTCTTCTTTTCATTAATATGGATGCCGATGCAATCTTCTGGGAGAGTATGAATCTTCCCGTTATCGGAAACAGACTTGCAAACACCGACGGCATTCATGGTCTTGTCAAAGAGGTTGCCGATTTGCCTTATGTTGTTTTTGACACACCGGGCAACTACATAAAAACCCACAAACCCCTCGGCAACATCGACTTCACCCACGACACCGCTGACGGCAACTTCACCGGCTATGCCTCCTGGGCAGAAAAGCCTTACAACAGAAAAATCTGGACTGCCGTTGAAAGATCAAGAGCAATGGCAAGGGTCACTGCCGGAGAGGACAGCAAGGCTCCCTCATTTTTTGAAAGAGTGCTTCTTCTTTCCACAACTCACTTCGGTCTTGCAACACCCGTTTTAAACATTCAGCGTGAGAAAAAGGCAGATGCATTAAAAGAAAGCATTCTTCACAAGGAATACTCTGCTCTTTCAAAGGAGAAAGGCATCCGAATCCACAACATCACAAATTCAACTCTGCAGTGCCTTCAGCTTAAGCTCAGGGACGGCTACACCTTTGACAACCTTCTCATTCAGGGCAAGGGGCTTCTTAATTACGCAGTAATTCCCACCGATGACGAAGGCGGTATTTTCCTGCTTCTTAAATTCAAAAACCTTTCTGACACCTATGAGATTACGGTTAAAAAAGGAAAAAGCAAAAAGAGCTTTGATGCCCAAGGATACGTCAAGGCCGATGACACCGAATTCGTCTTTGACGGCAAAGGTAACCTTGCTTCAATTTATCTTAAGGGTGAAAAAATATGCAACGACAGCTTCCTTGAAAGCTTCATCACCTACGGCAATGAAAAGTATCATTTTGAAACCACTTCAAAGCAGGAAATAACCTCCTCAGGTCAGGTGAGCATCCTTCGTACAAAAGGCGAAATCCACCTTCCCGATGAAATCAGAGAAGGCTCCTTCATTTTTGATTTCATCACCACGCCCTTTACAAAGGGTATCCTTGTAAGAAGTCAGGTGAACTATCCTTACACAGCGGAAACCACCTCAATTTCAACAGAAAATTCCTCACTCGGAAGATACTCCGATATGAACTGGAAGGAGGCTGTTCCCTTCCAGCTTACTCCGAAGATGGAAGGTGACATCAAGGTGCTCAAGCGCAACTTTATGGGTGACATTTCATCCTTCAGAGCGCAGAGCTTCCCCGAATGTGATGAAAAGAACAGGAAGCTTGACTCCTTCAACCATCAGCTTACGGCAGGTCTTACGGGCCTTTCCGACGGCAACTACACTCTTGTTGTTGCAAACGCACGTCAGGTGCTTTCCTCCATGGCGCACTGCCCGATGCGACTTGACGAGGACAAGACCGTTCACATGAATCCCTTCGGCACCTACTACGGCAAGCAGAGACATCATTTCAGCCGTGCAAAGGGTCAGATTCTTGATGCCTACACACTTGTTGCCGCTCAGGGCAAGTCAATCGCTCCCTCCTACAACGGCTGCAGCGAAACAGCTCTTTTAGGGCTTTACCTTTTTGAAGGTGAGCTTTCCGAGGGTGACCGACTCGACGAAATCATCTCCCTTTGCGACGGAGCAGTTCTCTCCTGTGGTGAGGATGAAGCAGTCGGAATTTTCAGCGGTGATAACATAAAATCCGAAAAGGCAAAGGAAGATAATATCAGCGAAAGCAAGCTGAAAAATCCTGTTATGACAGGCTTTGCGGGCAATCTCAAGGATTATGTAGTCAAAGGCTCTAAAGGAATTTTCCACATCATCAGAACTCAGATAAAAGCAAGATAAATAAAGCCGCCTAGACTTAACAAAATCAAAACACAAAATAATAAAAGCAGATATAATTAAGTAGTAGCTTACTTAATTATATCTGCTTTTCAGTGTTTTTGATATAAATTTACATCTGTCCTTCGTAATAATAGCTTGCAGGAACATCCTCCTCTGTCTCATATTCATCGGTAATTTTGTTTTCCATAACAACATCGCTGCACACAAAGCTTCCGTTAAGCCATCCGTAAGTATCCTTTTCGGGGCAGTAAACATAAATCCATTCGGGACAAGAAAGACTCGAACCGAAAATCTGCACCATGGTAAGATCCGTAAGATTATAAAGAGGTGCGTAGCTGTTGGACGGGCCCTTACGAAGAGGCAGGCCGGAGCCCGAAAAAACATAAGCTGTTTTCATATCACAGTTTGTGTCAGGCTGAACAACGGTATTACTGTGGCTGAAGGCTGTTGTTGTGGTGCTTTCATAGGTGACAGGCTTTTTTTGCGAAAATGTACTGATATAGGCTTTAAATCTTGGCAAAATTCCAAAATAATCTGCCAATCCGAAGGCGCTTACAGCAAGTGTACAGCAGATAAAAAGCAGAAGAAAAATTTTACCGATCGGATTTTTTTCTTTGATTTCAGGCACAGGTATAGGAAAATTCTCCTGCACAGCTTCAGTCTCAGGAAAATATTTTTCCTCAGGAGCATCGTTTTTATCATCTGTCGGATCAAAAAACAAAATTTCATTAAGGGTTTTGGGCTTTTCCGCAGAAGGCTTTTTCTGCGGTGCTTCTCTGATTTCCTTTATTTTAGGAAAAGGCGTAGAGGCTGATTCGGGAATTGTTCCGCAATTAGGGCAAAAATTTTCCTTTCCTGTGAGTATGTAGTTGCAGTTTTTACAGTTCATGATTATAACTCCTTTGCTCTTATGTTTCAAAGGAGAGTTTATCACCTGAAAGTCAAGAATATTGTCATTTCTTGTGCCTTTGATATTTTACAAAAGCAGAAAAGCTCCCGGTACCTGACAATTACCGGGAGCCTTTTCTATATTTGAAAGGAGAGGGGGTGCAATGGGAAGGAGGGATGATACATGAAAAATCGGAAAAAAACATATATCAATTCCCATCGCACAATTGTATTTTAAAACAGAAACTTTAAATAAACCTAAAACAATAAAAAATTATTAAGAACAGTGCATTCAATATGAACCGAAATCAAAAAGAGACTGCCGCAAAACGACAGTCCCTTTAAATTTAAATTATAAATCAATTATTCAGCGCTTGTTGCATATTCCTTGAAAGCAAAGTAAATCTTGTCGAAAAGAGCTACGATTTCATCCCAGTACTCTCTGAGGAATTCGAAAAATACATTTTCACCCATTGTTAATTTCTCCTTTCATGTATTTGATAAGCAGGAAAACTCCTTACCTATTCGCACATAAATTATATAATGCAATTTATACTTTGTCAATATTTAATTTCAAAAAAATTCACAAATCACAATAAAAAAATTTTTTTCAAAATAATTTTTGCCTTTTTCGCCTTTTTGTTGCAGAAAAGTTGCAACAAATCGCGTTTTCCGGCCTATTAGTGAGAGGACTTTTTCTCTCAGAAAGGAGAATCGCCATCAAAAAAGAAATTTCAAGCAAAGAAAAACTCTTTTGCACCTATTACAGCCTCAACTGTAATGCAAGAGAAGCTGCAGCAAAATCCGGATACGTTTTTCCGGAAAAATCAGCAATCAGACTTCTGAAGAGAAAGGAGATACGAGACCACATTGAAGAGCTTGACAAGCAGCGAAAGAGCAACAGAAGGGATATAGCCCGTGGCTATGAAAGACTCGCTTTCGGCTGTGTCAGCGATGCAATAAGGCTTATGTTTTGTGAAAGCACCGATGCCGAAGAGCTTGAGCGTATGGATCTTTTTAACATTTCCGAAATCAAGAGAAAAAAAGGCGGTGACATTGAAATCAAATTCTTTGACCGCATCAAGGCTCTTGAAAAGCTTCTTGACATTTGTGAGGAAAAGCATAATTTCACGGGTGCATCTCTTTATTCGGCAATTGCTTCTTCAGCAGCAGCACTGAAGGAGGATGATCTTGAATAATCAGAGCTTCACTGTTTTTTCAAAAAAACAGCTTGCCGCACTCTCCTGGTGGCACTCAGATTCGCCCTTTTGCAGCATGGACGGACTGATTTGCGACGGAGCAGTAAGAAGCGGTAAAACCACCTGTATGTCACTTTCCTTTGTTACCTGGGCATTTTACGCTTTTGACGACACTTCCTTTGCCGTTTGCGGCAAAACCATTACCTCTCTGAGACGCAACATCATAACGGAGCTTATCCCCCGGCTGAGAGAGCTTGGTTTTGAGTGCAAGGAGAAGTTCAGTCAGAATCTTATTGAAATTACCTACGGCGGCAAAACAAACAGATTCTATCTCTTCGGCGGACGTGACGAAGGCTCAGCCTCTCTGATACAGGGTATGACCTTAGGTGGTGTTCTCCTTGACGAAGTTGCTCTCATGCCCCGTTCCTTTGTTGAACAGGCTCTGGCTCGTTGCTCTTTATCGGGTTCAAAATTCTGGTTCAACTGCAACCCCGAAAATCCCATGCATTGGTTTTACAAGGAGTGGATAGAAAAGCACAAAGAGAAAAACTGTCTTTATATCCACTTTCTGATGTCGGACAACCCTTCACTGTCAGTAAAAATGATACGCCGTTACGAAAATCTTTACAACGGTGCTTTTTATGAAAGGTTTGTTCTCGGGAAATGGGTTGCTGTGGACGGACTTGTTTATCCCGATGCTGCACAGGGCAAATACACTGTGCAGCCACCGAGCCTTGAATTTGAAAGGTATTACGTTTCCTGCGATTACGGCACAGTCAATCCCACCTCAATGGGCTTATGGGGACTTCACAAGGAAGTCTGGTACCGTATTGACGAATACTACTTTGACTCAAGGAAACAGGGCAGGCAGAAAACCGATGAGGAATATTACGCAGATCTGACAGAATTCACCAACGGCAAGAACATCACCTCCGTTATAGTTGACCCTTCTGCGGCGTCCTTCATCGAATGCATCTGCCGCCACGGAAAATTCAATGTCATTCCTGCAAAAAATGATGTGACCGACGGAATACGCAAGGTTCACAGTGCCTTGCGTGACGGCAGAATCAGAATAAGCCCCGCATGTAAAAGTGCGATAAGGGAATTTTCTCTCTACCGTTGGGATGAAGGAGCAAAAAAAGATACTCCGAAAAAGGAAAACGATCACTCAATGGACGATATAAGATACTTTGTTCTTAATGTCCTTGATTCGCAGGAGGACGGATTTTTCGCCATTGCTTCAAGCAGATAAAATTCGGAAATGAAACATTCCGGGAAAGGAGAAAAATTTGGCAATCAGAAAAAGAAAAAATGACAATCCCGAAAGTGCAGTTGTTGCTGTCCCTCAGACCTCCTCTTCATCTCATCCCTTTATGAGTCTGAGCAACTATAATCCCGTTTCCACAGCTGATATGGCTCTTTATAAGTCTCTGAGAGAAGCTGTTCCCGTTATCGATGCCGCGATTTACAAAATCATCCGCCTTATAGGCTCCTTCAAGGTCGAATGCGATAACAAAAATGCCGAGCATATTCTTTCAGATTTCCTGAAATCAGTAAATGTAGGCGGAACCCGTCAGGGCATTGATTCTTTCGTTTCCACATTTCTTGAGCAATTACTGACCTACGGTACCTCTGTCGGAGAAATTGTAACTGACGCAAGCACAATTACCCATCTTTACAATGCCGATCTGAAAAACATTTCCCTTTCAGAAGGCAGCAGCTCTATTGACATAATCGTAAATGCAGACAAGGGAAACGGCACCTTCACACCTGTAAAATACCCCTCACTTATCCTTTTATCAGTGCTTAACCCCGAGCCCGGCAACATTTACGGAACCTCAATTTTAAAAGGCCTGCCCTTTGTAAGTGACATTCTTCTTAAAATTTACAACACTATGGGCACCAACTGGGAAAGAGTGGGTAATGTGCGCTTTGCCGTAACCTACAAGCCACAGAACGATGTTATGGATAAGGCTTATGCAAAAGAAAGAGCTATGCTTGTTGCTAATGAGTGGAGCAAGGCAATGAGCTCAAAAAGCACTGCTGCCAAGGACTTTGTTGCCGTAGGTGATGTCAGCATCAAGGCAATCGGTGCAGACAATCAGATTCTCGACAGTGAGATTCCCGTAAGGCAAATGCTTGAACAGATCATCGCAAAGCTCGGTATACCGCCCTTTCTTCTGGGCCTCAGCTGGTCCACAACGGAAAGAATGAGCTGTCAGCAGGCAGACATACTCACAAGCGAGATTGAATTTTACCGCCGTGAGCTCAATCCCATAATCTCGCAGATATGTCGCCTTTTCTTAAGACTCAACGGCTATGACTGTGATTTCAGCATCAACTGGGATCATATTACTCTTCAGGACATTACGGAAATCTCCCGAAGCCGATATTACGACGCTCAGACAAGAAAAATCGATTATGAAACAGGAGGTGAAAACAACAATGACACAAGCAGCCAATAACACACCCACATCGAAGGAGCTTGAGCTCATTAACACCTACACAAGAAATCCGCTTACCGCAGATGAGGTTTACTGCTTCAATCTTACTCTCTGTGACAATGAGGTTGACCGTGACTTTGAACGATTTTCGGTCAACGCTCTCAAGGGACTTTGTGAGCTTTTTCCCGGCAGAACAGGTATCTGCGATCACAATATGAGCGCTAAAAATCAGCTTGCCCGTATTTTCAAAACCTGGCTTGAGGAGGATAAAAACAAAAAGACCTCAACCGGAGAAGCTTATGTTGCTCTAAAAGCAAAAGCATATATGCTCAGAACTAAGGAAAACGAAGAAATCATTGCACAGATTGAAGGCGGAATAAAAAAAGAGGTCAGTGTAGGCTGTTCAATGAAAGCTATGACCTGCTCAATCTGCTCAAAGGATATGAAAAGTCATGAATGCAATCACATCAAAGGGAAATTCTACGGCAAAAAGCAGTGCCACGGCATTCTTGACAATGCCGGTGATGCTTATGAATGGTCCTTCGTTGCAGTACCTGCACAGAAAAACGCAGGAGTGACAAAGGCTTTTTCAGAAGAAAAGGCAAAAGACATCAAGCATTCCGCTGCATCACAAGAAATTCCCGTTGACAAAGCTCTTTGCTCAAAGGAATATCTCTGCAAGCTTGAAAGCCTTGCAGAGGACGGCAGACTTTACAGGAAGCATCTGACAGATGAAATCAGAAAATTTGCACTCATCGCCATGCCTAAGGTAAAAGCAGACAGCTTTTCAGCCATGTGTGACAGCATGGATTCAGCACAGCTCAAGTCTCTTATGGAGGGTCTTAAGGCTCAGGCAAGCGAAATTATACCCGTATCCCTTCAGCTTAAGCCCCTTTCAGACAAAAAGATAAACAACAACAATAATGCATTTAAAATTTAAGGAGGATTTTTAATATGAACGCACTTTTAAACGGCTTTGAATCAAGCGAAGCTACTTTTAAAGCTCTCACAACCGTATCAGAAAAAAGAGCTGTTGCTCTTCAGCCCAGCAATGACGTGTACTACCCCATGGGTACAAAGGATTTTACAGGCATCGTCGCTTCATACAAAGACGGCATTGCTTCCGTTGTAATGAAGGGCTACGCTGTTGCTGAATTCAAGGACACTGTTCCTCACATCGGCATCTGTAAGCTTGCACCTACAGCCTCAGGCTATATGGAGGTTAACGACCAGGACGGTAAAGCATATACAGTTGTCGGCGTTGACTTAACAAACAAAACTCTTGAGTTTATTCTCTAAGAAAAAAACATATCAGAATTACTTTAAGGAGGAAACAAAATGAATTTTGATAACATCAGACTCGATAAAGGACTTTATACCACAGGTAAAAGCTTCACAGAAGCTCTTGAAAGCATTGACCCCAGCGAAAACTACATCGGCACAGAGCTTGAAGGCCTTGACGCCTTTCAGCGTCAGCTCAAGCGCTTTGACATCAAGGTCAGCGGCAAGAACAGCGACCCTATTGAAAAGTTTTTCAGAACAACCGACTCAGCAGCACTCTTTCCCGAATACATTTCCCCTTCTGTTGCCCAGGGCATTGACGCTTCTGACATCCTTGATTCAATTGTTGCAACAACCACAAAAATTGAAGGTCTTGATTACCGCTCAGTGACAACGGAAAACACAGAGGATAATTATCAGCCCTCACTTATTGCCGAAGGCGCTTTTATCCCCGAAACAAAGATTGTTACAAAGGACAAGCTTGTAAGACTTCACAAGTGTGGCAGACTTCTCAGCGCTTCCTATGAAGCTATCAGATTCCAGAGAATCGATCTTTTCACAGTTGCACTCAGACAGATCGGTGCAGGCATTGCACGTGCACAGCTTGCAGATGCAATCAACGTCCTTCTCAACGGAGACGGCAGCTCAAACAAGGCAAATGAAATTGCAGCAAGCGGTTCAAGCATTACATACACAGATCTCATCAACCTCTGGGGCGCTCTTTCACCCTATAATCTTACAACCCTTATTGCGTCCCCCGATGTAATGCTCAAGCTCCTTTCCCTTGAAGAGTTCAAGGACAGCTACAAGGGTCTTGACTTCCACGCATCAGGAAAGATGATTACTCCTCTCGGTGCAGAGCTTTTCAAAAACGAAGCAGTGCCCACAGGAAGCATCGTTGCTTTTGACAAGACCTGTGCTCTTGAAAAGGTTGAAGCAATGCCTGTTACAACTGAATTTGACAAGCTTATTGACCGTCAGCTTGAAAGAGCATCAATCACAACCATTGCCGGCTTCTCAAAAATCTTTGAAGATGCCTGCGTAATGACAAGCTTTGAATAAGGAGAAACTGTAATGATTACATCAAGCGATGTTCTTAACGAGCTTTGCCGTAATTATGACACCTCCGACTATCCGCAGGAAGATCTGCTTGCCTGTTGCGAAACAGGACTCAGATGGATCAACGCCCGGCTTAAACCGGGCGTTGATGAAAAAGATCCTCTCATTGCTCAGACCGCTGCAGCCGTTGCTCACTATCATTTTTTCATCAGGACACTCTCAGAGCCCGAAAAGTATGAAAGCTATCGCGTAGGTGATATAACAATAAACTGCGATCCTTCAAAGGCTCTTGAAAGAGAAAAAGCTATCCGTGATAATGCTCTTGCTGATGCAGCTTCAATTCTTGTTGACGGAGGTTTTTACTGCTGTGGTTACTGATAAGTCGGCAAAGGCTCTTTTCAAAAAATCAGGTGTTATCCTCACAATAAAAAAGAACTCCGAAATTCTGCAGAGCTTTCAAGCTTTTCTTCAGCCGCTGAGATACAAAAACAAAATTTATCTTCGAGGCGTTGCAACAGAGTTAGGCTATGACAGCTTGAAAAAATATCTTCTTATATCTCCTGCAGATATTGATTTTTCTTTTATTGACGGCACCGAATACTCGTTGTACTTTGAAGATACACATCTCAGCATTGATCACAGCGAAAAGGTATACCTGGGTAAAACACCGTTCTACACCTGGTCAATCGTAAGCAAGGAGGAATAAACAATGCTTTTTACTTCTGAAATAATCGATACAATGATCGAAGAAATCAACGGCGAGCTTTCTCCTGAAAACTGTGTGGCAATCCGTGGCTTTGACACTAAAGATCTTCCCATACCTCTTAAAAGAACTTATCTTTCCTTTGTTCCTGAGAAAAACACTGTCAGCTATTTCAGCGATGAATTTGACGAATTCTGTCAGAGAAATGAAGCTACAATCAGAATGACCTGTTACTCCCCGCTTATTTCTCTTGCTTCGGATACTCATGTGCTTCTTGAGCAGGTGCTTACCTTCCTGAACGAAAAGTACATAACGGAAATCTCCGGCTACACCATCGGAGAAACAGAATATGACAATGAGGTCAAGGCATTCAGAATAGTATGCAAAATCTTTTACGAAAGAGAGCTTTGCCCTGCTGTAGGCTCGGAAAACGAAAGCATTACCGTTCCTCATAACTTTTTCTGTAAAACCCACGTTACCGACAAAAACATTCACATAACCAAGGCAGAGCACGAAAAATACAACGAGCCTTTTGTAACAGGCACTTATACCGGTCACGGCTACGACATTGAAAAGGTTATCACCCTCGGCTTCAGACCAAAGGTGCTTTTCATTTTCCGTCAGGGCTATCCCCCAGTTGTTTTTGACTCAAGCATTCTTTTTCTCAGAAGCTACTACGGTTTTTCCTTCGGTGGCAAATGCTCAAAAAATGTGTATCTTTCCGACACAGGCTTTTATGTTCTTGACAGGCAGGCAAATCAGAATGAAACTCTGCTTAACGAAGACGGGATTGTTTATGCATATGTAGCCTTCAAATAAATAAAATCACCGCGGTCCGACAATAAAGTCGGATCGCGGTTGTTGTTTCAGATATTCTTTCTGTCTGTTTCGTATAGTCGTTTATAAACTCCGTCAACCTTCAGAAGCTCATCGTGAGTGCCCTGCTGTTCAATTCCGTTTTCCGTAAGCACAATGATTCTTGAAGCGTTCCGTACCGTGGAAAGTCTGTGGGCAATGGTAAAGGTTGTTCTGCCTTTGGTAAGCTCTGCAAGGGATTTTTTAATATAAAGCTCACTTTCATTGTCAAGGGCAGAGGTTGCTTCATCAAGGACAAGTATCGGAGGATTTTTCACAAATACTCTTGCAATGCTTATTCTCTGCTTCTGACCGCCCGAAAGCATTACACCCCGTTCACCGACATAGGTGTCATAGCCATCGGGAAGGCTTTCTATGAATTCGTGAGCACCTGCTTTCTTTGCTGCTTCAACAGCCTCCTGCCTTGTAGCGTTTTTCTTACCGTAGAGTATGTTTTCAATCACACTTCCCGAGAAAAGATAAACATCCTGCTGAACAACACCTATTGCATTTCTCAGTCCCTCAAGAGAAAGCTCCTTTATATCCTTACCGTCAAGAAGAATCTGTCCCTGCTGAGGCTCATAAAACCTTGAAACGAGGGAGCAAAGGGTTGTTTTTCCGCTGCCCGAAGGACCTACAACAGCAATGTTTTCGCCTTCACTTACCTTAAGGCTGATGTTTGCAAGGACATCGCCCTTCTCTTTTGCATAGCTGAAGGAAACATCCTTAAATTCAATCTCGCCCTTTATGTTTTCAGGCTCATCACCTGATGAATAACCCGGCTCAGAGGGTGTTTCAAGGATTTCAGCAAAGCGCTCAATACCCGTCATACCCTTTTCAAACTGCTCAGTAAATTCAACAATCCTCTTGATTGCCGCAATAAGCATACCGATATAAAGAAGATAAGCTGTCATATCTGCGGCAGTTATTTTTCCTCTTATGAGGAAGAAGCCGCCGAGAGTTATCATTATAACATACATAAGCCCGTCAAAAAGCCTCGTGACGCTGTTGAGTCTTGCCATATATTTGTAGGAATCCTGCTGAATTTTACTCAGTTCGGTGCTTTGCTTATTGAACTTCTCTTTTTCAAGATCTTCGTTGGCAAAGGATTTTACCACACGGATACCAAGGAGAGTTGTTTCCGTTTGAGCATTTACCTCACCTGCAATGACTCTTCTTTCTTTAAAGGCTGTTCGCATCTTTCGTCTGAAATAAATGCTTCCGAAGAAGATAAGAGGAATTGCCACAAAGGTTGCAACACTAAGAGGAAGATTGATTGACGCAAGGATGCTGAAGGATGCGATAATTTTTATTCCTGCGATAAAAAATTCCTCGGGACAATGATGGGAAAACTCGGAGATATCAAAAAGGTCAGTTGTTATTCTTGACATAAGCTGACCGACCTTGGTTTTGTCAAAATAGGAGAAGGGAGCAGTAAGAAGATGAGCAAACATATCCTCACGCATATCCTTTTCGATTTTAACACCCATACCGTGACCGATATAAATCATATAGTAGCCTGCTGCCATATCAATCAGCTTAAGCACACCGTAAAGTGCCGCAAGGGACAAAATCAGCTCCCATGTAAGCTTTGAAATGTCCGTTGTTGCAACTGATGTGATTTCTCTGATTATCATCGGAAGAACAATTTCACAGCCCGTTGTAAGAAGAGCGCAGAACAGGTCGAGTATAAGTACTGACTTATGCTTTTTGAAATAAGGTATGAAATGTTTTTTCAGTAAGCCTTTTTTGTTGTTTTTCATTTTTTCACCTGCATAAATTAGTCTTGGTTTATCTCAACTAAACCTCCGCAAATTTAATTACGAGTTTCATTTTTCTTTTTTACTTAAAAGTGTTCAATTAAGATGCAGAAGGCATTTTCTTTGTCCCGAAGCTGTATGTGTCTATACTGCGAGCGGGCAAAAAAATGTCTAAAAAAGCAAACTTCCAATAAAGAAAGTTTGCTTTTTGCTCTGCGCTTAATTTAACATCTTTTAACCGAAGAATGCCTTATGAACAGCGGATACTGCCTTGTCAGCATATTCCTTGTCAATAAGAACACTGATTGTGATTTCACTTGTGGAAATCATGCTGATGTTGATGCCTGCTTCGTAAAGAGCACCGAACATCTTTGAAGCTGTGCCTGAATGTGACTGCATGCCTGCACCAACGATTGAAACCTTGGCAACTGATGTGTCGCATGAAACAACTGCGCCTTCCATCTCAAAGATGTCGTTAAGAATTTCAACAGCTTCTGCTGCACAGCCTGCTGCGCAAGTGAAGGAAATGTCCTTTGTGCCGTCTCTGCCTACTGACTGGAGAATAACGTCAATGTTGATACCCTTCTGTGCAAGACGTGAGAACATCTTGAATGCATTACCGGGGATATCCTTCATGCCGACAACAGAAATTCTCGCAATATCTGTATCTTTAGTAACGCCTCTGATTAACATTTTTTCCATCTTTGCTACCTCCCTGACGATGGTTCCGGGCTCTCTTACAAGACTTGAGAGAACCTCTAATTCTACATTGTATTTCTTTGCCATTTCAACGGAACGGTTGTTGAGAACCTGTGCGCCGAGAGTAGCAAATTCAAGCATTTCATCATAAGTGATGTCTGTGAGCTTCTGTGTGTTTTCAACCTTTCTCGGGTCAGCTGTGAAAACACCTGTAACATCGGTGAAAATCTGACAGCGGTCTGCGTGAAGAGCTGCTGCAAGAGCAACTGCACTTGTGTCTGAGCCGCCTCTGCCGAGAGTTGTAAGATCGTCGTACTTGTTAAGGCCCTGGAAGCCTGCTACAATAACAATCTTCTTCTGGTCAAGCTCTTTTTCAAGTCTTTCTGTTTTCACCTCACGGATTCTCGCACTGCCGTAGGCTGAATTTGTGTTGAAACCTGCCTGCCAGCCGAGAAGTGAAATTACGGGATAGCCCATTTCTTCAATCGCCATTGCAAGAAGAGAAATTGAAATCTGCTCACCTGCTGTAAGAAGCATATCCATCTCTCTTTTTGAGGGATTCTTGCTGATTTCCATTGCCTTTTCAATAAGGTCGTCTGTTGTGTCACCCTGAGCTGAAACAACAACTACAACGTTGTTACCCTGCTTGTATGTGTCGGTGATAATACTTGCAACATTTCTGACCCTGTCGGCGTTTGCAACGGAGGAACCGCCGAACTTCTGAACGATTAATGCCATTTGTTGTGCCTCCTAAATAAAGAACGAACGGAAACCGCAGGGGATAATTCTGCCGATTTCCGCTACGCTTATAAATAAATCTTATGCAAATACTCTGATTGTGGTGATTACATTTACGCCTGTGGTGCTGAGCACTCTTCTGAGATCTCTTTCCTTCATCACAGGTGAGATGAAAGCAATTTCATTTTCAGGCTGATCGTTTCTCCAAAGGAAAAGAACTCTGCCGAAGATTGATCTGAGCTTTCTGCAAGCATCAGCCTTATCTGCTACAGTACATCTTACATACATTGATGTCTCCTTCTGAGTGTAATCAGAAAGAATATCCTCACTTGTGTCCTTCCAGCCGAAAACCTTTCTTTCCTTGCTGTTATCTGCACAGTCGATAATATCGCCGACAACTGCTGAAGCTGTTGCTTCACTGCCTGCGCCCTTACCGTACATAAGAACCTCACCTGTCATGTCACCGTTTACAAGGCAAGCATTGAAAACATCATTTACACCTGCAAGCATACAGCTTTTCTTTACAAGGCAAGGGGATACCATTGCAAAAACTTCGCCGTTATCGAGCTTTTCTGCTCTTGCAACAAGCTTGATTACGCTGCCGAACTTAGCTGCATAAGCAACGTCTGCAAGTGAAACTCTTCTGATACCTTCACAGTAAATACCTTCAGGATAAAGATGTGTGCCGAAGCAAAGAGATGCAAGGATACAGATTTTTCTCATTGCATCAAGTCCGTCAACATCAGCTGTGGGATCCTTTTCAGCGTAGCCGAGCTGCTGTGCGTCTGCGAGAGCTTCATCAAAGGAAACGCCCTCTGTTATCATTTTAGTAAGAATATAGTTTGTGGTTCCGTTAAGAATACCTGCAACCTTGTTGATATTGTTACCTGCAAGGCAACGGCTGATAGGTCTGATCACGGGAATTCCGCCGCCTACCGCAGCCTCAAAGAAGAAGTTTACGTTATTCTTCCTTGCTGTTTCAAGAAGCTCTGCACCCTTCATTGCAACAAGCTCCTTGTTTGAAGAAACAACGTGCTTGCCTTTTTCAAGGCAGGTCTTTACAAAAGTGAAAGCAGGCTCTACTCCGCCCATTGTTTCTGCAACGACGTCAATGCTTGCATCATTTGCAATATCCTCAAAGTTTTTTGTGATAATTGAGCGGTATTCGCTCATAGGAAATTCTCTGATATCAAGAATACGTGATACTTTAAACTCGTGACCGGTTTTTTCAGTGATTGTTTTTGAATTTTCCTTAAGAACCTTAGCAACACCGGAGCCGACAACTCCGTAACCGAGAATCGCAACGTTCATTTTTTCACTACCTTTCTTAGTCCCTGTCTTTATCCCCCTTGGAGACAGTCGCATATATACATTGTATATAATATCACATCCTGACGAATAATAAAAGTGTTTATGGCAAAAAAATTCGATATTTATGAAATTTTTTTTATTTTTCTTCAGTATTATTGATTTTAAATTGTTATTGAGTTAATATTAAGGTAAAGAAATGAGGTGTTTATATGACAGATGTCGAAAAAAAGCGAAAGAGTATAATCAATGTTATTTATTACGTGATGCTCGCTGTGATATTTTTTCTTGTTGTAAGATACGCCATGGGCGTCTGCTTCCCGATTGTATGCGCCTTTTTGATTGCAACAATCCTGCAAAGACCGAAGAACTTCCTGACTGAAAAAACATTTCTGAAAAGCGGAAGCGCTTCCTTTGTTTCTCTGCTTCTTCTTATTTTTATTGTAATTGCTCTTGTTGTTCTCATCGGAGTAAGAGCAGTTCAGGAAATCAGCGGCTTCATCAATTACATCACTATGCAGCTTCAGAACATCGACGTTGTTGTAACAAACATTGAAAACGCTGCAATTAATTTCATTGACGGACTTCCCGAGTTCATCAGCGGAACACTTCACGAATCCGTAGCAGCTCTGTTCACCCAGCTTCGTGAGTATATCGCAGGTCAGAGTACTGATCTTACCGACAGCATCACAGGTACACTCGGAGACTCCTTCAGCCTTTCCTGGATAACAACTCCCTTAAGCGGTGTTATCTCAACTGCAAAGCAGATTCCCTCAATTTTAATCGCTGTTGTAATCACTCTTGTAGCTTCCTGCTTTATGACCTCGGATTATGAAAGCATCATGAATTTCATTAAGCTTCAGTTCCCCGAGCACAAGCGTGACGACCTTACAAGATCAAAGACACTCCTTAAAAGCACCCTTACAAAAATGGCAAAGGCTTACGCTCTTATTATGTCCGTAACCTTTACCGAAATGTTCCTTGGTCTTACCGTTCTCAGGCTTATGGGAATCTACTCATCAAACTACACGGTTATCATCGCAATTATCACAGCTGTGGTTGATATCATACCCGTTCTCGGAACAGGTACAGTTCTTATCCCCTGGGCGCTTTACAATCTTATTGTAGGCAATTATGCCCTTGCGATCGGACTTGCAGTAATTTATGCAGTAATCACCGTAATCCGTCAGATTGTTGAGCCCAAGCTCGTGGCAGGTCAGCTCGGCCTCTCACCCGTTGTAACAATCACCGCTCTCTACCTCGGACTTAAGATTTTCGGTGTTCTCGGCATGATTATCTCCCCCATCCTTGTAACAATGCTCAAGGTACTTAACGACGAAGGCATCATCCACCTCTGGAAATCAAGTGCTGTTGAAAAGGCAAAGGCAGATGAGAAAAGCAAAGCTGAAAAGGCATCCGAAGCAAAAAAAGCATAAAAAATTAACCGTTACCTTAACTGCAAGGTAACGGTATTTTTTTAATTCAAAAAGTCGAGAATCTCATTGAAGTACCATTCAAGCACATCGTTTTTGCTCATAAAAATCTCGTGCTTTGAGTTCTTCACATTCTTGATTTCAACATCCGCCTTATCGGCAAATTTTTCTGTGTACTCATGAAGAAGCTGTCTGTCCTCTTCGGGCTTGAAAATAAGAAGCTTTGCCTTAAGGGCCTTAATGCCCTCATCGGAAAGAATTTTATCCCTTGCATCAAGAGAAGCCTTGACCCAACCGAAGGAAGGACCGCTTGTCTGATAAAGAGTCTCTCTCTTTCTTTTTTCGTGATAATATTCAAAACGAGCCTTGCTTGTAGCATCGCTGTTTTCAAAAGCCTGTTCAGGATCAAAGACACATCTTCCCGGTGCGGATATTTTCTTTCCGCCGACAGCACAAAGAAGCTTCGCAACCGTACCTGCAACAGCAACTGGCATACCCATGTTTCCGCAAATCATCGGAGAAGAAAGAACAGCCTTATCTACAGCATAAGGATGCTTCATAAGATAAAGAAGTGCAACATTACTTCCGAGAGAATGGGAATAAATGCTGATTTTTCCGTTAGGTGTATTCGGCTTGACAACCTTTTCAATGAAGAAGTCAAGGTCCTCTGCATAGGTGTCAAAGGAATCGATTTCTACTCTTTCTGTTTTTGCCGAGCTATGATGAGACTTACCGTGACCGTCCATATCAAGTGAGAAAACGCTGTAGCCTGCCTTGCGCAAATAATAGCTTACCTCACGGAGCTTTTCAGCGCTTTCCGTAAAGCCGTGAAGAACAACCACGCTTCCTCTTGAAAGTGTTTTTTCGTAAGCCTCGTAATGAAGCTTACGGTTATCGGAAGTGAAGATAAAATCCTCTCTGCCTTTTTTCTGAAGGTAAGACTCAACCTGAGTGCTCATCAGATATGCATATACTTTTTCATCAATCAAATTAACTTTATCAAGAAAATCAAGCATAATATTTCCTCCCTTTTTTCTTTATGCAGTAATTGTATCATAAAAAACAATGATACACAACATATTTGCAATGTTTACATATTATAAAAAATTTTTCACCTTTTTAGTGTATAATTATAATATAACATAATGAAAGGACCGACCAATGAAAAAATTAAAATTCCTGCTTAAGGATCTGAAAAATCTCAGACCGTTAAACTTTATATTTCTTTTATTTGCCGGCTGTATAAACGCCTTTGGTGTAAACATTTTCCTCGCTCCCGTAAAGCTTTACGACAGCGGCATCTCAGGCACATCAATCCTTCTTTCACAGATAACTCCCGAATATCTGACCTTACCGATATTCCTTCTTATATTAAACATCCCTCTTTTTCTCTTCGGACTCAGAAAGCAGGGAACAGTTTTCACTGTTTATTCCGTTTTCACCGTAGCAATTTATTCCCTTGTCTCATGGCTGATTACAGATGTTCTACCCGTTGATGTTTCCTTTGCTTCACCTCTTGCAGGTCAGGATCTTCTTTTGTGCGCTCTTTTCGGAGGTATGATTTCAGGTGTGGGCAGCGGTATGACAATCCGTTACGGAGGAGCTATTGACGGCATTGAGGTGCTTGCAGTAATTTTTTCAAAAAAACTCGGCATAACCGTCGGCTCCTTTGTAATGATTTACAATGTTATTCTTTACATCATCTGCGGCATTGTTATGGGAAGCTGGATTCTTCCGCTTTACTCCATCGTGACCTATGCAGCAGGACTTAAAACCGTTGACTTTGTTGTTGAGGGTCTTGACCGTTCCAAGTCAGTTATGATTATTACCGAAAAGCCTACAGAAATCAGCGAGGAGCTTATGGCAGCCTTTGAAAGCGGAACAACAAAAATTTCCGCAACAGGCGGTTACTCCAACACTGACAGAACTATCATCTACTTCGTTGTGAACCGTTTCCAGATTGCTAAAATGAAAAACATTGTTTACTCCGTTGACCCCAAGGCTTTTATGACCATAAGTGAGGTTGCAGAGGTGCTCAAGGACGGCTAAGGCGAAGCGTAGCTTCGCAGTAGCAAGTAGTCAGCAGTAAGTAGTAAGGGAACACCTGATGGTGTTTGAGTATTATCCCGTAAAGTATCAAAACACATACTTTTTCACCCGAAAAGTATGTGTTTTACTATTGTAAGGGCTGATTTTGTGTAGTATAATTTACTCAACAAATACAAGGAGAAGGAAAATGAGCAAAAGATGTAGATACGATTATGAATTAAGCAGACCGGGAGCTATTTTAGCAGCGATTTTTGCTTTACTTATAACCTGTGCTATAGGGATAAGTACCATTTTAACGAGCATACCTATCGAACGTTCTGAAGCCATTGAAGAAACCGTTACTTTTGATTATTACGAACTTAACTACCATACATATCGCTTTCACACGACACTCAGATCTGTTAAACTGTTTTTTGATAACGGAGAATACAGTTTTATAGGACGAAGATGCATAGACGAAGCCTTAAAGAAAAAAATCGCAAAGCTCGAAAAAGGTGAACAACTGCATATACTGAAAAGAGCAAACAGCAATTTTTTGCTTGAGCTGAAAACTGATTCAGCGGAGATTTTAAATTTTGATTTCGCACAAGATAAAATACTGGAACAATGTATTACAAATCTGGGAATTTCGGCAATTTTCTTTCTTTTTTTCTGCTGTTTTGTTTACAAGGCAATAACAGCAAAAGATAAGGGAATAACAAGCCGGGAAGATTTAAAATTAGAACTCGAGGTTATAAAAGAAATGTGGGAAGATGCAAGAAATTACAGAAAAAAACAAAAGAAAAATAAACCCATCAACAAAAAGTAATTTAAACATTCCCAACCCCTTGCAAAACCCACACTAAAGTTGTAAAATAAAAAGGTAATAACATTACATAAAAGGAGAAAAGATTATGAGCAAAGAAACTTTAAGAACCTATCAGACCTACAAAAACTGGAAATGCAAATCCAAGCAGACCGAATACACCGAGGAAACTCCCCTTCTTGCTTCCGACGGTACTCTTCTTGCAAAGGGTTGGGCAAGACACAACGTTTTTGATTACAACAGAGATTTCACTAAAAAGGGCTCACCCACAAGCAAAAAGGAATGGGACTTCTATCAGGTAGCTGACGGAAATTATATGGTACAGCTCAGCTTTGCAAACATCGGCATCGGCGGTTACGTTGCAGCAAAGCTTATCGACCTCAAGGCAGGCTCAGTTATCGCAGATGCAACTCAGCTTTACCTTGGTGGCAACAAGTACATTCCTCCCAAAAAGGGTGATGTTCCCAACCACTTCGGTGCTAAAATCGGCAAGGCTGAATTCGACTTCGACACAAGAGAGGACTCAAGAACTCTTTACTTCAAGATGCCCCTTAAGGACAAGATTGTTGAATGCAAGTTCGATATGGACATTATGCCCGGGCTTGAAAACATCACAACCGTTCTCCCCTTTGAAGGCGACAGCACAAAGTATTTCATGACAACCAAGCAGAATTGTATGCCCTGCGAAGGCTACTACAAGTTCGGCGACGATGTTTACGAATTCTCAAAGGAAAGCGCTTTCTGTGCACTTGACTGGGGCCGTGTAAACACACCTCACAAGATGGTATGGTACTGGGGTAACGGTTCAACCTACATCACCGACGACAAGGGTGAAAAGCATCTCTTCGGCTTTGAAATCACCTGGGCAATCGGTGACGAAACAAACGCTACCGAAACAGCTCTCTTCTACGACGGTAAGGCTCACAAGTTCGGTGCAGTTGACGTTGAAGTTTTCCCCAAGCCTGACAAATTTATGGACGAATGGAAGTTCGTTTCCGAGGACGGCCGCTTCAACCTTTCAATGACTCCCACCTTCGACCACCACTCTGATATGAATGTCGGCATTCTCCGCATGCACACTCACCAGGTTCACGGCAACTGGCACGGCACAGTCACTCTTGACGATGGCACCGTTCTTGAAATCAAGGATATGTATGCCTTCTGTGAGTACGTTGAAAACAAGTGGTAAAAATGTGCTTTGCACATTGCAGGGCCGAGTAGGGACACGGCGTGCCGTGTTCGCCTGATCCACACCATAAACGTTACAAGGGATGCTCTACA
Source organism: Acutalibacteraceae bacterium (assembly GCA_045612205.1). Lineage (GTDB taxonomy): Bacteria > Bacillota > Clostridia > Oscillospirales > Acutalibacteraceae > UBA6857. Next base: position 6,237 of record JAZKYQ010000098.1, on the reverse strand, counting down.
CAGCATCCCTTTTTGACAGTCAAAATATAAGGAAGTGAACAAATGCAAATTATAATCATCCGTCACGGTGACCCGAACTATGCTCTTGACACCCTCACCCCCAAGGGAATCCGTGAAGCAAAGCTTCTTGCATGTAAAATTTCAAAAATGGATGTTGCCGCCTTTTACTGCTCACCTCTCGGAAGAGCTAAAAAGACAGCCTCCTACACGCTTAAGAAAATGAACCGTAAAGCAGAAATATGTGACTTTTTAAGAGAGTTTCAGGGCACCGTTGACCATCCTCAGAAGGGCACAACCCACTGCTGGGACAGACTGCCCTCTTACTGGACAGCCATTGATGACTACTACAGCTATGACAAGTGGCTCGGTGTTGATTTAATGAAAAGTCAGAATGTACCCGAGGAATACAAAAGGGTCTGTAACGGTATCGACGCAATCCTTGCCAAGCACGGTTATGTGCACAACGGCAGACTTTTTGACGTTGTCAATGAAAATCACGACACAATTGTGCTTTTCTGCCACTTCGGGGTTGAGGCGGTAATCCTTTCCCACCTTTTCTCCGTTTCACCGATGATCTTCTGGCACAACTTTGTTGCTCTTCCAACCTCGGTAACTGTTGTTCAGTCCCAGGAAAGAGAAAAAGGAAAGGCAATTTTCACCTGCAGCTCCTTCGGTGATCTCGGGCATCTTTACCGAGGAAATGAGAAGCCCTCCTTCTCTGCACGCTGGTGTGAATGCTACAGTGACGACACAAGACACTGATTCGACCTCTGATTACAAAGATGTAACCCTCAATTTTCGTTAGTTAACATATAATTCACATATTATTCCAACTTATGCCTAAATCATAATGTATAAATATCACTGCAACTTTTTAAAAACAAAATATATTTTTTGGAGGACAAAAAAATGAAAAAAGTTTTAGCAATCGCACTTGCTCTCGTTGTTCTTGTTTCCTTTGCAGCTTGCACAGGCTCAAAGAAGGCAGCAACATACGAAGGCGATCTTTCCACAGTAATCGCATCAATGTACGAAAAGAAGGCTCCCGAATTCATGACAGGTGACGCAATGCCCGTTGACCTCAGCGATCCCTGGAGCGTAAGCAGCTACCTTGGTCTCGGCAACCCCGAAGAAACTGAAGCAGCTACTGACGGTAACGTTGCAGCTTCTCTCATCAAGGAAGCTTACTTCTCAGAATCAATGATCGGCGCTCAGGCTTACTCACTTGTTGTTGCAAGAGTTAACGACGTTGCAAACATCGAGCAGATCAAGGCTGACATGTTCGAAGGCATCGACACAAGAAAGTGGATCTGCGTTGCAGCTGACCAGCTTCGTGTTGTTTCCTATGCAGACGTAATCATGCTTGTTATGGTTTCATCAGATCTCGCTCCCGGCCTTGCAGACGGCCTTGTAGAAGCTTTCGCTTCAACAGTAAGCGCTTCACAGGTAACAGGCGGTGACGTTCTCGCTGAGCTTTCAGGCGAAATTCTTTCAAGAGGCTGATAAATAATGGTCTTTTCGTCGATTCCGTTTTTATACTTTTTTCTTCCTGCCGTATTACTTGTTTATGCGGTAACACCGAAAAAGCTGAAGAATACCGCACTTCTGATATTCTCACTTCTCTTTTACTGGTGGGGTGAGCCGAAGTATGCGCTTCTGATGGTATTTACTATCACCTTCTGCTATTTTGCAGGTATCTTAATAGAAAATCGACGTACTGCCCCGAAGGGTAAACTGCTGCTTGTTTTTTCAGTAGCAGTGCCCCTCGGGCTTCTTGCTTTATTCAAGTACGCTGATTTTATCCTTGGTTCGGTAAACTCCCTGACAGGTGCTGATATCCCTCTTCTGAAGCTTACTTTGCCTATCGGCATCAGCTTTTATACCTTCCAGGCTATAAGCTATCTTATTGATGTTTACAGAGGAACCGTACCTGCACAGAAAAATTATATAAGCCTTGCAACCTACATCACTCTTTTCCCCCAGCTTATTGCAGGGCCTATTGTCCGCTACACCACCGTTGAAGAGGATCTCAATTCAAGAAAGCACAGCCTTGAAGGCATCTCATCGGGCATTTTCAGATTTGCTGTAGGTCTCGGAAAAAAGGTGCTTATTGCAAACCTTCTCGGTTCATTCTGTACCGCTTACCGTGAAAGCGCAGAGCCTTCCGTGATTTTCGCCTGGTTTTATGCAATATCCTTTGCCCTTCAGATTTACTTTGACTTTTCCGCTTACAGCGATATGGCAATCGGTATGGGACGCATCCTCGGCTTCCGCTTTCTCGAAAACTTCGATTATCCCTTCATTTCAAAAAGCATCACCGAATTCTGGCGCAGATGGCACATTTCTCTCGGGTCCTGGTTCCGTGATTATGTTTACATTCCCCTCGGTGGAAACCGGGTCAAGCCCTCACGACAGATTATCAACATCCTTGTTGTATGGTGTCTTACGGGACTCTGGCACGGTGCTGCCTGGACATTTATGGCGTGGGGACTTTATTTCGGTGTGCTTCTTATCATCGAAAAGCTCTTTCTTAAAAAGCATCTTGAAAAGCTTCCCGCACTTTTTCAGCACATATATGTGCTTTTGTTCGTGCTTATATCCTTTGTCCTCTTTAATGCCGATTCCTTTAAAATGGCACAAAGTGACCTTACTTTAATGTTCGGTCTCGGCGGTCTGCCTTTTATAAGCAACGATACAATTTACAATCTTTCTTCTTATGCAGTTCTTCTCCTTGTTGCCTTTATCGGTGCAACGCCTCTTACAAAGAAACTTGCAGAGAGGGTCAAGGACAAAAAATTCACCTTTATACTCGAAGGAATTTTCGTTGCCGTTATCCTCATTTTAAGCACCGCTTATCTTGTTGACGGCTCCTTTAACCCCTTCCTGTATTTCAGATTTTAAGGAGGTACACAAATGAAAAAAATCAGACTCCTCCTTGTCCCCGTTGTTTTTGCTCTCATCGTCGGCACTCTTACTATTTCACTTTTCATTCTCCCCGACAAGGACATTTCCGAATGGGAGAGACGCAAGCTTCAGCAGATGCCGGAAATCAGCTTTTCCACCCTTTCAAGCGGAAGCTTTATGAAGGATTTTGAAACCTATCTTGCCGACCAGTTCCCTTTAAGAGACACCTTCCGTACTCTTAAGGCAAAGTTCCACTTTGACATTCTCAGACAGAAGGATAACAATGACATATATGTCATTGACGGCTCAGCAGGTAAGCTTGATAGCAAAATCAACAACACCTCCGCAAATCGCTTCACTGAGAAAATGAACAGTCTCTACGATTCTTATCTCAAGAATACAGACTGCAAGGTTTATTTCTCTCTCGTTCCCGACAAAAACTTTTTCCTTACCGAGGACAGCATTTATCCTCATTACGATTTTGCCGAGCTTGACAGCCTCGTAAAAGAGGCCCTGTCCGATTTCACTTTCATTGACATCAAGGAGCTTCTTTCGGCTTCCTCTTATTATGCAACAGACAGCCACTGGAAGCAGGAAGAAATTGTTACCGTGGCGGATCACATCAGAAAAGCTCTCGGCGTTTCACCCTTGGTTGAGCTTGAGAAAAAGGATGTGGGCGAATTTTACGGCGTTTACTACGGTCAGTCAGCGCTTCCCCTTCAGGCAGACAGACTCTGTTACCTTACAAACGAGGAAATTGAAAACGCAACGGTAAAGAGCATTGAAAGTGATAAAGAAACCAAGGTTTACAACCTCGAAAAGCTTGACGCAACAGACAGATACGACATCTTCCTTTCAGGTGCCGTTTCAATTCTTGAAATCAGCAACCCCGAAGGAGAAAAAGGCAAGGAGCTTGTTCTTTTCCGCGATTCCTTCGGCAGCTCACTTGCACCTCTTCTTCTTTGCGGATATGAAAAGGTAACTCTCATTGACACACGATATATCAACCCTGAATCATTAGGCGAATTTGTTAGCTTCAATAATCAGGACGTGCTTTTCGTTTATTCAACAGGAATTGTAAATAACAGCAGCAGCCTGAAATAAAAAGTAAAATTAACAGCTTCTCTTAACAAAAAACACACCTTCATTACGGAAGATGTGTTTTTTGTTCCTTTATCAGATTTATTATTTTGTTTTTCTCTTCAAGCTCTTTTTTCAAAAGATAAATTTCTTCTGTCAGCTTTTTATTCTTTTCTCTTTCTTGCTGCAATTCCTGTTTATTCTTCTCTGCTTTTTCAAGCTGTTCTTGCTTATACTTTTTATAAACCTCGATACAATTAACAGCCTGGACACCTATCAATAAAACAAAAGGCACGAAAACGCACAAAAGATAACCCTGTGTGCTCTTCAGAAAATCAAAAAACAATCCTGCCTTCGGAATATTAAATTGATAAAGGCCGAGGACATAAGGATAAGTTACAATCATTTCATCGTCAGAATCCGTTGTTGTACCGTAGGTGATGAATCCCGGCTTACCGTTATCATCCGTTGTTTTTTTCCTTATTTTATGCGTAACTGTCTGACCGTAATTAGAGGTGTTTTGGGAAATATATGATATTATATCCCCTTCTTTCAGTAAAGCGCAATCCTCAACCTCTTTAACAACAATAAGGTCACCTGCAGAAAAATCAGTTTTACTCATTGACTCCGAAAGAACAATGTAGGTCTTATAGCCTAAAAGCGAAATGTCATTACGATTTACGGTTGTGACAGAGACCACTGTAAAAACCACTATTATTACAGACAGCAGCACTGCTGCCCAGCCGACGATGCTTTTTATAAATTTAAATGCTTTTTTCATTAAAGCGTTTCCTTTTTATAATAAATTTGAAATGCCGTTTTCAATTAAAACAGCAAGGCTCATATACAATGCCATTATACTTGAAGGTAATTTATTTTTCAATAAAATTTTTATGTTTTCTTGCTTATTGTGAAAAACTACAGTGTGTTTGTACAGATTTGTATGTGTGATAATTTAGAAAAAGCCGGTGTATGGGGCTGGAAGGTTGGTGTGGAGGTTTAGAAATGGGTGTGCGATAACGGTTTAAGTTTTATACACAGTGTAAAGGCGACGGTGTAAAAACCGTTGCTTTTATTTTGTATAAGTAGTATAATTGGTTCGACAAATAAGAATTTTGGAGGTAGCACAATGAAAAAGCTGATTGTAAATTATAATCTTGAGATATTGACCGCAGTTCTGACAACCGTATTTGTAGTAAGCCTTTTCTTCTGGAGCAGTCTGACTCTTGCAGGTAAAGCATTGCTTGGTTTTATTGTTCTATATATGCTTCATGAATGGGAGGAATCTAGATTCCCCGGTGGCTTTTATGACCTGTTTTTTGGTGGCTTCGGAATAAAAATTACCGCAAGTGAAGCAAGAATGCACTTGCCTGTTGCAATATACATCTTGATTATGTTGCTTGTTCCATTTGCTTTGCAACAAACGACATTCCTTGTGCTGATTCCTTTAGGCCTCGGACTTTTTGAGGGCGTTATTCATGTCGCAGGTATTAAAATACACAAGTTAAAAAAGCCATATACTCCCGGCATGATTACAGGACTCATTATGTTTGCCTACTCCGTCTTTATCATCACACAAATCAACAAAGCAGGCGGATTACCGGCTTGGCAATGGATTGTCGGTTTTATTCTTGCGTTTGTCGGTTTTGCAGTTATGGAACGTTTTTTTCTGAAAACAGTAGGATTGACTTTCTTTGATTTCAGAAAAATGGCAATGGCTCGTGTATTAGGGAATAAGAAGTAAACAGATAAGTAAATTCCAATTTGTCGGATTGAAATGATGAAAAAATAGCAATTTAACGATACCCCAACAATTTAACGATTACCCTCCCATAACAACCCACAATTACATACCCAACCACACAAAAACAGCGTTGCAGCAGGTACCCACCATACCCCGACTGCAACGCTTATTTTTATAATCCCTTATGCCATAAGGGCAGAACGCTATAAATTAACAATACCACTATCGATACGATTGTATCAATAGTGGTACTAGATTTGGCGGAGAGCAAGGGATTTTGTCCCGGTGCTACCGCACCTATCGCCTCGCTGCGCTCGTTGCCCCGTCGGCACAAATGCTCCCCCGGAGCATTTGCTTCCGAAAGCCTGACGGCTTTCTCCCTCCTTGTTCGAATCCCTTTTACTATTCTAACGAAAAAATAATACCGACACCTAAAGGCGTCGGTATTATTTTTGGCGGAGAGCAAGGGATTCGAACCCTCGAAGCCGTTTTAGCGACTTACACGATTT
>JAZKYQ010000097.1:0-3032 GCA_045612205.1 Acutalibacteraceae bacterium | reverse complement strand
GTCGTTAACTTAACGACATTGCAGTGATATATCTGCTTCGCAGATGTGATATTTGCCTTACGGCAAGTGATATTTTGCTGTCGCAAAGTGAAATTTTTGCCCATAACGGGCAAAAGTTAAGGGTCTGCGACGCATTCTAATCCCCTCTGTCAGTCTTCGACTGACATCTCCCACGGGAGTTTTTTGTTTAAAACCTTAAGTTAATGACATTGCTCTTTGAGGAAGGGGGACCGCTTGCGGTGGAAGGAGTAAAAAGTTAACTCATTAACCACGGTGACCTGGGCGGTGCATTTACCCTCTCCGTCAATGCTTTGCATTGCCACCTCTCCCAAAGGGAGAGGCAAGACTCGGCTCTCCCCACGGGAGAGCTGTCGAAATCGAAGATTTTGACTGAGAGGGAAGCAGTAAAAAGCCAACAAAAGTGCAGGAAAGCGTAATTTTCCTGCACTTTTGTTTATTGTTACAATAATCGTCGATTCTTTTTGTGTGTTTACATTAATTGACAATTATATGGATTTTTATTAGAACTTGTTTGTTAATTTTTTTATTATAATTATTGAATTAAGCTTGATTTTTTGCTATACTTTGAGTAATCCGCTTTATTTGTTGCAGGTATGGCTGTGCGGATAAAAACGTTGTTAAGTTGAAAGGAAAGTTAAAAATGATAAATCAGGAAATCATTACAGCTTTTGAGGCCTTTGAAAGAGGCGGAAATATCGTGAGCGTAAATCAGATCACAGCAGGTCTCATTAATGCCACTTATCTTGTTGAAACTGACAAGGGTGAGAAGTACATCCTTCAGAAAATCAATACCTTTGTGTTTAAAAATCCCGATGAGCTTATGGAGAACATCGTCGGTGTTACAAAGCACATTACAGAAAAAATCAAAGAGGCAGGCGGAGACTATAAGAGGGAAAACCTCAACTTCCTTGCTTGCAACAGCGGTGAATATTACTTCCGTGACGAAAACGACGGCGCATGGAGAATGTACATTTACGTTGATGATGCACTTACCTACAATAAGCCTAAAAATAACGATACCTTCAGAAGTGCAGGCCGTTCCTTCGGCAGATTTATGAAGCTTCTTGCTGATTATCCTGCTGAAACACTTAATGAAACAATCAAGAATTTCCACTATACTCCTTCAAGATACGAAAACTTCCTTAAGGCTGTTGACGCTGATATTAAGGGCAGAAAGGCAGTCTGTGAGGATGAAATTCAGTTTGTGGTTGACCGTAAGGCTGATACTCATAAGCTTACTGATCTTGTTGCTGAGGGCGTTTTACCGCTCAGGGTTACACACAATGACACGAAGCTCAATAACGTCCTTTTTGATATCAGCACAGATAAAAGCATCTGCGTAATTGATCTTGACACAATTATGCCCGGACTCTCACTTTATGATTTTGGTGACAGCATCCGTTCAGGTGCAAATACAGGTGCCGAGGATGAGGCTGACCTTTCAAAGGTCGGCATTGACCTTGAGCTTTTTGAAGCTTATGTTGACGGCTTCCTTAGCGAAACTGCTGACAGCCTTTGCGATGCAGAAATTGAGAATCTCGCTTTCGGTGCAAAGCTTATGACCTTTGAATGCGGTATGAGATTCCTCACCGACTACCTTGAGGGTGACGTTTATTTCAGAACAACTCATGCAGAGCATAATATCGTAAGAGCAAGAAATCAGTTCGCTCTCGTTGCTGATATGGAAAAGCATATGGACGAGATGAATACAATCGTGGAAAGATACAAAGAAAAATACACATTGGGACTGTCGCATTAAGCGCAGATCAAAAAGCAAAAAGAACAGATATGTTTAGGTTGGGATTTAGCTTAAATATATCTGTTTTAGTTTTACTTCAGAATTATGTTTGTTTTACAAACATAATTTTTGCTTTTTTAGACGTTTTTTCGCCCTCTCGGAGTATAAGCATACGCCTTCGGGGTGAAGAAAACGCCTTCTGCATCTTAATTCAACAGCCCCTTAGTCGCATTAAGCGCAGACCAAAAAGCAAAAAGAACAGACAGATATATTTAAGTTGATTTTTCGCTTAAATATATCTGTCTTAGTTTCACTTCAATTTATTTGATTTTGGGAAGGCTTGCAGCAGCAACGGACTGACCGACACGGCGTGAATTTTCGTCGGGGATGTGGAGCTTGATTTTCTTTGCAAGCTCGGGGAATTCCTTGTCAAGAACCTCCTGAGTTCTTTCAAGAAGGATAACTCCGCCTTCACCTGAGGTAACTCTGCCCATGATGATAACGTGCTTGATGTCATAGAATTCAGTGTAGTATGCAATAGCATAGCCGAAGTAAGCACCGATTGTGTCATAGATTGCGGCAGCACGCTCGTCGCCTTCTTCCATGAGCTTCTGAACAACCTTGAGCTTTTCAGCAGGGGAGAGACTTTCGTCAAGCTCGATACCTGCAGCAGGTGCAAGCTTGATTACGCCGTCCTGTGAGAAGTACTTAACACCGCAGCCGTAGTCGCCTGACCATTCGTCAACCATTGAATCCTTGCAGTAGTCAACGGGAACGAATGCAAGCTCGTTGAGCCAGCCTGTGATGTTGCCGTCGGGATCGATGTAGCCGCCTGCTTCACTTGTACCCATTGCAACACCGAGAACGGAGTCATCATTGAGATCCATTGCGCCTGCAAGAGCAGTTACGTCACCGTCGTTTGCAACCTCGATGGGAATGTTCTCGCCGATTTCCTTTGCAATGTCGAGGTACATATTCTTAACTCTCTTTTCGCAGTCTTCTTCGCTTACCTTGATGAAAAGAGATGCCGCCATAATGCGGTTGTTAACATAAATGCCTGCTGATGAAACACCGATAGCATCAACTCTGGGCATTTTTGAAGCAGCAGTTTTCATAGCCTCAAGGATACCCTGATAGTGATATTCGGGGTCAGAATTGAGCTTGGGGAACCATACAACCTCTTCGGAGTAAACGGATTCACCGTCGATAACAGCACTTACCTTTCTGTCACTTCCGCCAGCGTCAAAGCCGATACGGCAACCGTCAAGGTGTC
>JAZKYQ010000096.1:0-14662 GCA_045612205.1 Acutalibacteraceae bacterium | reverse complement strand
TCGATGTCGGCTCATCACATCCTGGGGCTGAATTCGGTCCCAAGGGTTCGGCTGTTCGCCGATTAAAGTGGTACGCGAGCTGGGTTCAGAACGTCGTGAGACAGTTCGGTCCCTATCTGTCGTGGGCGTAGGATATTTGAGGAGCGCTGTCCCTAGTACGAGAGGACCGGGATGGACGCACCGCTGGCGCACCAGTTATCATGCCAATGGTACAGCTGGGCAACTAAGTGCGGATTGGATAAACGCTGAAAGCATCTAAGCGTGAAGCCATCTCCAAGATAAGATATCCCATAGCATAAGCTAGTAAGACCCCTCAAGGACTATGAGGTTGATAGGTTGCATGTGTAAGTGCAGTGATGCATTCAGCTAGGCAATACTAATAGGTCGAGGGCTTGACCAAATCCTTGGTTCAAACTAATACTACAATCCTCTTTACACTTACTTCCTTTGTTTAGTTTTGAAGGTACAAACGAGACTGTCTTTAAGACAGTCTTTTTTATTTGTAAAAATGATTTGTAAATATATAAGTGGCAGGAAATAACTCCTGCCACTGTTTTATTATTCTTGTTTTAGTTCTTTAGTTAAACACCACTCTGCCCATTTTTCTGTTTTATAGAATTTTTTATACATAGAGTGTCCGTGTTTATTCCAACGAGTGTATTTTATATCAGATCCGAGCTTTTTTAGCTCACTAACAAAATAATCGTCGCTGTCTATTCTCACATTGGTATCGTCTGATGAGTGTGCTACCCAGAGAGGTGTCTTAACTAATTTCTGAACATCATATTGTTCAAAATCACAGTTAAAACATAATCCACCCATTACAGGTACTGCGGCTGCAAAGTATGCAGGAAAATGATAAGCTAGATTCCAAACACAGAATCCTCCAAAAGATGTACCGACAATATATATGCGGTTTCTGTCAAAATCTATGGGTAGTACATCAATAAGTTTTTTGACTGATTTAATATAATTATAAGTTAAGTCGTCACCTTTATTTGAACCAAAAGGTGCTTGAGGCAAAAGGATATTGTAATCTTCTTTTAATATTTGCTTGTATAATTGTATATTGTCAAATAACTGTTTTATATTATCATTTCCCATTGCACCTGCACCGTGAAAAAGAACAAATAAGGGCTTATTCTTTTGCTTGCTTTTTCGAAGTCTAAAAGGAAAACACATTTCATTCTCTTTATCATTGTATTTATAGGCTGAAACTATGCCGGCAGAAAGTTTTATTAAACCGATATTATGATTGTTGTTGTTTTTCTCAATCCACTGTTTAGCGTTATTATCTTTAATCCATTCTTTGCTCTTGTTTTCTTTTTTCTTGAATTTGTAATACTCTTTATATGCGTACATTATGGGATGAGGCATTCTCTCTTTTTTCTCAATAGAAGTTTGTGACAATATGTAAAGATATCCGTCGCTACCTTCAAGCTGTATTCTATTTAGGTATGATTCGTGTCCGCAAGTGACGTTTTCCTTAAAAAGTTTACGAATTGTGTTAAGTTCTTTTTCGTCGAAAGCTATAAGTATCAGACCAACATCAAGTGCGATTTTTTCTGCATAAGATTCAAAGGGTGTAATATCGCATAAATAATTATCGATAAGACAACGAAATTTTAAATTGCTCACAAAATCACCTCGTAACTATCTAATTACGAGACAATTATACTCTTATGAACGAGAAAAATCAATATGATTAATTCTCATATTTAGCTCAGTATTTCTACGATACTTTTAAACTCTTCTCTAGCCTTGAATTCATCAGACAACGGATATTTTTTCGTTAAAAGCTCCTTAACCTGCATCTTTGCAATATATGTGCTTCCAAGTGTGTGTTTATCAAACTTCTTGCCTTCAAACATAACTGAATGCATAACAGTTATTCTGTCCAAGCTGTCAAATTTGGTGGCAAGCTCGCTCATTTTGAGGAAGCTCTCAAGTGCTTTTTCGGTGTCGCCCAGCTTATAGTAATGCAAGCCCAGATGTCCGTGATTGTACAGCATAAAGCGCCACATTCTGCCATAGTTTCCGTCATCATAAAGGAAGCTGAAAAACTCTATTTCTTTTTCAATAAGTGCGATTCTATATTCTGTAGAATATCGGTCATTATATAAATAACGGGATATAGTGTTGTCAAGCAAAAAGATCTCTTCCTCGATTGCTTCCTGAATCATTGTATCTCTTTCGAGGTGAGCTTCAGGATAACAGTTGAAAAACATCTCTCTGCCGTCTCTCATTCGTGGCATTTCTTTGATAATCTTCTCACAATCCTCAAAGGTGATATCACTGTTTTCGTTCCTTGCCAAAAGCTCAAGATAATGTATATAAAATCTTTTGGCACAGATGCGAAGGGAATCCTTGGTGCAGTTATTCTGAATATTCTGATACAAGGCTTCTATCTTTTTAGCGCTTTGAGCGGCATTGTCATAGAATATTAGATATCCCATATACCTCAACTGCACGCGGAAATCGTTGGGATATTTATCTTTCAAATTGTATATCGATTCTTTTATAAGCTTGTTATCTGTATAGTTATCGTGTTCCTCTAAAAGACTTTTTAATTCCCTTTCATCCTCAGCTTTATTAACACCGAGCAATTCCTCAATGCTGACTTTAAAAAAGCTTGCGATTTCAGGAAGCATTGTTATATCGGGATAGCTTTCACCTCGCTCCCAATTGCTGACACTCTGAAAGGTTACACCCAAAAACTCTGCAAGGGTTTCCTGAGTAAGATTTTTTTCACGCCTTAATCTTTTGATGTTTTCACTTAAATAAATAGTCATTATTCTTATCACCTCTGATTAGATTTTTTGACCGGTCTGTGTATATAATAGCTTATAAGTCTGTAAAAAACAATAAATCATCCCTTGAATACAGTTCAAAGGATGATTGAAAAATTCAATTATTCAGTTAAGCGAAGTAATGACATCTTTAAACTCTTTGCTTGACTTAAACTCCTCGGAAAGCGGATAATGCTCAGTCATAACTGTTTTCATAAATTCGCAAGCGCTCATTTCTCTGTATGCAGGTCCGTAATTGTAAAACCTCTTGATTTTTTCTCTTTCATCAGGGCTTTTGTCAAGCTCGGCGGCATATTCAGCCGCTTTTTTAAGATAATCAAGAGCGGCTTTGTCGTTACCTGACTGATGATATAAATGTCCGAGATGTCCAAAATTGTAAAGGCGGTTAAAGGAGTTCTTGCCGAAGCTTCCGTCAGGATAAATCAGCTCAAGCAAGCTCTGCAAGGCCTTGTGCTGTGTAATTCTTTCTTCATGAGCGCGATTAAGGCAGTAACCGAACAGAACCGAGTGAAGCTGAAAAATCAGCTCTTCAAGCGCTTTTTTGTTAACCTCATAATAGTTGCTTTTATCCGAAATCAGCATAAGCTCTCTTGAGTCGCACAAAGAGGGCAACGTCGCTACAATTTCTTCAGCCTGTCTGAGATATTCGTCGAAAACGTGATACTTGCCTTCGTCGTTGCAAAGGCAATCGTATTTCCACATAAGGTGGGAAATCATAATCCTTTTTGACCATATTCTTATGCTGTCATCGGTGCAATGCTTCTGAATTTTTTCGTAAATGCGTGAAATTTCTTCAGAAACCTTTTTCCGGTCGTCGGAATGCTTGAAAAGCCTTTCCTCCTGTAAAAGCTCCATGTATCTTACAAGAATGCGGAAATCACCGGGAAATTCTTTTGAGGCTTTTTGAAATTTCTCAAAAAGCAAGGGCATATCAACCATTTTCATTGTGTTGTAAAGCTCTATATATTCTTTGATTTTTTCTTCGTTTCTGACTGTTCCGATGCCGAGTAATTCATCGGCGGTTGTGTTGAAAAATGCTGATATTGCAGGAAGAAGCGTTATGTCGGGATAGCTTTCGCCACGCTCCCAACGGCTTACACTCTGAAAGGCTACGCCTAAAAAATCTGCGAGCTTTTCCTGGGTCAGTCCCTTTTCAATACGAAGCTTTTTTATGTTTTCACCAATATAAACAGCCATATAGTCACCTCCGGTTTGCTTGACTGATCGTCTGATTTAATGATACACTTATTTTTAGATAAAAACAATAACCTTATTGTTGAAATATATTCTCGTGGCGGTTGAATTTTTCACTTGAAGTGCTTGATTTGCCGTACTTGCCATTTTTGAAAAATTTTGATATAATCAACGAAAAGAGTTTGAAAAGAGTGACGAATATGAAGGAAAATATTTACCGTGAAGCAAGGAAAAAGGCGGCACAGGATAATCCGCTTTTAAACAGCCTTGAAACTGCTCAGGATGAGCTTTGCATAGACAGATTGCGACTGATGAAAATTGAAAACGGTCAGAAGTGTCCCAACCCTGATGATATTGCCTCAATGTCGAGAATTTACAATGCACCCGAGCTTCGTAATTATTACTGTACGAAGGAGTGCCCCTTGGGGTGTAACGAGCAGCCGCTTATTTATGATGACCTTGATAAAATATCGGTGCGCCTTTTGTCGGCTCTTCACTTTCTTGAAAATGCCAACGACAGAATTTATGCCATTCTCGAGGACGGCCAGGTTTCCGAGAATGAGCGTGCAGAGTTTGCTAAGATACTCGGAACCCTCAATAAGCTTTCTTACAGCGCGGAGTCACTTGAATTGTGGGCGAAGAAGAACGGGTTTGAGGATTAAAAAGGATTTTATGAAAGAGTGCTGTGGTGCTCTTTCTTTTTTTGTTAAAGGTTTAACAAATTTTTTTGTAAATTATAGCTTTCAGTACTTGCGTATGTTATTGTTTTGTTATATAATGAATATGTAAAATAATAGGCGAATTTATGCCGGGAAAGGAAAGCGGTTTTCCTGATTGTCGGGAAATATAAAACCGCAAGGTAACATTATGAAAAAATTCAGAGCATTAACCTTGATTTTAGCAGTTGTTATGATGTTCTCAGTTGCATCTTTTTCAGCTTTTGCAGAAGGCGAAGCTGCACCTGCAACATCAGATGAATCAACATCAACATCAGATACTACAACATCCACAGATCCCTCTACTCCCTCACAGCCCGCTGTTGATTATAAGGTGGACGGAGACTGGCAGTACAAGGATATTGACGACAAGACAGTTCAGATCGTAGGCTTTACAGGCACAGGTGTTGAATGCTCAATTCCTTCAAAAATCGGTGAAAAGACCGTTGTAAAGGTTGCTTCAGGCATCGTTAAGAATAATGCAACTCTTAACTCAGTTACAGTGCCCGGAACAGTCAAGGAGTTCAGCGCAGACAGCTTTATCGGCTGTATCAACCTTAAAAGCATTACCGTAAAAAGCGGCAGCCTTCAGGAATTCGATATTGAATTCTGCTCAAGCCTTGAAGTTATCACTCTTCCCGAAACCTTAAAGACAATCGGTAAGCTTGATAACTGCGGTATGCTTCAGAAAATTGTTATCTCAGTGCCCAAGGATAAGACATCAGCTCTTAAGAGCGTTGACGGTGTTGTTTATTCAGCAGACGGCAAAACCCTTGTTAAATATCCTGCTGGTAAAAAGATTACACGTTTTGTGATCCCTGCAACAGTTACAGAAATTTCTGATTATGCTTTCTATCAGGTTAAGAAGAACGTAACAGAAATCTTTGTTCCCAAGTCAGTTGTAAAAATGGGCGCAAATACCTTCAAGGATGCAGTTCCCGTTCTTTTCTTCCAGGCTGAAAAGCTTCCTGCAGATTGCAAGAGCGCAGTTGAAGGCCTTAAGGCTTTATACAGTCAGGTAAACCTCTATTCACCCAAGAAGGTGACTTCAACCCAGAATGCAACAGCTATCAAGCTTACATGGGACAAGGTTGCCGGTGCAACAGGCTACAGAGTTTTCAGACTCGTTTCAGGCAAATGGGTGAAAATCGGTGACACAGTAAATACAAGTGCAACAATCAAAAACCTCAAGGCAGGTACAAAGCATACATACGCTGTAAGAGCTTATGTTAAAACTGACAAGGGTGTAGCATGGGCATTGAATTATGTTACACATCAGGCAGCAACAACTCCTGCTGCAACAAGTAAGCTTGTATCAGCTCATAACGACAGCGTAGTTAAGCTTTCCTGGGCAAAGGTTTCAGGCGCTACAGGTTATGCGGTTTACTATAAGACTGCAAAGGGCTGGAAGCTCTACAAGGACGTAAAGACAAACACAACAATTACCTTCACAAAGCTTAAGTCCTACACAAAGTATGCCTTTGCAGTTGCACCGTACATCAAGACAGCTGATAAAACCGTTATCGGTACAAGCAAGGCTGTTGCAGTAAGAACAAACATCGGTACTCCCGTTGTTACTGCAAAGAAGATTGTTGAAAACAAGGTCAACAAGATTGAGTTCACATGGACACCCAGCGGCGGAGCTTCACATTATCAGACCTTTGTAAGAAAGGATAACGGTGACTGGGCATTGTTGGGTACTTACACAAAGGTGATGAACGTTAAGGTTCCCACAACCGGCATAGCTTCCGGAACAAAGCTTTCAATTGCAGTTCGCGCTGTCAGAAGTGAAGGCGGAAAGGTTGTTGCCAAGAGTGCCTTTACACCTGTTACAGTAACAATATAAAACACATACAAAAAGCTGTTGCATTGAAGGCAGCAGCTTTTTCATCATAGAATAAATAAGGAGGATCAACATGAAAAGCAAATCAGTAAAAATACTTATCACAACAGCATTTGTTTTTTTGATGAGCCTTGTTCTTTCAGTCGGCTTTGTCAGCGCTGCTGATGAAAGCGTTATCAGCAGCATCAGCGTTGAAAAGGTAACGCTGATAAAAAATTACGACGGAGAAATTGTTTCGGAAAGCGGAAAGCAGGATTATTTTCATTATGACTCCTTTTCTCCTTCAAGGGTTACGGTAGTGCTTGAAAACGGCAAGGTGATGACAGACAGCTTTGAGGCAATCGAAGCTTATTTCGGTCAGAAGGCAGTATTTACCGACACTCAGTCAGCAGATGCTCCCTGGGTAAAGGGAACATATACCGTAAACTTCAGCTTTATGGGATATAAGGGTGAGTATCTTGTTGAGGTCAGAGAAACTACGGTTGAAAGAATAACCGTAAAAGACATTGAGCTTTATTTCCTGGGTGACGGATATTACGACGAATTTTCAACCAACAAGAAATTCTATTATCACACCGCTCCCGAAGAAATGACTGTATATTTTAAGGACGGCACAGTTAAAAGCGGTACTGCCGAAAGCTTTGAAAGGTTAACATCTTATCCCGTAAGCGTGCACGACAATCAGAACGCAACCTCGTGGGGCATAGGTAAATACAAATGCAAGGTGGAATATATGGGTGTTTACGGTGAGTATTATGCCACCGTCAAGGAGTCGCCCGTAAAAAGCATTGCCGTTGAGGATGTTACCCTTTACGAAGGTATTGACGGCTCCTGGGGCAGTGATTTACAGCCCGGCTCTTACAACAAAGACAAATTTTATTACAATGCAAGGCCTGATAAGGTAACCGTATTTTACAAGAACGGAACAGCCTTTACAGGAAGCGTGGAAGAGGTTGAAAAGGAGACAGGCTATCCCGTAAGCTTTGATACTCAGAAGGCGTGGAGCTACGGAAAGCAGGTTGCTACAGCTTCTTACCTCGGTGCCTCAACAAAGTTTTTTGCAACTGTAAAGGAGAATCCCATCAGCGACATCGCTGTTTCAAAGAGTCCCGACAAGAAGGAATACCTTCCCGGTGAGCTTCTTGACTTTACGGGCAGTGCTATCAAGGTTTATTACAAAAACGGAAAAACAGAGGAAATTGAGCTTGTTCAGAATTATGAAAAGGGCTTTGTTGACTGCAGTCTTGAGACAATCGGAAAGATTGTAAGCTTTGACAGCCTTATTGAGCTTGAGCCTTATACCGACGGCGCGGATATTGATTTTCTTGACAGCTTTTTCACAATACCCGTAAGCACCTCGGAAAATAAAATCAAAAGCGTTGAGCTTACAAAAAATGCCAACGGCATCCCCGTGCTTAACTTTGAGTTCAGTGACGGGTCTAAAAAATCAACCTATATTCTGAATGTTGTTTACGGTAATTACAATAACATCGGTTTCGGCGGTCAGCATAATGCGCTTATCATAACAGGTATAGGTCAATTCAATGTGCTTATAAGCAGGATGCTTGAAGGCTACAGGCTTGAATTTTCCTCAAACGCAGGTGAAAATCTTGTCACAAATATCTGCGACGGTATAATCTGGGCTGAGTCGGCAATGAGCGAAAGAGCAAGAATTATCTATAATTTCTATGACGGAATAGATTCTTATAAGGGTCTTGTGGAATCAGGTAATATTGACCGACTTCTCACTTATTCGGCTATCGGAAGTGATGCAGGTGAGCCTAAGGAAATTCACCAAGGCTACAGAGTTTATACTGCAACTCAGATGCAGAAATGCGTTAAGGATTTCCTTTCTCTGGACGGAATAGATGTTTCACTTTCAAAAAAATATGACACTAAGACCAACTCGGTAAGGGTTGAAATACCTTCCAACGTTCACAAGGATTATTACTTTTATGAAACAGGTGTGGCTTACCCG
This sequence comes from Acutalibacteraceae bacterium, assembly GCA_045612205.1. GTDB lineage: Bacteria > Bacillota > Clostridia > Oscillospirales > Acutalibacteraceae > UBA6857. Next base: position 6,121 of record JAZKYQ010000096.1, on the reverse strand, counting down.
GTTTCCTATCAGTTCAAGGACGGATTTTTCAAGGGAACCTACAAATTCACCGACGGAAAAACAATGGAGGTCAGTGCTGATGCCACAGGCAGAATAGTTTCCTACAAAATCAATGATGCAGTTTTACACAAGCATACAATGGTAACTATTCCCGGTACGGCTCCCACATTTTTCAAAACAGGACTTACTGACGGTGTGAAATGCTCCTCCTGCGGTGATATTCTCACTCAGCAGCAGACGGTAGCAAAGCTTATCCTCGGAAAAACCTCAAAAATCACCGTCGTGCACAGTACAAAGAGTCTGAAGCTGTCCTGGGCAGCGGTTAAGGGCGCAACAGGTTATGAGGTGTTTTACAGAACAACCTCATCAGGCTGGAAAAATGCTTCAACAACCACAGGCACAACAGCAATAATTTCAGGACTTTCCTCAGGTACGGTTTATAACGTTGCCGTAAAGGCTTATGCAATTGAAGGCGGTAAGGTGCTCAAGGCGGAAGGCTATACAACTGCCGAAACAGCGACTCAGCCGCTTAAGCCGTCGAAAATGGTGTCCGCCCAGAGTGACAGCGCAATCAGGCTAACCTGGACAAAAAGCTCAGGAGCAACGGGCTACAGGGTTTACCTCAAGGTCTCAGGCGTCTGGAAGCGTCTCGGAGAAACTGCAAAGACATCCGTAACCTTCACAAGCCTCAAAAAGGGAACAAGCTATACCTTTGCCGTAAAGCCTTATATTATAACAGAAAGCGCAGTAGTATGGTGCAACAGCTTCATCTCTTATGTGGCGGCAACAAGGCCTGCTGCACCGGAAATCAAGGCAAGCTCATCGGGAACAGGTAAGCTTTCGGTGACCTTCGGTAAGGTAAGCGGTGCAGAGGTGTATCAGCTCTTTTATAAGCCTGACGGCGGAAGTCTCAAGCTTTACAAGAACTACACCAAAGCAGGTACGGTCAATTTCAGCTCTCTTAAGAGCGGTAAAACCTACACCTTTGTTGTAAGATCGGCTAAAAAGACCTCAGGCGGATGGATTTTCGGCCCTTACAGTACGGCAATTGTTACGGTTAAATAATAAAGGCTGATATGAATTTATAAAATAAAAGGTTTCACGCAGAATCATTTGCAGGAAACCTTTTATTCTTTTTTTATAAGTCCTTCTTTTTCGCTGTAAACCCTTTATATTTTTATGAGTTTGTGATATAATTAATTGATTATGCTTAATAAAAGGAGGTACAGAGATGTTTATTGATAAGGCTACGATAAAAATCAAAGCAGGTGACGGCGGTAACGGAGCTGTTGCTTTCCACAGAGAAAAATTTGTTAACGCAGGCGGTCCCGACGGCGGTGACGGCGGTAAGGGCGGCGACATTGTTTTTGTTGTTGACGATCATCTTTCAACTCTTGCCGATTTCAAGTACAAAAGAAAATATAAGGCGGCAACCGGTGCTGACGGCCAGGGCGGAAGAAGAAGCGGTAAAAAAGCAGAGGATCTTATAATCAAGGTTCCCAGAGGTACGGTTATCCGTGAGGTTGAAAGCGGAGTTATTATGGCTGATATGTCAGGAGATGAGCCGTTTATTGCCGCAAAAGGCGGTAAAGGCGGCTGGGGTAACAGCCACTTCTCAACAGCTACAAGACAGACTCCCCGTTTTGCAAAGGCAGGTGCTCCCGGTGAGGAGTGGGAGGTTACTCTCGAGCTTAAGCTTCTTGCCGATGTCGGTCTTCTCGGTTTCCCGAATGTAGGTAAATCAAGCTTCATTTCCGTTGTAAGTCAGGCAAAGCCTATTATTGCCGACTATCATTTCACAACCATCACACCTGTTCTCGGTGTTGTTTCAATGGGTGAAGGAAGCTCCTTTGTTATTGCCGACATTCCAGGACTTATTGAAGGCGCAAGTGAAGGCGTCGGTCTCGGTCACGCTTTCTTGAGACACGTTGACCGTTGCAGAATGCTTGTTCACATTGTTGACGTTGCAGGCAGGGAGGGCAGAGATCCCATTGAGGATTTTGAAAAAATCAACCTTGAGCTTGAGCGCTTCAATCCCGAGCTTGCTGAAAGACCGCAGATTGTTGCGGCTAACAAGATTGACCTTGCAACAGACGAGCAGAGAGAGCGTTTCAGAGAGTATATCGAGTCAAAGGGCTATGAATACTTTGAAATGTGTGCTCCTATCGTTGAGGGTACAAAGGCGGTTATCGATGCCGTTGCGGCAAAGCTTGCAACACTTCCTCCCGTTGTAAGATATGAAAAGGAAGAAATTCCCCTTGAGATGCTTGTTAAAAAGCAGAACACAGGCTTTACAATTACCGTTGAGGATGATGTTTACATTGTTGAAGCTCCCTGGCTTATCAAGATTATCTGCCGCACAGACCTTGATGACTATGAGTCCCTGCAGTACTTCCAGAGAGTGCTTATCTCAAGCGGCATTATTGATGCTCTTCGAGAAAAGGGTATCAATGAGGGCGACATTGTAAGTATTTACGATTACGAATTTGAATTTATGGAGTAAAAATGGAACGTCTTTATAATAAAGAATGCGACACAGAAAATTTAAGTCCGCTGACTCTTGCTTTTATCGGTGACACGGTTTTTGATCTTTTTGTCCGCGAACAGCTCATCTGTCAGGCAAACAGACCTGTAAACGCCCTTCATTCCAATGCTACACGCCTTGTCAAGGCTTCCTCACAGTCAAAGGCTGTTGACAGGATAATGGGCAGTCTTACCGAAAAAGAAGTGACGATTTTTAAAAGAGGCAGAAACGCTCACACAAATCACCGTGCAAAAAATGCAAGTGAGGGTGATTATCACAGGGCAACGGGACTCGAAGCACTTTTCGGTTATCTTTACCTCAAGGGCGAGATTGACCGACTCAGGGAGCTTTTTTCTCTGATTTCCGAAGAATAATTTTCCGACTATCATATAATAAGGAGATATATTATGGCAGGTACAAACGACGGTTTCTGGTTGATTAAAACCATTGACAAAAAGGTTAACGTAAAGGGTGCGCCTTATCTTGATATGATGCTTTGCAATAAAGAGGGTGAAATCTCTGCAAAGCTCTGGGATTACAGCGAAGCCGTTCACGGTGATTACACTGCAGGCGAGGTTATCAAGGTGCGTGGCAGTGTTACTCAGTTTAACGGAAACGATCAGCTTCGTGTTGACAAAATCCGCCATGTTGAAGCAAATGACGGAGTTGATATTGCAGATTTCGTTCCCACGGCAGATTATCCAGGTGAAATGATGCTCGGTGAGATAATGAATATCATTGCAAACGTTGAGGATGCAGAGCTTCAGAGACTTACCTATGAGCTTGTAAAGGACTGCGAGCAGCAGCTTCTTCACTGGCCTGCAGCCTTCAAGCTTCATCACGCAATAAGAGGCGGTCTTCTTTATCATACACTCTCAATCCTTCGCCTTTGCGAGGGTGTCTGCAGTATTTATCCCAGTGTGGACAAGGATCTTCTTATGTGCGGAGCCATTGTTCATGACCTTTGCAAAATTGATGAGTTCAACCTTAGTTCAGCAGGTCTTGTTACAGGCTACAGCGTAAAGGGTGAGCTTATAGGCCATCTTGTTATGGGTGCGATGAAGATTGAAAAGACTGCTCAGAAGCTTGGCATCAGGGGTGAAAAAGCGATGCTTTTACAGCACATGGTTATTTCTCACCACGGTGAGCCCGAGTACGGCGCAGCGGTAAGACCCATGTTCCTTGAGGCTGAAATTTTAAGTCAGCTTGATAAGCTTGACGCAACTATTTATGAAATCAATGAAGCTGTTGCAGGTGTTCATGAGGGCGAATTCACCCAGAGAATGTGGGCGCTTGACAACAGAAAGCTTTACAATCACGGCAGAAAAACTCCCGAAGCAAAGGCAAAGCTTGACTGACAGGCTTCTCTTTGCAGGAGAAATTGCCGATAAAATTAGTTACACAATGCAAAAAAACCACAGATTAACAAGGAAAATTAAGTAAAAAGGTAGAAAATCCTGAAATAGTGTTGCTTTTTTTCCTTAAAAGTGGGATAATGTAGCGTAAGTTATTATGCCAAGCTATGTGTACGAAGGAGGTATTTTATGAGAGTTATAACAGGCAGTGCCCGAGGAAGAAAGCTTCAGACTCTTGAAGGTACCGATGTCAGACCCACAACTGACATAGTAAAAGAAGCGATGTTCAGCATCATTCAGTTTGAAATTGAAGGCAGAAGGGTGCTTGATCTTTTCGGCGGCTGCGGTCAGCTTGCAATTGAGGCTCTTTCAAGAGGAGCACATAGTGCAGTTATTGTTGACGCTTCAAAGAAGTCTGTTGACGTTATCAGAAAGAATCTTGAAACGACAGGCTTTGATAAAAACGCAGTTGTTGTAAACAGTGATGCAATATCCTTCCTTTCAAGAAGAGCTGAAAAATATGACATTGCTATTATCGATCCGCCTTACTCAAAGGGACTTATGGAAAAGGCCCTTGATAAGATTTCAGACGTTATGAATGAGGGCGGAGTTGTAATCTGTGAAGCTCCCTTTACAGATGCGATGCCTGAGAAGGCAGGTACTTTTGCACTTAAGAAAAAATACAGGTACGGCAAGACGGGACTTTTTGTTTACCGTTTTTCCGGGGAAGGGAATGACTGATGATGGAGAGAATTGCCATCTATCCCGGCTCATTTGATCCGGTTACAAGCGGTCACCTTGAGATTATCCGAAGAAGTTCGAAGCTTTTCGATAAAATTATAGTTGTCGTTATGACAAATTACCGTAAAACAGGCTCTTATGCCTTCACTGTTGAAGAGAGGGTTGACCTTATCAAAAAGTGTATCGGTGATTTGCCGAACGTCAGCGTTGATTCATATATGGGACTTCTCGCTGATTATGCAAGAAAGACAGGTGCCACGGCTATTGTTAAGGGATTGCGTGCTGTTTCCGACTTTGAGGACGAATTCCAGCAGGCTCTTATCAACAGAAAGCTCAACGATGAGGTTGAGACTGTGTTTCTTGCGGCAAGCTCGGAGCATATGTTCCTGAGCTCGAGTATGATAAAACAGGTTTGTCAGCTCGGAGGCGATATTTCCCTGTTTATTCCAAAGGAAATTTCAGAAGATGTTATTGAAAAGATAAAGAAAGGGTAGGTTAATATGTCCAATTATTACGATCTTGAAACAGATCTCGGTGTAGAAGATGTAGCAACCGAGGGCGAAGAATACGAGGAATACGAAGAATACGAGGAGTATGAAAATTACGACGATGCTTCCGAATTCGGTAACTACAATCCTGAAGAAGCAGATGCTAAATGGGGCGAAATGGATTTTGATCAGCTCGTTGTAGAAATGGAATCCATCATTTCACGCAGCAAGAGATACTTCTTCTCAAAGAAGAAGAGAGTTATCAACGGTGAAGATCTCACTCACCTTGCTCAGCACATCCAGAACAAGCTTCCTTCAGAAATCCTTGCAGCTAAGGATATCCTTGCAAGACAGGTTGAAATCATTGATGAAGCAGGTAAGGAAAGAGATTCAATCCTTGCAGCTGCTCACAAGGAAGAGACAGACACTGTAAACAAGGCTAAGGAATACTATTCAACAACCATCAAGAAGGCTCAGGACGATGCAGCAGGAATTGTTTCCCGTGCAAACGAACAGGCAACAGCTATGGTTCAGGAAAGCAACATCTATAAGATGGCAAGAGAAGAAGCTGCAAAGATCAAGGAAGATGCAATGCAGCAGGCAACAGCTATGGTTCAGGAAGCAGCAAGAGAATGTGACGCTCTCAAGGAGCAGGCAAGAGCTTATGCAGTCAGCGTAACAGAAGGCGCTCACAACTTCATCACAAACAGCCTTGCAGGCTATCAGAGCATCGCTATGACTAACCTTGACACAATCAACAAGGTTCACGGTCAGTTCCAGAACGAATATGCAAACCAGGTTAAGGTTCTTGGTATCAATACCAATAATCAGTAATCATATTAAAAAACAAGGGGATGTAAAAAAACGAAAGTTTTTTTACATCCCCTTTCAGGGGCGTGAAAAAATGCGCAGAATGAACAAACTGAGCTCAAATAAAGCATATTTGCTTTATTTGGGGTTACCCGAAGGCGTACAGTGGTACGTCGAGAGGCGAAGTTTGTTTATAGCATAAA
>JAZKYQ010000095.1:0-33658 GCA_045612205.1 Acutalibacteraceae bacterium | reverse complement strand
ATTGAAATATGCCTTAATAGCTCAGTCGGTAGAGCACGCGGCTGTTAACCGCGGTGTCACAGGTTCGAGTCCTGTTTGAGGCGCCAAAAAAGACAGATACTCATTCGAGTGTCTGTCTTTTTTTATGTTTCAGTCAAGATTCAAATTTATGTAACCGTGTTTCCACTGACGTAACGCGGCTGTTAACTGGTTCAGGCGTTGCCGCTTCCTGCGGAAGATGCAGGCAATGCCTGAACAGCGTAGCGGTCAAAGCTCATAGGCGCTCCAAGCCGTAATGAGCTTTGGGTACCGCAAGTCGTGGTGTCACAGGTTCGAGTTGAGAAATTAACTTATAAACTAAAATACCAAGTTATTTACAATCCTACCTCCTCTTGTTATACTGTTATCAGTAAATATAAGGAGGTTTTAATATGGATATGCGAAAAGTTGGAGAACAAATTTCAGCATTGCGAAAATCAAAAGGTCTTACTCAAAATGAATTGGGCGATCGTGTTGGTGTTTCCTTTGAGGCGGTCAGCAAATGGGAAAGAGGTGAAACTCTTCCTGATATTTCGCTTTTGCCTGATCTTGCAAACGTTCTTGAAACCAGCATAGATAACATTCTTATCGGTGGTGAAAGGCAAGTAGAATTCAAAGGGAAAATCACAGTTTCAGATATGAAAAAAGGCCTTGAGAGCCTGAAGGATGTCGGAGAGTATCTTGGCAAGGAAAATGTTATTTTTCGTTCTGCTATAAACGGAATAAACAGTGCAATGAACACGGATATTCAAAAAGCCTTTTCTGATGACTATACATTTGAAGCTTTCCTGGCGGAAGCTGTGATACAGAATCTGTTAGCAGGAATGTATGTGGATATCAGCGATGTGAAAAATAATTTCAAGTATGAGCATTTTAAAAATATTGTAATAGGCTACTGTGAGAAGTATGGCTTGAAATAATACTTGACATTCAATCTTTTTGTAGTATAATTACTTCAAATATCAAATGGAGGAATCGGTATGTTCTTTATCACTATTCGACGCAGACGAAGATAGCTTGTATCTTGCATCAGGTACAGGCTTGAATTGCTATGTGCCTTTTGAGTGATAAAGAAAAGTTTACCTTTTATTACTGTTAATGGCATATAGCTGTTAACAGTATTTTTTTCTATTTCTGGAGGTATTTAAAATGAATAATTTTAAGTTTGAAACATTGTTCAAAGCGATAGTGGAACAAATAGATTTACCTGATAACGCAGTGATTGCGGATTTGGGATGTAAGGACGCAAGCTTTCTTTTGGCTTTTCAGGAAGCTTTTCCCGACAAAATTAAATCAGCTGTTGGTGTAGATATAAAAGATAAATGGTTTAGTAATGTTGAGTATAATGATCCTATTGAACTCAAGGTTATGGATTGCTCAAAGAAGCTTGATTTTTCGGATAATACATTTGATTTAGCTTTTACAAAGGATATGTTTGAGTGTGTTTCCGATAAGAAATTATTGGTCAGTGAGATTCATAGAATCTTAAAACCGGGTGGCGTTGTAATTTCTGTAAACTGTGATTGGGATAGTGTTTCCTATAACGGTGAAAATAAGGATTTGATTACTAAGGCTGTTCATGCCTATGCTATAACAAAACAAAGTTGGATGGATGACCTTGATAGTTGGATTGGCAGAAGAATGTTTGGATTCTTTAATAAAAGCAAATTGTTTGAAAGCTCTGTGAGTGTTTATAATGTTGTTGAAACTGAATATACAGAAGGTACATTCGGTTATGATTTAAGTGTTGACATCGCTTGGCTTCATAAAGAAAACACAGGAGCTTTAAATGAAGAAGAATATAATGAGTTTATCAGTAATTTGCAATCAGCCAAAAACGAAGGGTGTTACATTTTCTCGAAACCGTATTACATTTTTAAAGGCGTAAAAAAATAAGCAAAACGATCACTTACTCTCCACTCTCCGTAGGTTGTCTTATTCTCACTTTCCCGTTATAATGTACCCATAGACAAACTTGAAGGAGAACCACTATGAACACCTACATAACAGGACAGACAATCAAAAAATTAAGAGAAGAAAAAGCACTCACCCAGACTCAGCTTGCTGAACAAATAGGCGTAAGCAGTAAGGCTGTTTCAAAATGGGAAACAGGCAAGGGACTTCCTGATATATCGCTTATTGAGCCTTTGAGTAAAGCTCTCGGCGTGTCGGTTATGGAGCTTATGTCCGGCGATATGGTAATAAACAGAAATATGTCGTCGAATCTTCTTTTGTCAAAGTTTTACGTCTGCCCTGTATGCGGTAATGTAATACATTCAATCGGTGCAATGGTGATAAGCTGCTGCGGAATTGTTTTGCCGCCTCTTGAAGCTGAAGAGGCAGACGAGGAGCATAAAACAAGCATTGAGCCTGTTGAAGATGAAAGGTTCATTACAGTAAGTCACCCGATGACAAAGCAGCATTTTATTTCCTTTATGGCTTATGTTACAACGGATCGGATTCAGTTTGTCAAGCTTTATCCCGAGGGGAATGCGGAAACAAGAATGCAGCTGAGAGGCAGAGGTTACCTGTACATTTATTGCAACAAGCACGGACTTATGAAAATTCGCATTTAAGCTAAAAAAATGTTGAAACAGAAGATTAAATGTGATATAATCTCCTTCGGTAAAAAATAACGAAAGAGAGATTAAAAGAATGAAAAAATCTAATCCCTTGGCGCTCATTCCTATCGGTGTGTTTGTAGTGTTTTACCTTACACTCGGTGTGGTTTTTGAGTATGTAATGAAAATCCCTATGGGCTTTTACAGCGTTCCTGTTGTTGTAGCCTTCCTTATTGCTCTTTTTGTTGCCGTGCTTCAGACAAAGGGCAAAACAATGGACGAAAAGTTCAGCATTATGGGTGAAGGCGTCGGTGATAAAAATATTATCACAATGCTTCTTATCTTTATGCTTGCAGGTATCTTTGTTGGTGTTGTCGGCAGAAGCTCTGCCGAAAGTGTTGCTTACTTTATGCTTTCGGTTACACCTCCGAGACTTGCAGTTGTTGTTATCTTCATTGTAAGCTGCTTTGTTTCAACCGCAATGGGTACTTCCGTTGGCACAATCACTCTCATCACTCCTATCGCAGTTGCAATTTCCGAGGGCTCAGGCTTCTCACTTCCTCTTTGCGTAGGTACAGTTGTGGGCGGTGCGATGTTCGGTGACAACCTTTCATTTATTTCAGATACAACTATTGCCGCTTGTAACGGTCAGGGCTGTAAGATGAAGGATAAGTTCCGCACAAACCTTGCAGTGGTTGTTCCTGCAGCTATTGTTACTCTTGCACTTATACTCGCTATGTCTCTCAAGGCTGATATTGCCGAGGGTATCAGCAAGGAATATGATATGATTCAGATTATTCCCTATGTGCTTGTTCTTGTCAGCGGTATTATCGGTGTTAACGTTTTTGTGACACTTCTTATCGGCATCCTTTCCGGTAGTGCTATTATGCTTCTTACCGGTTCAGTAACCTTCCCTGAGCTTCTTTCAGGCATGGGCGCAGGTGCTTCAGGTATGTTTGAAACCTCAATGGTTGCAATTCTTGTTGCGGCTCTTTGTGCTCTTATCAAGCATAACGGAGGCTTTGAGGCTCTTCTTAACGGTATCCGTAAGGTGTTCAAGGGTAAAAAGAGCGGTCAGCTCGGTGTGGGACTTCTTGTCGGACTTATGGATATTGCCACTGCAAACAACACCGTTGCAATTGTTATGGCTAACCCCATTGCAAGCGAGATGGCAAAGGATTACGGCATTTCAAACAGAAAGACTGCTTCAATCCTTGACACCTTCTCCTGTATCGTTCAGGGCTTCCTTCCCTACGGTGCGCAGATTCTTGTTGCCCTTTCAGCAGTAAGCACTCTCGGCCAGGAGCTTTCAGCCTTTGATGTAATTACAAATCTTTACTATCCGATGATGCTTCTTGCAAGCTCACTTGTGTTTATATTCATCATTCCCGAGAAAAAAGAAAAGGCATAAAAATATACCGCTCATCGTTATTGATGGGCGGTTGTTGTTTGGAGAATTTTATATATTTTTTTGTGGTGTTATTTTTTGTAAGAAAGAATCAAAGAACTATACTTATTCAATCTCATCAAGATTAGCGCCCTTTGTCTCCTTAACTTTGAGTCCGAGAATAACTGCCGCAACAGCCACACAGGGAAGAGCAACAACAAGGCAGGTGAGATATACGGGAAGCTTGAGCATAAGCACTGCGGCAAGAATGTAACCTACTGCAAGACCGATGATAACAAGAAGTCCTTCAGCACCTACAACGGAAGCTCGGATATCTGTGGGAACCTTTTCTGTCATCATAATGTTCATATAGTCTCTGCCGATCCAGTAACAGCCCTGGTAAAGTCCGCAGAAGCCGCCGATAAGGTAGGGATTCCAGAGATTGTTTATGCCCACGGCGAAGAGAATGAAGCCCGTTACGCAAAGAATACTTGCACCTATGATTGTTTTCTTTCTGCCCAGAGCATCGGCAATAAAGCCTGAGCAGAAGGTAAGACAAGCATAAACAATGGGAAGAACGAACATTGACTTTGTAATGTCTGATGTGCTCATTCCTGCAATATGCATTGAGGATTCATAGTAAAGTGCGATGGCAGGCATACCTGCATCGAAAATAATGTGGGAGATGATAAGCGCCTTTGTGTCCTTGTTTGCGAAGATATATTTAACCGCATTAAAAACACCTGACTGATTTCTCTGTGCCTTCTTCTCCTCTTTTTCTCTTTGCTTTTGTGCAAGTCTTTCCTCATAAGGAATGGACAGATAGGCGATTCTCTCGCTCATAAATACCTTGGTGTCCTTTGCGAGAATAAGCACCATAAGAGCCGCTACAAGACCTGCAATTGCAGGAGCCATGAAGATTCTTCTCCAAAGGGTTGCATCGTCACCCATAAGCATATTGCGAAGCATCGGAATGCATACAACACCGAAAATACCAAGAGCCTTTAAAACGCTGTAAATTGCGGCTCTGTACTTGTCGGGAGCTTCTTCCAGGATATAGATAATCTGTATGTCGTGGCCGAAGAAAAAGCCTATAACTGCATAACCTAAAAGGAAAACGAGGTAATTCGGTGAGAAGTAGATGATAAGAAGACCTAAGCTCATACCGAGGGTTGACATAACGAAAAGCGGCTTTCTGCCCCACTTATCAGCAAGTGCCTTATAGAAGGGGGTAATAATACCCAGAACGTAGCTTATTACGCTGACGGTGGTGTGAAGTGAAAGTCCTTCTTCAAAGGTGTACATCTTTCCAAGGAAGGGACGGTTGACAAAGAATTCCGTAACGAAGGATGACTGAACTGAAACGGAAAGGTTACTTGTAACCTCGTCAATGATGTTGACAAAGGCAATAATAACAAGCAGAATAAAAAAGTAGGAGCTTGATGTGCCCTTTGCCGATTTTGCCTTCAGTGAGGAAAGCTGTTTTTGCTCAAAGGCTTTTGTTTTTGCGATTTTCTTTTCCGTGGTTTTCATGGTATTCTCCTTTTCAAAGGGATTTGTGTGCCGATAAGTAAAAAAAGCACTCCATAGAGCGCCCCAACATATCCATCATACCAAATTTTTCGTGTAATTGTCAATAGCTTCAGGCTTTATTATGTCACTTTCTCCCTCTTGCATAAAAAGGATATAGTTAATTTTGTATAAAAAAGATATTGAAATGTGGAATTTTTTATGTTAATATATAGTCACAGAAAGGGAAAGGTGATACCGATGTACAGGTAAAAACCAAAAAAGTCTTCATTAACAGCTTTGCATGAATAAATAGATCGTAATAAATAATAATGAGGAAAATGAAGAAAACAAACCTATAACAAGAGTGCAGGGCAAAAAAATTAATGAAGATGAAAAGAACATTCTGTAGAAAGAGAGGTTGCCCAAATGTTGTTAGATAACAAGACAGAACAGAAATAACCCTCCGTACCAAAATGATGTGTAAAGAAACATCGGTACCGAGGGTTATTTCTTTTTTTGTGTGCTTTTATAATATAAGTTGTATTCGTACCGGCGGGGCGTTTTTTTATTTTACAGGTTGTCAAGCAAGGTGTAAATGTGGTATTATACTAAAAAAACAAGGAGAAAAAATATGAAGAAGAAAAACAAAGTAAATCTGATTGTTGCCGCGTTTATTGTTATTGCAATAATTGCTCTTATAGGTTTTTATATTTACGATATTGTTTGTAACGGTACACCGATAACAGAAAATCTTTTCAGGGCTTTAGCTGTGGTATTTGCTTTGCTCGGTACCTTTATCAGAGTGCTTAACGGTTGCGGAAGAAAAGGACTTGACTTTTATGAGAAGTCCTACAAGGATGAATTGGGACAAGCTTTTGTCGGCAAAGAATTTATGAGAAAAAAACTGCTTTGCGCTGTAAGGTTATATAATGAAAACCATTTTGAAAAAGCGCTGAAATATTTATCCCAGCTTGCCAACGAGGCTGAACATCACAGGGACTTAAGTGCAGTTTTGTTTTTTAGTGCTTTATGTTATACAGATATGGGACTTGAGGATTGTGCAATCAATGAATATTATAAATTACTCAGAGTTGACTGCAGAAATTCCACAGCTCACAGTAACCTAGGTCTGCTGCTTGTTAAGTCGGGAAGTTATGATGATGCATTGAATCATTTTGAAGAGGCGATAAGCATAGACAGTGAAAATTATTACGCTTATCTTAACAAAGCGAGCTGTCTTTTCCGAAAAGGTGAGTACGATAAGGCTATCGATAGCGCCAAGACTGCTCTTGAAAAGAAAAATAACGGTATGGAAGCAGCATCGCTTCTTACCATTATATATGCTCTTCTCGGTGATGAAGAGAACAGAAAAAAGTATTTCCACATCAGTATCACTAATGGTGAAAGACCGGAGGAGTTGAATCAAGCGATTCAGTTTTATAAGAAAGCAATTGAATCTTATGAGGAATAAAAAACATCGGGAGCAGTCAATACTGCTCCCTTAACTTTTGCTTATTTATACTGATAAACTCTTACATAATCCACGATGAACTCTGCTGTGTCACCGGGCTTCATGCTCATTTCACCTGTGCCGTGTCTGTCGGCATTCGCAACACCGTTTTCACCTGCAACCTCGCAGGAAAGAATGAGGTATTCGGGATTCTGACTTACACCGCCGGTGGAAAGTCTGCCGGTTTCTACGCCGTTGATGTAGAAAATATATTCATTTTCGTTCCATTCAAGGCCGTAGGTGTTGAACTCTTCATAGGGATTGTTGCAGAACCATTTGCCGATGCTGTCGCCCTGATGACCTTCACCGTAGCCGTCATAATGGATACCGCTGACAACTGCATCGCCGTAGCCTAATGCGTTATCCTTGTAATACATTGATTCGAAAATGTCAACCTCTGTGCCGTCCTTGCCTGAACCGTCAACGTCGTAAACACCCTCATTCATCATCCAGAAGGCTGACCACATACCTGTGGAAGCGGGAAGAATAGCTCTTACTTCAAAGTAGCCGTAGCACCATTCGTGCTTGCCACGGGTTTCAATAACACCTGTGTACCAGCCGGGACCGTAGTCCTTGTCGTCGGGACGGTTAGCAAAGTAATTTTTGTAAGCGTCAGGTGTGGGAAGTCCGTTTTCGTAGTAGGCGGTGGCGATAACAAGGTTGCCGTCTTTCACGTCAACCATATCCTCGTGCCAGTAGCCGCCTTTTCTTTCACGTTCCCACCAGTTGTAACCCCATTTTGATTTGTCAAGCTCTTCGCCTTCAAATTCGTCGCTCCACACAAGCTCAAACTTGTCAAGGTTTACCTGCTGACCCTTCGGAATTGCAGGAAGACCGAAAAGATGGGGGAATGTCGGTGAGATAACCATTAAAACCGAAACTAAAAATCTGATAAGCTTTGAAAACATAATAAATCCTCCTTTTAAAAACTCTTGTTGAGCTGTTAATTCAATTATAACAAATAAAATATACTATTGTCAATCGGGAATATAAGAAGCAGTGAAGGCATATCATATAAAGGGTGATTATATGAAAATCGATAAAAGTAAAATAAAGGTTTACGCTGTTTTTCTTCTTATAACGGGAACAATAGGCGGCTTGTCCGCTCTTCTTACGAATATGGGAATGGAAAGCTACAAGGCGGCACAGAAGCCACCTCTTACACCTCCCGACATTGTGTTCCCTATTGTGTGGACAGTTCTTTTTGTTCTTATGGCAATCAGTGCTACAAGGGTGTGGCTGACGAATAATTCAAGGCTTCGCAATCACGGAATGCTTGTGTATTTCATTCAGCTTTTCTTCAATTTTTTCTGGAGTGTGCTTTTCTTTAATTTTCATGCATACGGATTATCATTTCTGTGGATTATCGGCTTATGGCTTCTTATTTTGCTGATGATTGTGAAGTTTTACCGTGCCGACAAAATTGCAGGACTTTTGCAGATACCCTATCTGCTGTGGGTCAGCTTTGCAGCTTATCTTAATTTTATGGTTTATCAACTTAATAAATAATAATCAAGGAGCTGTAAAAAACTTTCGTTTTTTACAGCTCCTTGTCAGCTTATGTGGAATTTTATTCGGCATCAAGGGAAATCTCTTCAGCTTCTTCGCTTTCTATAGGAATTTCGGGTGTTTCGGTAAAGAGGGTGATTTTAGCTTCCTGGAAGAAATATCTGAACAGAAGCAGAGCAACAATGAATGTGGCTATTGTTGCTAAAATTGAGCTTACTGATCCGTATATCGATGTTGTAAGTGAATAAGCATAGCCGATGTTGTCAGCTTCAATAAAGACCTTATTTACAATGAAACTGTAAATAATATATACCAGCTTAGAAACAACGCTGACAAGCATTAATGCAAGTTTGTCCACTCCGACAAATGCCATTGCATCAGTATGACTTTTAAAAGGCTTGTAGCCTGCAACATATATTATTACAAGAATTGCCAAGCTGCTCAACCAACTGATTGCTGATGCGGAAATGGTAAAATCAAAGGAAATATAACTATCCGGATCTGCGGGATTGTAATTTGACAGTGCGAAATAGTCGATCAGATAGAGGATACCGCTGTTAACGGCAGCGACAGCAAGTCCGCCGATGATTGAATAAGCGAGGTATCTTTTTCTTGCTCTTGAAAGAGTCATTTGAGAGTTTTCGAGGCTCTGGCTATTTAACTTTGTGTTGATGCCTTCAAATCCGGTGAAGGCAAGGTACGCCAGAAAAATAACAAGAGGACTCAATATAACGGGGAGTATGACCAGAAAGCTCGTGACGGATGAAGTTGATGCAAAATTATAGTTTATTGCAATTTTTGAAATTTTGTCGATGAGAGAGCTGAGAATGGAAACTGCACTTTCGCCAAAGTACAAAGCACCCGTAAAGATGATAGTTTTTTTCTTGTTCCCGGTGAAAAGGTATCCCATGACAAGGAAGATAATAAGGCTTATTACCGATGCGATGTATGAGGGAAGATCGGCAATCAGTCTGTTCATAGCAAGATTTTCGAGGTCATCTGAGGCTTCGATGAATGAATCTGATAAAAATGAAGATGATATAAAGTTTGCAAGAAATTTTACAGCGATATTTATCAGAACAGCTGCTGATATGAAGATTCCGGTTTTTCTTTTATTGGCTGTGTTTTCGTTCATTTCTGTTTTCTCCTTTTACTTGATGAATTTATTTTATCATAAAGAAAAAACAAAGTAAATATGAAAAGTGATACTTTCAATGAGTGAAAAGTATGAAAAAGCATACTTTTTTATAAAAAAATCCCGTCAGAAGTGAATGACGGGATTGAAAAATCAGGTTTACATATTAACAAGATGCATAAGAGCGTTGGCTGCCTGAGCTCTTGTTACTGTTGAGATGATGCCCATAGCACCTGCTTCAAAGATAGTGGTAATTAAAAGTGAGAAGGACTTTACAAAGCCTGTGATGCCTGTGTTTACCTTCTGTGAAGCGTTGAAAATTGCAAAAGCAAGAGCGAAGCGGTTTACCTTTGAATCTGAATCGTTTGCAAGACCCTCAACACCTGTGATAGCGAAGAGTGCATCTTCAAGCTCTGCTGAAGTGATTGATTCGTCGGGAGCAAATTCAGTTGCTGTTTTGCCGTTCATGATACCGTTGCGGTACATATATTCGATTGCTGTGAAATCCTTTGAAGCCTTATCAACATCGGTAAAGGGGAAGCTTGTATCGGGAAGAGCCTCAAGAATCTTGTTAGCGATGAATCTGTGACCACCGTTTGCTGTACGGCTGGGATGATATTCCTCACAAAGTGTCCCCTTTGTATCAACAAAGATGTAACCGTATTTGCTTGCACCTTCCTTCATCGGAGTGTTTGCAATGTCAACAACAGTCTGGCCTATTGTTCTCTTAAACTCTGTAACCTTTGGATCTTCATTTTCATTTACAGTAACCTTATCTGAGTTAGGATCCTGAAGGGAATTGTCGAACATACCAATAACAAGAAGGGTTACATCGGGATTGAGTGCAAGAATATCCTCAATCATATAGTTCCAGTTAACAAAGTAGTTTTTGAGCCCTGTTTCAAGTGCCTTGGGTAAAGCCTGAGCAATATCAGGAAGAGCTCCGCAAAGAGCTGCGATATCAATTATTGAATCAAGAGTGTTTTCAGTGGTACCTGCAGTCTCAAGATACTTCTTTACTTCCTCCATGAACTCCTCGTTCACTTCTTCCTGCTTATCCATCTCTTCCATAACATGCCAGCCAAGGAATGAACCCCAATCGTTACCGCCGATGTTAAGAGTGATAAGGTCAGCATTTGTGATTGCTTCGATCATTGCAGGAGCATGAACTGTATCCATAAGCTCCTCGTCGATTGAATAATAGAGGAAACGGTCGGGCTCGAAGTCTTCTTCGAGAATGTAACGCATTTCAACTGTTCTGAAGCCGATGCAAGCCATGGGATAGTACTTTTCAACTCCGAGGTCATCTGCAACATATGCGCCGTAGGAGCCGTCAACACGGGTGAAGCGTGATTCGATGTCTTCTACATCACTCCAGCCGCTTGCGATGCTGTCGCCGAGAAGGACATAGTTTTTGTAGCCTGAAACATCCTTGCCGCCGAAATCATAAGCAAAGCAGGTGAATGTACCTGAAAGCATAAGAAGAGCAAGGAGAATTGCTGTTGTTCTTTTAAGTAACTTTTTCATTTTCATTACCTCCGTTTAATTAAAAAATATTTACGGTTCATTGTTTGTTAACAACTTATATTATAATACAATATTTCGGTGTTGCAGTCAAGAGGTTTTCTTTTTATTTATTGAAAAAATAAAAGCGTTATGATAAAATGAACTGAAATATGAAGGAGGGATGTACAATGAAATTTCTTGATAACAGTGACAAGCATCTGATGTCTATTTTGCCTGATGTGATAACTGAAAAGCTTGGTAAAAAGGCTGAAAGCTTTAAATTTATCGGTGGAGGCAGCTACGGACGGGTATATAAGGCTGTTCTTTCCGACGGCGAGGTGATTGCTGTCAAAGGATACAGGCTTCCCGGAATGCACACGCAGGAGGCTCAGCAGCTGAAGCTTCTGTCGGATAACACGAGCGTCAGAATGCCACGGGTTTTATTTACATATGAGGATGAGAATACTGCAGTTATGGCTATGAGCTTTGTTGAGGGTCAGAATGTGTTGAATCCCTTGTTTTTATTGAAAAGTAAGGCCCAGAAGCAGAACTTTGCTGATGAGGTTATTTCCGGTATGCTTGAATGGCACAGCGTTACAAATGATAAATTCGGATCTTTAACCGATCCGACTTATGACACATGGTATGAATATTATAAAGAGGAAAAGCAGAAAATCTGGCTTGAGGGCTTGAAGCAGCTTGCTGATAAGGGTAAATTCAGCAAGAAAAAAATGAAGCTTCTTTATCAGGCGACAGAGCTTTTTAATAATTTGCCACAGGAAAACACAAAGCCGGTGCTTATCCATGCAGACCTCAATATAATGAATATCATGGCTGATGAGAAAACGCTGAAGCTGATTGCTTTTATAGATCCTTGCGGCAGCATATGGGCTGACAGAGAATATGATTTATTTCAGTTGAGAAATATGTGGGGTGACGCATACGGACTCTATGAAGCCTATAAGAGAAAATGCAGGACATCTGAATTTACCGATTTCAGGGTTGCTTATTACGGTGCGATGCTTGAAGCATCTATGAGGCTGAAGGGCGGACATATTGTTCCTCTCTGGGAGGATCTGAATTTTGCGAGACTGAAAAAAGAAATGAAGAAACTTGGGAAATAAATTTCCTTAAGGACTTTATTTTTGCCGCTTTAAATGGTATAATCTTCTAAAATAAAATAAAAGGAGAACTAAACTATGACAATCATGTCTATTACAAGAATTCTTACGGCAATGCTTATGGTTATTGTCAATCTTTTCAACTACACCTTCAACGATTACGCTTACCCTGCAGTAAGCTTATCAGGTGCATATGTTTTCTGCTACTTTACAGGTAACTCACCTGAGGAGCAGACAATTCACCTTGCAGTAAGCACAGACGGCTACAACTTTGAGGCTCTCAACAATAACGAAGCAGTTATTGAGCAGACTCTCGGCACAGGCTGTGTGCGTGACCCTTATATCTTCAAGGCAGTTGACGAGGAAGGTAAGGATTGCTATTACATCGTTGCAACAGATATGGATGCAGAGCTTGGCTGGACATCAAATCACAGCATTATTTTCTGGAAGTCCTATGACCTTATCAACTGGGGCGATGAATATGTTTACGATTTCCGCAATGTTGAAGGCTTTGAAAACTGCAACAGAGCATGGGCTCCCCAGGTGATTTATGATAAGGATGCAGGTAAGTATATGCTTTACCTTGCACTTTCCGAAACTGATGATCCCGCAACACCTGAAAACGAGGACATCGCTCAGCATTATTATCTTTACACCGATGACTTCAAGAGCTTTACCGAGCCTGAGTATCTTTATGGCAGAAGAACTGAAGCAGGTGTGAGAGAAGACGGTTGGGCTTACGACGGTGTTCAGTGCATCGACGGTGATATGATTTACAACGAAAAAGACGGTTATTATTACCTGTATTTCAAAGAGGATCTTACCCAGAAGATTGCTTATGTAAAATCTGAGAGCGCAACCGGTCCCTTCAATGAGGATTATGTAATCTGCTCACTTAATTGGTGGGGTGTTGAAGGAAGCACGATGTATAACATTACCGGCACAAATGCTTGGATGATGATTATGGATGAATACAGTGAAGGCACCTTCTTTGCTCAGATGACAAGAGACTTTAAAAACTTCCGTCAGGTTCAGAGATCAAGATACTCCGTAAATCAGCTTAAGCCTCGTCACGGTTCCGTTCTTGCAATCAGTGAGGCTGAGTATTATGCACTTGTTGATGCATACGGTGTACAGAAATAACTGTAATTAATCTGACGAAAGCTTTCAACCGTTCAATTTATTACAGGATTATAATAATGGTGACAAAATTGTAATTAAGAATAATGTTGAAAAAAAGCGTATTTTGTGCTAATATTTATGTGTAGTTGGTTATCAGTTATGATACTTATCTACCTTCTTTATATGAAAAATCGGAAAAGAAAAGGAGACTGGATTTCAGACTCTTTTTCTTTTTTTATTTCCCGGGGGCAAAAGAGTTGATTTCTCATCACAATTTGAGATAAATTAACAATTGTGTAATTAACAGAGAGTAAAATTATAAAAGATGTTTAAAGAAGGAGAAGGCAAAATGGCTGAAGTTAGAAACAAAAACCGTGTAGTATGGCTTGATCTGCTCAGAGTTATTGCAACCTGTATGGTTCCTCTGGCTCATCTTTGCTCTAATGTGTGGAATATAGTATCCGATGTTCATTCGGCAGATTATATAGTAATGAATTTCTTTTCAGCTATGTGCCGTTGGGTTGTTCCTTGCTTTGTAATGATCAGCGGTGTATTCTTTCTTAATTCGTCAAAGCCCTGTGATCCGAAAAAGATACTTACAAAAAATGTCGTAAGAATGGCCACAGCCTTTCTTTTCTGGTCATTTCTTTATGCTCTTCAATGGACACTTTTCAGACCTCATGCACAGTTTGAAACAGTCCAGCCCTTTTCAAAGAAATTCTTTTTAAGTGAGCTTATTGTCGGCGAGTATCATATGTGGTATCTTTATATGATTGCCGCACTTTACCTCGTAACACCTCTTATCAGGGTTTTCAGTGATAACGCTACAAAAAAACAGCTTGAAGCATTTATGGCGCTTTCCTTTGTTTTTGTTCATCTTATTCCCGTATTTCTTGAGTTTCCTTTTATCAAGCAGTTCACCTTCAGTGATGTTTACGAGGATCTGAATCTTGGCTTTATAAGCGGATATGTGGGCGTATATATCGGCGGTCAGTATATGATCAAATATCCTATGAAAAAGAAGACGCGCTACATTGTTTACGCTCTCGGTATTTTAAGCTATCTGTTTACCGTTGGTGCAAATATCTGGCTTTCCTTTGAAAAGGACAAGCCGACAAAGGCCTTCCTTGAAGCAAGCCTCGGCAACAGCGTTCTCATTGCATACGCTTTGTTTATCCTTTTTCAGTATGAGATTTCAAAAATCGAATTCAAGGAGAAAACCGTCAAGGCTATTCAATGGCTTTCGGCTCGTTCCTTCGGTGTGTACCTCTGCCACGTTTTTGTAATGCGTGCGTTCCAGTATTTCGGAATTCAGGTTATTCATCTCAGTCCCGACCATGCATCAATGAATCTCAGTTTTCTGCCTTATGTCAAAATCCCGGCAGCTATCGGAGCACCGGTGCTCTGGATTCTTGTTCTGGCAGGCTCCTTCCTTGTTTCCTGGGGAGTTTCAAAAATTCCGAAGATTGCAAAATATGTTTCATAATAAAAGCGCTTTCCCGTCTTTTGTGACGGGGAAGCTGTTTTTTTGCTTTAAGGTGTCTTTTAATTTTGTGATATATATGTTATAATATAATTAATTATATCCGGATTGGAGTGTTGTTGAATGTCAAAAATAAACAAATATAACTACAACAAAGATTTGAGAATATACAGCCTTCTTAATCCGCCTGTAATTTTACCTGTTCTGCCTTTTATGCAGTTTTTCATGAAAGCTTTTTATTATACTGATATTCCCGATAAAAGGCTCATAAAAGAAAAAATTGAAATTCCCGTGAAAAACGGTGAAAAAATAAAGGCATACATTTATACACCTGTGACTGCCGAAAAGAAGAATTGTCCGTGCGTTGTTTTTTATCACGGCGGAGGCTTTGTTTATAATGCGGCCCCCCATCATTTTACCTTTGCGAAAAAATTGGCTCTTGGTCTTGGTGCAAAGGTTTTCTTTGTGGATTACCGACTTGCACCGAAATATCCTTTTCCGACAGCCGTTGAGGATGCCTTTGAAAGCTACAGATATATAAGTGAAAATGCGGAAGGCTTCGGTATTGACAGAAGCAGAATTGCTCTTTGCGGTGACAGTGCAGGCGGAAACCTTTCTGCCGTAACCTGTCTTATTGCAAGAGATGAGGGCGTTGTTGCGCCCTGCGCACAGATACTGCTTTACCCCTTTGTGGATTCTGATCCTCAGAGTGAAAGCATGCTGAAATTTACGGACACTCCTATGTGTAACAGTAAGGCGGCAGTAGGATATAACAAGGCATATATACCTCAGGGTGATTATTCACCCAAGGAGTGGTTTTCCGTTGTCGATGCGGCAAATCTCACAAATCTTCCGGAAGCTTATATCGAAACTGCAGAGTTCGACTGTCTTCACGACGGTGGTGTGAAATATTATAACAAGCTAAGAGAAAGCGGCAATACGGCTACACTTTTTGAAACAAAGGGTACAATGCACGGTTATGACATTGCAACGAACAGTGAGATTTATTCTGTTTGCATGAAAAAGAGAATTGATTTTCTTAAGAGAATTTTTGAAGAAAGCAAGTAATCTGTAAATTAATAAACGAGACGAGGTGGATTATGGAAATTATATGGGCTTTATCAAGATTTATTCTGCCTGTTATTACGGTGGTTATTCTTGTTAAATGTATAATGACACTTATGCTTGGTCACCCGAAGGAAAAAATCTACGGGTATATAATTGATATGAGCAGCGGTAACAGATATGCGCTTAATATGTGGGAAACATCTGTGGGCAGAAGTAAAAGCTGTGATGTAGTTCTGCCTTATGACACAGTTGCCCGTTCCCATGCGGTTATTACAAGAAGAATCGACGGGTGGTATATTCACGACCTTCTGACAAAGGCTACACTTAAGGTTAACGGAAAAAGTGTTGAAATGAAGGCCTTGCTTAAGGACGGAGATATTATCGATTTAGGTAAAAACCGTTTCCGCTTTGAGATAGCTGATGACCCTGTACAGCCTGTAGGAAGAAAAACAAAAAGAGGAACGCAGACTGCTGCTTCGGCAAAGCCTGCTGCTCAGAGAAAGGCACCTGCTACAGGTAAGCAGAGCTATCAGGCAGATGAAAATCTCCGAAAGAGAACAACTGCGTCTTCAAAGAATAACTCCGGAGCGTATTTCTATGATGAAAACAATAAGCCTCAGCTTAAGTTTGAAAAGAAGCGTCCCGTTACTCCTCCGACCTACAGCAACAAGTCAAACAGCGTTACAATAGAAACAGGAAGCCGTCCTCAGCCAAAGAAAAAGCCAAAGAAGCAGCCGAGAATCATAAACAAGGATACAGGTGAAGTGTTTATTCTTTGCGGAAACGAGGTAAGCATCGGTGCGGCAAGAAAATGTGATATCAGACTTCGCAGCAGCGGTGCAGAAAAATTACAGAACCTTCTGGTGCTTTACGAAGACGGTTGGGCTATTGATAAGGTGAAGGGTAAATCCTATCTTAACGGCTACGAAATAAAGAGTCCTCAGCTTCTTTTTGACGGAGATATTATCGCAATAGCTGATGACAGGCTTCATTATCATAATTAAAAGGAGGCGATAAGATGAAAAAAAGCACAGGCGCATCTCTCAGACGCGACAGAATAAGGAAAAAATATAAATATGTTGACAGTAGCTTCATTCTCTTTCTTATAACAATTTTTCAGATTATCACCTTTATTCCCGTGATATTTGAAGAGGGGGAGTTTTATGCCGAGTCAGCAATGATGGCCTTCGGCTACATTGCCTTTGAGTGGTTTTATGTTGCCTTTATGCAGGGCGTTGTCAAAAAGGTCAATTTTGAAATTGAGCTTATTGCTTTTTTCTTAAGCGGAATAGGTCTTGCTCTTACGGAAAGCGTTGCAAGAGGCAGTATGCTCACTCAGCTTATTACAATTGTTCTCGGTGTTATTGTTTATGACGTGCTTTTGTGGTTTATAAAGGACGTTAAAAGAGTTATGATGATGAGAACACCGCTTGCGATTTTTTCAATTGTATTTTTTGTAGGCTGTTTTCTTTTTATCAGGCTTACGGGAAATGAAATCAACGGTGCCTATAACTGGATAACTCTCGGCCCGATTTCATTTCAGCCCTCAGAGCTTGTTAAAATAGCCTTTGTCTTTGTCGGTGCGGCAACACTTGATAAAATGCTCACTTCAAAGAATATCTATATGTATATTCTTTTTGCAATGAGCTGTATCGGAGTGCTTTTTCTTATGAAGGATTTCGGTACTGCGCTGATTTTCTTTTTCACCTTTATTATAATTGCGTTTATGCGCTCAGGTGACATACGTTCAATTGCGTTTATCTGTGTAGGTGCTCTTGTCGGAGCCTTTCTTATCCTTTATTTCCGTCCTCACGTTGCGGCCCGATTTGAAACCTACAGACACATATGGGATGACCCCTACGGGCCCGGCTATCAGCAGACAAGGCTTCTGATTTATGCCGTAAGCGGTGGCCTTCAGGGACTCGGTATCGGTAACGGTATGCTTCGTTATGTTTATGCAAGCACAACCGACCTTGTTTTCGGTATGCTCTGCGAGGAGCTTGGTATGATTATCGCTTTTACTGTTGTTATTACCTTTGCGGTAATTCTGCTGTATGCGGTAAAATGCTCAAAAAGTGCACCGTCAACCTTTTATTCAATTTCAGCGGCGGCAGCAGCCTCTATGATTCTTTTCCAGACAAGCCTTAACATATTCGGCGTCACGGATATACTTCCTCTTACAGGTGTTACTCTGCCGTTTATAAGTCAGGGCGGTTCAAGTATGATTTGCTGCTGGGCGCTTTTCGCTTTCATAAAGGCGGCAGATATCCGAGCTTATCCCAATTTATATAAAACTGCATAGAGAGGAGACAGGTCAGGTGAAAAATACAACTAAAAGAGTTTATATTGTGCTTTTGCTTGTGGTTGCTTTCTTCGGCGGTCTCGGATTTATGCTTTACACCTTTATTTCAGAGGGTACAACCTGGGTTGCAGATATAGGCAACGAGCACATTTATGATGAAGGAAGTCTTAATGTCGCAGGAACAATCTATGACAGAAACGGTGTGCCTCTTATTTCCACTGTTGACGGTGAAAGGGTTTACAGCAACGATGAAGCAGTAAGGCGTTCCACCCTTCATGTTATCGGTGACTCCGAGGGCTACATTTCAACAGGTATACAGACTCTCTACCGTTCAAATCTTGTGGGCTATAATTTTGCAAACGGCATTTACGGTGTTCTTTCTTCCGACAGAGGCTGTGATATCAGGCTTACGCTTGACGCTGATGTTTCAGCGGCTGCTTATGAGGCTATGGACGGCAACAAGGGTACCGTTGTGGTTTACAATTATAAGACAGGTCAGACTGTATGTATGGCGTCGGGGCCCAACTATGATCCTCTTGATAAGCCTGAGGACATTGACACGGATACAACAGGTAAGTATGAGGGCATATATCTTAACAGAGCAATTTCGGGCGTGTTCACACCTGGTTCAACCTTCAAGGTTGTGACTGCCATTGCGGCAATTGAAAATATTCCCGACATTTACACAAGAAAATTCAGATGCACGGGTAAATACACAACGGGCACAGGTAAGGGTGACGGTGACGTTATCTGTAACGGTGTTCACAATGAGGTTAACTTTGAGAAAGGGCTCAACTGTTCCTGTAATGTTGTTTTCGGTACGCTTGCAAATGAAATCGGAAGTGAAAAGCTTACGGAGACCGTCAGAAAGCTCGGCTTTGGCGAAAATGTGACAATCAGCAAGGCGGAAGCTGTGTGCTGCACATTTGATGTCAGCAACACAACGAAGCTTGACCTCGGTTGGGCGGGCATCGGACAGTTTACAACCCTTGTCAATCCCTGTCAGATGCTTATGCTTATGGGCGGTATTGCAAATGACGGCACGGCAATTATTCCCTATCTTGTTGAAAGCTCCTCGGAAATGATTGATATAAAGGGTAAAAAGAATCCCTACTTTAACCTTTTGCCTGAAACAGCGGCACAGATGAAGAGGCTTCTCAGATCAAATGTGGTTAACTATTACGGCGACGAAGAATTCCCGGAGCTTGAAATGTGCGGCAAAACCGGTACGGCTGAGGTTACAACAGGAGACACTCATGCGTGGTTTGTAGGATTTTCTCAGAGGGTAGACTTCCCTTATGCTGTTGTTGTTTGCCTTGAAAACGGCGGTATAGGAATGTACGATGCAATTCCCGTTGCAAATGAAGTTCTGCAGGTATTGAAAGAAGAAGGATGAGGACAGTAAAATGAGTGATACAATAGCGGCACTTTCCACACCTCTTGCTCCCGGTGGAATAGGTGTTATAAGAATATCCGGTGACGATGCAATCGGCATTGCCGATAAGGTGATAAAAACTACTTCGGGCAAAAGCCTTGAGTCAATGAAGGGCTATACTGCAGCTCACGGTAAGGCGTATAACGGTGATGAGGTTCTTGATGAATGTGTTGCCCTTGTTTTCCGTGCACCGAGAAGCTACACCGGTGAGGATACAGTTGAAATTTCCTGCCATGGCGGTGTTTTTGTCACAAGTCAGGTTTTAAGAGCTGTTCTTTCAGCAGGAGCAAGACCTGCCGAGGGCGGAGAGTTTACAAAAAGAGCCTTTCTCAACGGCAAGATGGATCTTTCCGAAGCGGAAGCAGTTATGGGTCTTATCAGCGCAAGAGGTGAGGGCGGAATGAAGGCAGCTCTCACTGCCCTTGACGGTGCTCTGAGCAAAAGGATTGATTCCTTCTGTAACGTGCTTGTTTCAGCGGCGGCAAATATGGCTGCATGGGTGGATTATCCCGATGATGAAATCCCTGAGCTTGACTTTGATGTGCTTGAAGAAAGTCTCAATGAGGTTTATACGGGCCTTGAAGGACTTCTCAGTAAATTCGATGCAGGTAAGGCAATTACTGACGGTGTTGAAACTGCCATTGTAGGCAAGCCGAATGTAGGTAAATCTGCGCTTATGAATATGCTTTCAGGCTTTCGTCGTTCAATTGTAACAGACATCGCAGGCACAACAAGAGACATTGTTGAGGAAACAGTAAGAGTCGGAAGGGTGCTTCTCAAGCTTGCTGACACTGCAGGCATCCGTGAAAGTGATGACACGGTTGAAAGCATCGGCGTTGAGATGGCAAAGGAAAGAATCGGAAACGCAGGACTTATCCTTGCTGTTTTCGATGTTTCAAGAGGTCTTGATGAAAGTGATGAGGAAATCCTTGAGCTTTGTAAGGGCAGAGAGGTAATCGGTGTAATCAATAAGACAGACCTTCCTTGTAAGGCTGATATTGAAAAGATAAAAGCATCTATCGGTGAGGTTATATTCATCAGCGCTCTTATGGGTGACGGTGAAAAGGAGCTTTCCGAGGCTATTGAAAGAGCGCTCGGTACGGATAAAATAGATACCTCTCAGGCGATGCTTACAACGGAAAGACAGAGAAGAAGTGCCGAAAAGGCTCTTGCTTCAATCAAAGAGGCAATCGATGCCGTGAACATGGGAATGACAATGGATGCGATTAATGTCTGCATTGATTCGGCAATCGAGGATTTGCTTGAGCTTACAGGTAAAAAGGCAAGAGAAGCCGTTGTTGATGAAGTGTTCTCACAGTTCTGTGTAGGCAAGTAAGGAGAAGGAAATGAAAAATACAGCAGTTGTTACCGGTGGAACAGGCGGAATAGGCGAAGCGGTCTGCCGCTTGCTTGCAAGAGACGGATATAATATAATTCTCCACTACAATTCAAGTAAGGATAAGGCAGAGAAAATTGCAAAGGAAATAACAGAAGCTTACGGTGTGGAGGTTATTTCTGTGCAGACAGATCTTTCAGAGGATCTTGCCGGAAAAAAGCTTGGAGAAAAGATAAAGAAAATTACCGACAGCGTGGATGTGCTTGTAAACAACGCAGGTCTTTCTCTTGTGGGTGTTTTTCAGTGTGTTGACGGTGAGAGTGTAAGAAGGCTTCTTAATGTGAATCTCACAAATGCAATGGAGCTGACTGCGGAGGTTTTACCTCTGATGCTTCAGGGACAGAAGGGAAGCATTGTCAATATTTCTTCTGTGTGGGGCGTTACGGGTGGCTCCTGTGAGGTGCATTACAGTGCGTCAAAGGCAGGACTTATCGGCTTTACAAAGGCTCTTTCAAAGGAAGTCGGTCCGAGCGGAATAAGAGTAAACTGCGTTGCTCCCGGATATATTGAAACACAGATGAACAGCTGCTTTGACGAGGAAGCCGTGAAGTCAGTTGTTGAAGAAACCCCTCTTTGCCGTACAGGCAAGCCTGAGGATGTTGCAGAGCTTGTTTCATTCCTCGTAAGTGAAAAATCAAGCTTTATTACCGGTCAGGTTATCGGCGTTGACGGTGGCATGGGCGTGTAAAATTTTATATGCAAATATTTAACCCACAGAGGAGTCTGTGGGTTGGTTGTTTATATAGTTTCAATGTCGATAACTTTGAGATTTTTGCCGTCAACAGTGAACTTCACCTCATAATCAGCAAAGCTCATTCCGTACACTCTTTCGGGATCGTTCTGGTAAGAGGGTCTCGGATCCGCCTGAAGAACCGCTTTAAGGGCGGTTCTTTTTTCTTCTCTCACCTTTTGGAGAAGCTCGGCAGGAAACTTAACCTCGAGCTTTCTTTCTTCAAGATTTTCCGTGAAGCCTCCGATTGCATCGGGAATGCTGTCTGCATAAGGAAGGTAAGGCTTGATGTCATAAATCGGCGTACCGTCAAGAAGATCTGCACCGCTGACGTGAAGAATTACTCCTTCCTTTGGCGAGAATTCCACATTTTCTAATTTCAATGCGGAAAGTCCCACGGAATTCGGCCTGAAGGGTGAGCGTGTTGCGAAAACACCCATCCTTTTGTTGCCGCCTAAAAGAGGCGGTCTTACTGTCGGTGACCAGTTATCTCTCACGGCTTCGGAAAACTGCCACAATACCCAGATGTGAGAGAAATCCTCAAGTCCGCGGAAGGCTTCGGGAACGTTATATTCCTTTTCAAAAACGATTTTTCCTGTGCTTTCCTTTACAAGTCCGCTTTGCCTCGGAATGCCGAATTTCTCCTTGAAGTCTGTTTTGATGTGTCCTATAATTTTCATTCTGATTTACCCTTCTTCTTTTTATAAAGCAAAAAGCTGTAAGCTGTGGGAACGATAATCATAATTAAAACGACAGGCAAGAATATAAAGGGATTTTCAAGGAAGGCAGTTGCCATAATGATAAGTCCGCATATTACCCAGAGCTTACCTGATAACGAGTGAGTCTTGTTCCAGTTTTCGCTGTCTTCAAGTGTCCAGGGAAGCTTGATTCCGATGGTGTAGGATTGCTTACACTTGGGAAGGTAGTTGCCGATTAATACAAACACAAGTCCCACGAAAAGCATCACAATAATGCTCACAGGCACTTTTTTGCCCATAGCAACAGGGTAAAGGAGTGTGCACATAAGAAGGCTTACGGTAGGAGTTATATAGAGAATAAGAGTGAAAACCTTGTCGCTGATGTTGTTGTGCTTAGGGTCTGCCTTTGTTGCAAGAACGCAGATAAGATGCATCGCAAGCATAAATACAGGCAGTCCGAAAACAGCAAAGGGTTTGCTGTTCCAACCGTCAGCTTCACCGTTTATTCCGAAATGAGTAGGAAGCTGTTCGGGAAGCTTATCCCAGAGGATCAATCCGATAATCATGGGCATAAGGGTCAGGACAGATGTGATAATTATTGCTTTAAGGTGCTTTTTAATCATCAGAGTCAACTCCTTTCAGTTGTTTGATCCAAAGCATAATTTCTTCAAGGACAGAAGCGTTAAGCTCGTAGTAAATATATTTCCCTTCACGCTCGTCTCTTATGAGGTCTGCATCCTTTAAAACGGAAAGATGCCTTGAAATTGCCGCACCGGTTACAGGAAAGGCTTCGGAAATTTCGCCTGCGGATTTTCTGCCCTGCTTGAGCATTGTGAGAATGTCACGCCTTATCGGATCGGACAGAGCCTTCAGGGTGTTCTGAATTCCCATAAGTACCACCTCTTTGGTTTGATATTTAACATTTAAGTTAAATGTTAAATATATTATAGCTGATAAAAAGTGTTTTGTCAACAGTAAAAAAATCCGCACACAAAAAAGCGTACGGATTTCATTTGTTTATTTTTTTTCTCTGGGCTTGAGAATAAGCCCAATTGCAAATACCTGCATCTTTGCAGGAAGGACATTCATAAGAAGAAGAAGGGGATTGCGGTTGATTTTGTAAACATACTTGGGCTTTTTTGATTCGAGTGCATCAAGAGCAATTTCTGCAATTTTTTCTGCAGGTATGTGACGTGCCTCAACGCTGTCAACGATGCCCTGGAAATTGTTTGCACTTTCAACATAAAGCTTTGTCTTGTTGCGGAAACGGTCAAGAGCAACATTTGAGATGTTGAGAAGTCCTGTCTTTACTGCGCCGGGACGGATGATTGAAACGGGGATATCAAGAAGCTGTGTCTCCTGGCGAAGGGAGAAGGCATATTTTTCAAGGGTTGATTTTGTTATGCCGTAAATTCCGGTGAAGGGAAGAGGATCAAGAGGTGCAAGCTCGCTTGAGGTGATGATGATTCTGCTTCCTGTGAAAAGGAGAGGCTGGAAAATCTTGTTGATACGGTAAACTCCGAAAACATTTACATCAAAGATTCTGACAAAACGCTTTTCATCCATTTCAATGAGTGAATCAAGGTCATATATACCTGCGGTGTGAATAATGGCGCTGAGTTCTTTTGTTTCTTTGGTGATTTCTTCATAAACTGCTTCAACATCGGACATATCAGTAACGTCGCATTTGTAAAAGCTTACATTGCCGTAGTTTTCGCCTTCATTATAGTCAAGGCCGAAAACACGGTAGCCTTTTTCGTTGAGAAGGGAGCAGATTGCCTTTCCCATTCCGCCTGTGGCGCCTGTGACAAGAACATTCTTCATATTTTTATTCCTCATCTTTATTGATTTTTTTCACAGCTTCCTTGATAGCCTGAAAGCTTTCCTTTGAAATTACATGTTCAATTCTGCAGGCATCCTCTGCGGCAATTTCTGAAGGAACACCGAGAAGAGTGAGTGCCTTTGTGATGATTGTATGCCTTTCGTAAAGCTCAAGGGCGATTTTTTTGCCCGGCTCAAGAAGAAGTATCTTTCCGTCACCGAGAACCTCAATGAAGCCGTTTTCTCTTAAGTTTTTCATTGCAACGCTGACACTTGGCTTTGAAAAGCCGAGCTCGTTTGCAATGTCTACGGAACGGCAGTAGCCCTTGTTGTTGGTAATCATATGGATTGTTTCAAGGTAGTTTTCTGCCGATTGCTGTATTTTCATGGGATTAACCCCTTTGTGTTTATTTTCGTTGTCTTATATCCTTGCCGCAGAAGGCGAGGGGAAGACTGCTTCCGAAAAGTCGTGAAGCAATTCGCTGAGTGTATTTTTCATAAATCTCGTCCATTTCGAGATTTGTGCTGATAATTGTGGGAAGGCCCTTGAGAAGCCTTGTGTTGAGCACGTCGTGAAGAGCTGCAACTGTAAACTGTGTAGTAAATTCAACACCGAGGTCGTCGATAATAAGAAGGTCGGCAGAGGTGATTGCATCCTTTTCGCTTTCTTCTGTTGATCTTCTTGAGAAGTGCTCCTTTTCAAGCTTATCCATAATGCTCTGGATACTGCCGTAGTAAACACCGTAGCCACGCTCAATAACAATATTTGCAATTGCAAGGGAGAGGTGGGTTTTACCAAGGCCTGTACCTCCGTACATAATCAGCCATTGTGCCTTCTTGGTGAAGTTGTTTGCATAATCCTTACAGAAGTTAAGGATGCTTGCCATATGGTCACGCTGACTTATGCCGAGCGCAGGGTCAACCACATCGGGATAATAGCTGAGTGAGAATTTTTCAAAGGTACAGTTCTTCACAGGTGTTGTTTCACCTAAAAGAAGCTTTGCCTGATTGATAACCTCTTTTTTCTGACAGTCGCAGAAATATCCGCCGTGAGAGCCTGTGTCCTTGCAGATGGGACAGGTGTACTTTACCTCAAGGTAATCCTCGCTCAGACCCACGCTTTTTAGAAGCTGTTTTTTTCTGTCCTGAGCGGCAATGCTTTTAACTGAGAGGTCACGGATGTATTTCTCGGCATCTCCGCCCATTCCGAGGGCCTTGACGGCATCAAGTCCGTAGGAAGCAATTTCTGCTTCAACTCTTGCAATTTCAGGGCAGAGGCTGATTGCCTTGAGACGGCGTGCGTCGTTTTCGCTTTCAGCTTTTTTTCTTCTGTTTTCAAGCTCTGCTTTTGCGTTCTGATAAACTATCTGCTTATATGCCATTATTCATCATCCTTCGGGGGAACATATTTTATGCCGACAGCCTTTTTTGTAAACTCTGAAACGTCAAATGTAGGCTCTCTTCTTTCGCCGGGAGGCTTTTGTCTGACATTTTTCTGCACAGTGAGTTTGCTTTTCTGTTGCTGCCATTTAAGCTTTTCTCTTTGAATGTCCTGAGGAGTTCTGACTGAATTTTTGTACCAGTTAGCAAGAACCTTATCCATATATTCAAAGCTTGCTTTGCCTGTGTTGTCGACGGATTCCTCGTAAGCAAAGAAAATCATATCGGCATCATAGCCGTATTCCTTTGTCCAGGCGGTGAGAAATCTCTTTTGCTTTTGTGTGGGGTTTTTGTTGGTGATTTCTGTCATAGCACGAAGCTTGTGCCAGGTTTCATCAACAATGTTGTGTGATTCGATATATTCAATTGCGCCCTCGATGCTGTCGATTTCAAGCTCGCTCCATTCTCTGCCTGTTTTTGAGATGGCGGCAAAGCCTGTTTTACCCTTGGCCTTGTTGTATTCGATGGCCATAAGAATAACCTCAACGGGAAGCCCGTAGCTGTCGTGCATCATAATAAGGGTTGACTGTCCGTCGTAGCCTACGGTTTTGCCGAGGATGTTCTGTGCTTCGGCAAAAAGGAGTCTTAGCTCCTCGCTTTCCTGAAGTCGTGCGGCAACCTGCTCATGGTTGGGCTTGACAACGGGGATTTCCTCAACTCTTTTTGTGCTCGGAGAAGCCTGAACCACAGGCTCGGGTGAAGCAAAGGGTGTCGGTGCAGCTGCGGGAGCAACCTTCTGCACAAAGCTTTCTGCAGTGACGGGAGGCGTGGGGGCAGAGCCGTCTTTTACAAGAAGGCCTCTTTCCTCCCAGAATATCAGTGCATCGCTGATATCCTCCTCGTTGTGTCCCGTTGCTTTTGAAATATCGGAAAGAGAGCATAATCCGTCAGAATTGTGCCTGAGCATATATAAGAGGGTTCTCAACTGAATTGCTGAAGCCAGACGGAGGTTTTCATCCACCACAACGTCGGGGACTGCAAAAATTCCCGTAAAAGCAAGGGGATTGATTTTATAATTCATTACTGTTTCTCTTTCAATTAATATTTACCGAGGTACTTGTCAATTTCCCACTGGGAAACTCTTGTGGAGTATTCACGCCACTCTTCCTGCTTTGCCTCGATATATTTCTTATGTATGTGCTCGCCCATAGCTTCCTTTGCAAAGTCACTTGCGATGAATTCCTTTGTAGCCTCACGGAGTGTCTTGGGAAGTGAGTGGATGCCTGCAGCCTTTCTTTCCTCGGCAGTGAGGTCAAAGATATTGGAATCCTTCGGGGGAGGAGGTGTCATTGCCTTTTCAACACCGTCAAGACCTGCCTGAAGGACTGCAGCCATTGCAAGATAGGGATTAGCTGCGGGGTCGGGATTACGAAGCTCAATTCTTGTTCCGGTTCCTCTTGCGGTGGGAATACGGATGAGAGGACTTCTGTTCTTTGCAGACCATGCAATATAAACGGGAGCCTCATAACCGGGAACAAGTCTCTTATATGAGTTTACGATGGGGTTTGTAAGAATTGTGATTGCCTTGATGTGGTGCATAACACCTGCGATAAAGTTGTAAGCAACCTCTGAAAGACCTGCATTGTC
This sequence comes from Acutalibacteraceae bacterium, assembly GCA_045612205.1. Taxonomy (GTDB): domain Bacteria; phylum Bacillota; class Clostridia; order Oscillospirales; family Acutalibacteraceae; genus UBA6857. Next base: position 6,317 of record JAZKYQ010000095.1, on the reverse strand, counting down.
CTTTTCATCACAGAAAACATTCTTGTCGTTTTTGAAAAGTGAAAGGTTGATGTGCATACCAGAGCCGCAGATTCCGTAGATGGGCTTGGGCATAAAGGTAGCATAAAGACCGTGACGGTTAGCAAGATTTTTAACAACATACTTGAAGGTCATAACGTTGTCAGCGGTGCGCAGAACCTCGTCGTACTTGAAGTCGATTTCGTGCTGAGCAGTTGCGTTTTCGTGATGTGAGGCTTCAATTTCAAAGCCCATCTTTTCAAGGCAGAGACAGATTTCCTTACGGCAGCCTTCACCTCTGTCAACAGGGCCGAGATCAAAGTAACCGCCCATATCGTAGGACTTGGTTGTTGCCTTGCCGTGCTCGTCAAGGTGGAAGAGGAAAAATTCGCATTCGGGACCTACGAAGCAATCAAAGCCCATATCCTTTGCTTTTTTGATTGCACGGCGAAGAACATATCTGGGGTCACCTTCAAAGGGTGTTCCGTCAGATTTGTAAACATCACAGATAAGTCTTGCTGTTTTGCCTGATTCGCAGTCCCAGGGAAGGATTACGAAGGAGTCAAGGTCGGGATGAAGCTGCATGTCGCTTTCTTCGATTCGTACAAAGCCGTCGATTGAAGAGCCGTCGAACATGCACTTGTTGTCGAGCGCCTTTTCAAGCTGACTTACAGTAAGGCAAACGCTCTTGAGTGTGCCCATGATGTCAGTGAACTGAAGGTTGATAAAGCTTACCTTTTCTTCCTTGGTGATTCTTATGATGTCTTCTTTGGTGTATTTGCTCATTTTATAACTCCTTTCAAATGGAAAGATTTGATCAGTCAGTCTTGCGGATAATACCCATAGGTGTCTGTTCGCTTGACTGTCCGAGAGGATTATCTTTAAGAATTTTTACATATAAATCTCTGTTGATGCTTGGGGATGAGGTGCCGAGAATGTTGCCGCCGAGATCATTGATATCGGTGATTATCACATCTGAACCGACTGCCTCGCTGATTCGTTTTGCAACGTCGTCGGGATTAAGGGGCGCCAGGGATACGCATTCGTTGTAGGGTGGGATAGTGCATTCGCAGGGGCCGTCAATAGATCTTGCTTTTTCGCCTGCGATTTTGTAAAACCAGCCACGCTTTCCGATGAGCTTACCCAAGGCTGAAACACCTGCGGCAAAGAGAATCTTAACTGTTCCGCATTCCTTAAGTGCCATTTCCATCGTTTCGGGCATTGCAAGTCCGATTCCGTAAGGTGTTCTCAGAACAAACCTTGAAAGAATAACAGCAAGCTTGCGAGGGTGAATTTCCGAAAGAGGGATTGCTCTGCCCTGAGTGCAGCCGACAATCTTTTCGGTGATGAAAAGAACATCATTCTTATGAAGATAGGGCTTTGCGTATTTTGTCGCAACATCAACAATATCATCCTTGTCGGTGATAACGTGGGTTCGGATGCACAGGCGTCTGTATTTTACTCCGTTTACATCGATAACTTCTTCTTTTCCGTCATTTACGGTATAGTAGTCCATTGAAAAGACCTCCATTAAGTGAGAAAATTTGTTACCGATTTTATTTTTCGTTCAATAAAAAATATTATTCGCAACAAGGCATAATAATCGGGCAAGCAAGCTTTTGTTTCCGATTATTTACCCCTTTATTTTCTTCGGCTTCGCAGAAGTCTTTTATGTGCTGCAATCCGTAATTTTGTGCTCTTTAAAGCTTACATAAACAAGCTTTGATCTTGCCTGGAAAACTGAAATTTAACCCCATTCAGTTTTTTAGTTCTGTTAGTTTTCGTTTACCTTGTCGATGAATCTGAGGAAGGCGTTCATGCCGTCTTCGCTTCTTTCGTAAACACCTGCGTGCTCAAGACACTTTGCAAAAACCTTTCCGGTTTCAGCCTTGAGAATGTCCTCGGTGTTTTCGGTTGTGAAGGTGTAATCGTTCTTGAATGAGTTGAACCACTCGCTGTGCTTTGCGGTTTCTTCTGAAGCATTGAGGTCAGCACCTGCAAGGACAGCTTCCTCAACGAGCTTGAGCTCCTTCTTGAGTCTTGAGGGAAGAACGGCAAGACCCATTACCTCGATAAGTCCGATGTTCTCCTTCTTGATGTTGTGAAGCTCCTTGTGAGGATGGTAAAGACCGTCGGGATGCTCATCTGTTGTGATATTGTTGCGAAGAACAAGATCAAGCTCGAAAAGCTCGCCGCGCTTTCTTGCAATAGGTGTGATTGTGTTGTGAGGTGTGCCGTCTGTTTCAGCGTAAACATATGCATCGGCATCGGTATAGGCTCTCCATGCATTGAGAATTTTATCACCGAGAGCAACGAGTCTGTCTGTGTCCTCACCGCTGATTCTGATAACGGACATCGGCCACTTTACTATGCCTGCCTTAACATCCTCGAAGCCCTTGAACACAACCTCTTTTTCGATGGGAGATTTTGCCATGGGGAATTCATAATTACCGCCCTGGAAATGCTCGTGGGCAAGGATTGAGCCGCCTACGATGGGAAGGTCAGCGTTTGAGCCTACGAAGTAGTGGGGGAAGAGCTTTACAACGTCAAAGAGTTTTTTGAAAGCTGGAGCATCGATTTTCATCGGTGTATGAAGTGAGTTGAAAACGATGCAGTGCTCGTTATAGTAAACATAGGGTGAGTACTGGAAGCCCCACTGTGTGCCGTCAATTGTAATAGGAATGATGCGGTGGTTCTGTCTTGCAGGGTGGTTCATTCTGCCTGCATAGCCTTCATTTTCGATGCAAAGAAGGCACTTGGGATATGAGCTCTGAGGCATAAGCTTTGCAGCGGCAATTGCCTTGGGATCCTTTTCGGGCTTTGAAAGGTTAACGGTAATGTCGAGCTCACCGTAGGAGGTTTCAGTCTTCCACTTCATATCCTTTACGATGCGGTATCTTCTTATGTAATCGGTGTCACGGCTTAATTTGTAGTAATAATCCGTTGCACTTTCGGGAGAGATTTCGTCATAGATTTTATAGAAGGTGTCGATAACCTCTGAGGGACGGGGAACAAGTGCGCTCATAAGCTTGGTGTCGAAAAGATCCCTGCTTGTGATGTCATCGGAAATAAGACCTTTCTGAACTGCGAAATCAAGAAGCTCACCGAGGGTTTCTTCAAGGCTTTCACATTCAAGATCTTCACCGCAGTATTCGTATTCGTCAAGCTGAAGAATTTCAAGAATTCTGTTTGTTGTGAAAATTTTGTCGCTTTCCTCGATAAGTCCGCAGGAAAGTCCGTAAGAGATAAGCTTGTTGATGGAACTGTAAACTGTCATTTTTTTACCTCCGCAAAATTTTTTGCCCTGTTTTTCTTAAACCGAAAACAGGTTAAAGCATTACATCTTATTGTACACCAAAAGCCTATTAAAAATCAACATAAATTTGTGACAAAAACCGCAGTTTCGGAATAATATATTAATGAAAATGCAATAAGGAGGAAAAATTATGGCAATCAGGAGCAATTCTTTCCTTGCGGCGAACACTCCCGAGGGATTTGTTTCATTTTTTGATGAGCTTTATAATCCATATAAAAACACAAAGGCTTATATAATCAAGGGTGGTCCCGGTACGGGAAAATCCACTTTTATAAAGAAAATCGCAAAGGCTTTTGAAGAAAGAGGCTTTGACACGGAGCTTATTTACTGCTCCTCTGATCCTGACAGCCTTGACGGACTGATTGTGCCCGAAAAGGGCTTTTCAATCTGTGACGGTACCGCACCTCACGTTATGGAGCCGAGGTTTCCGGGGGCGGCGGAGAATATAATCAACCTCGGTCAGTTCTGGGATGAAAAAAAGCTCAGGAAAAACGCCGATGAGATAAGGCGGCTGTTTATAGAAAATTCGCTTTACCACAGGCAGAGCGCAGGCTATCTTGCGGCGGCAGGTCACGTTAACCGTCAGAACCGTAAAATTGCCTCGGCCTATATAAAAAGAGAGAAAACAGACAGCTTTGCCGCACGGTTTATTTACCGTGAGCTTACACCGAAAAAGAAAAACGAGCCCGGTGAATATAAGCGCAGATTTTTAAGTGCCATAACGCCTAAGGGAAACATTTTTCTTTCCGATACAGTCAGAAGCCTTTGTCCGAGGATAATCGGTATTGACGACAGTGAGGGCGTTGCCTCGTCACTTATAACCGAGAGAATCGCTCAGGGTGCAATCAAAAACGGATACACGGCTATAAGCTGCCGTTGTCCTATGAATCCTTCGGAGGGTGAGCATCTGCTTATTCCCGAAAAGGGGATTGCTCTTGTAAGACTTTGCGGCGCTTCGGCAGAAATTTCCTGTGACAGAGTTATTCACACGGCCAGATTCATGCATGAGGAATTCTACGGGAATAAGAGATATCTCAGATTTAACTCAAGGGTGAGAGATGAGCTTATAAAAGAGAGCGTTGAACGGCTCAAAAAGGCGAAGGCAGTTCACGATAAGCTTGAAGAAATTTATATTGACGCTATGGATTTCGAAAGGCTGAATGATTTCCGTGAAAGCTTCGTTGAAGAAATATTTACATCTTGAAGAAGTATGGCGGATGTGATATAATCGAAAAAACGGCTCTGTCTTTTCGGCAGAGCTTTTTAGGAGTGAAAATTATGAAATTTATCTGTTATCCCAAATGTACAACCTGTCAGAAGGCTCAGAAGTGGCTTGATGAAAAGGGTATAGCTTACGAGCTGAGAAACATAAAGGAGGAAAATCCTTCCTTTGATGAGCTTAAGGCGTGGTACGAAATGAGCGGACTTCCTCTTAAGAAGTTTTTCAACACAAGCGGACTTCTTTATAAATCAATGGAGCTTAAGGATAAGCTTCCTTCAATGAGCGAGGAAGAGCAGCTGAAGCTTCTTGCAACAGACGGAATGCTTGTGAAAAGACCTCTTGTTGTGGGAGAGGATTTTGTGCTGACGGGCTTTCGTGAGAAGGAATGGGTAGAAAAGGTGCTCAAATGAAAAAGATTAAAATAACCGTAATGCGCAAGGCAATATATGACGACCTCATAGAAAAATACGAAAATCCCATTGAGCACGCCTGTGACCTTGAGGAAGGTCAGGTTTTTATTGCTGAGGGCTGGAACAGACCTGACGGCTTTTGTCTGAGTGCGTGGGAGACACTTTCACCCTTTGTGATGGCACTTTCCTGTGGTGCAGAGGATTTTTATGACGGCTGGATGAAAAATAAAAAATCCGCCATGCTTTCCTGCAATGACGGATTCAGACCTGTGGGCTTTTATGTTGTGGTTGTGGAGGGGATTGGATAAAAAATACCAAGTCTTGCGACTTGGTATTTTTTGGGAACTAACTCTAATTTTGATACAAATGCACCCCTTTTGTAGTTAGGGGGTGCAAAGTTATTTTAGGGGGTGCATTTTCACACTGGGGGGCGCAAATCACTTTACTATGCACTGATAAGTATTCCAATCGTAAATTTCGTATTGCTTTTGCGTTTTTAACAATCTTGAAAGAAGTCCTTTGGGCTTGTTAATTCGCCTCATTGCTTCTTCAAAGCCTTGTCGGCCAAAGGCATCATCCTCGTCATTCAGATCAAAACAAGCATCCCCAAGCCACCGTCTGTTTTTGAGGTCATTTGCAATAATTACAACAAAATTGCCGCTTTGAATTTCTTTTATGCGATCCAACAAATCGTCAGCAAGCATTTCTTCGTTGCAATCAAACATTTCAAAACTATAACTACCAAACCACAGTTCTTCAAAATGAAAGGTGCTATCAACGGCATTGAACTGAAGTTCAATATCGTTTCTTCCACTATTGCTTTGAATGATCAAAGCAATGACTTTACAAGTTTTTGCATTTTTGGTATAAGGGAACATTGACACATGGTGCCAATATGCTGTTTCATTTTCAAATTCGCGCACATCGAAAACAATGTTGTTTTCCGATAACAGAATCTTCACGTCGTTCAATGTCATATAATCACCACCTTGAACAAATTATATCATAAAACTTACTGTCTTTCAACGATTACTGGCTGTAATTTAACGATTACCCCTATAAATCAACGATTATGGTTACAATTTAACGATTACTTGTATTTTAACGATTTGAAACGAGTGAAATATTTGCCTTACGGCAAATGTGAAATAATTTACTTTGTAAATTGTGAAATTTGATGCTGTGGCATCAAGTGAAATGAAATAAATCCCCTCACGCCCGCGGGCATTTCACATTGCGAAGCAATATTTCACACGCGAAGCGTATTTCACAAATCCCGTAAGGGATTTATTTCGTTGAAAAAGACCTGTGCTTTGTATCAAAGCACAGGTCTTTTTCTGGCGGAAGGTGTGGGAATTAGCTGATTTTAAAG